>JASJCC010000167.1 GCA_030066175.1 Paracoccaceae bacterium | reverse complement strand
CTCTTTGGCCGCGGCTCTCTCGAGATCCTTTTGGGGGATGGTGGGCCACGCCTTTTTGATCCGCATGCGGTGTCGGCGCTCAAGTCCCGGCTGGGCCCGCATCCAACCACAGCGCGGTTCTATCTGGCGGATCAGGAACGCTATCTTCAGGCGATGCTGGACTATATCCTGGTGTCCGAAGATCTGCGCGGGCACAGCCCGAAATGGCGCATCTGGCACCCGTTTGACGACCCGGTCTGCTGGCAAACGCCCGAGCTGCGTGAGGCGCTGCTGACCGCCTCGGATCACTTCCCGGTTTCGGTCGATATCGACATCTGACCCTTATCAGAGCGCGCTTTCGTGCCTATATTCAAGGTTATGAAACAGTTTGCCCCGTTCCTGATCGCCCTGTCCCTGAGCACCACACCCGCCCTTGCGCAAGAGCAAGAAGAGGGCCTGAGCCTGATGGAAAGGGGCGCGCAGCTCTTTTTCCGCGGGCTGATGGACGAGATGGAACCGGTGCTCGACGGGCTCGAAGGCATGGCGCGGGAAATGGAGCCGGCGTTGCGCGACTTTGCCCAGCAAATGGGCCCGGCGCTGCGCGATCTGATGGATGAGGTGGAAGACTGGTCGGCTTATCATCCACCGGAAGTCCTGCCCAATGGCGACATCATCCTGCGCAAGAAAACGCCGCAGGAAATGGCTGAACCCCAGGGTGAGATCGAACTGTGATCCTATTTGAAATCGACCTTCACATGCGCGGCGCCCAGCGACACCGCCAGTGAATTCAGCCGCGCCTCGGCCACTTCGCCGTAAAGTGGCGCGGCGGCCTGGTTCATCGTCAGGCTCAGCGTCTTTGTCTTTGGCGCCCAATCCAATGACGCGCCATCCTTGGTGACGTCCGACATCCACAGCATGGCGCCAAAACGCAACGCCTTGCCCAGGATCTCGGCGCGTTTCCGTGTGGGTTCATCGATCAGGTCATAAAGCTCTTCGAACCGGGTGCCTTCGCGCTTGTTGCGGTATCGGTGCAGCAGTGCCAGCCCCAAAAAGATCCGCTCACCATGTTTCAAACCACCCAGGTTGGCGCGCGTGGCATTGTCAAAACAAACCTCGGCCCGGTAGTCGGGATGCGCGCGCCAGCTGACGTCGTGCAACAGGCACGCCGCCTTGATCAGCCGCCGATGCGCAGTGCCGGCCTGCGGAAAGAGCGGCTGGACGAATTTGTAAAGCTTGCGGCCATAGCCGGGTAGCCGCGCGTCTTTGGCTTCGGCAAATCGGCAGGATTCGATCAGCGGATCGCGGTCACGCAGCTCTTGCGGCATCTGTTCGTAAAGCAGGCCCTCGCGGATGCCATAGCTCGACATCGCAATGTCCTTTGGCTCGAACGTGGCGACAAGCTGTGTCAGCACCTCGGCGGCGTAGGGCACCAGCTCCATCCGTGCCGACGACACACCGCACTCGCGCCGCAGCGCTTCGAGATCGGCGTTTTCGATATAGGCCACCGTTTGCGCCACCGCATCCGCATCCATCCGGTATTCATGCAGCACGTGAAGCGGATAGCCCCGGCGCTGCATGTCGATCCGCGCAATCGCCCGCCACGACCCGCCCACCAGAAACATCCGGTCGCGCTGGGCGCCCATGTGTTCGGCCAGCCGGTTCATCGTCTTGCGGATATGCTTTTCGCGGGCTTTCTTGCCGCCTTCCAGGTCTTTGAATTTCAGGGGACCGAGGGGTGAGGTGATCCGTCGACCCACGTCGCCGCCCTGTATCTCGGCCAGTTCCAGCGACGACCCTCCGATATCGCAGACCAGCCCGAAAGACCCCGGCCAGCCCAGCAGCACACCTTGCGCCGAGAGGCGTGCCTCTTCCTCGCCATCGATGATCCAGACCTTGATACCGGTCGCGGCTTCGATTTCGTCGCAAAAGGCGGGTCCGTCGCTGGCTTCGCGCATGGCGGCGGTGGCGACGGCTGTCAGCGGCGACACCTCCATCCCTTGGGCCAGAAGTTGAAAGCGCTGCAGCGCCTCTAACGCGCGCAGTTTGCCATCGGGGTTGAGCTTGCCGGACTCGGCCATGCCGGCCCCCAGTCCGCACATGATCTTTTCGTTGTAGAAATAGGCAGGTGAGCGGGCGGCGCCGTCGAACACCACCAATCGGACCGAGTTTGACCCGATATCAACGACGCCCACGCGGGACAGCGCCCGCGCCTTGGGATCGTCAAACAGCGGCCGTCCAAAGGGCCCCCAATCGCTATGGCTGGCGTCGTTAAGACCGTCCATAACCTTTCCTCATCACCGCAAGCAGATTGACCGAGCGGCCAATCACGGTCAAGCCGCCTGACCACGCTTTGGGCCGTCTGACGCAAGGTCAGACATCATCGGTGTGGGTCAGGATCGGCACGTCGCTGGCCCCGGCCGATCCGCGCCCCGAAAGCGACGGGTTTTCCATAAAGAACCGGTGGCAGTTAAAGGCGAATTCGCCCTCGGGCACCGGGTGGCGGGTAAAGCTGCCGCTGGGCTCCATCACCCAGCTTTGCGCGGTGTCGGCAAGGTTGGCGGCCATGATCTGGCTGACGATCTGTGCCTTGACCGTGGCGTTGTGAATCTCGACCCCCGTTTCAATCCGGCGATTGAGGTTGCGGCCCATCCAATCGGCCGAGGAAATAAACACCCGCGCCTTGGAATGCGGCAGCCCCTTGCCATTGCCGAAACAGACGATGCGGCTGTGTTCCAAAAACCGCCCAACGATGGATTTCACGCGAATATTGTCCGACAACCCCTTGATCCCAGGACGCAATCCACAAATCCCGCGAATGACGCAATCAATCTGCACGCCGGCTTGGCTGGCGGCATACAGCGCGTCGATCATGTCCGGTTCGATCAGCGAATTCATCTTGATCCAGATCTGCGCCGGCTTGTCGTTGCGGGCATGTTCGGCTTCGGCTTCGATCAGCTCGAGCATCCCGGGTTTGAGACTGTGGGGCGAGATCTGCAGGTTTTCCAAGCCGTCGGGCTGGGCATAGCCCGACAGGTAGTTGAACACTTTGGTCGCATCGCGCCCCAGCGCCGGATCACAGGTAAAGAACGACAGGTCGGTATAGATCTTGGCGGTGATCGGGTGGTAATTCCCGGTGCCATAGTGGGTGTAGGTCACCAGCTCATCGCCTTCGCGGCGCACCACGGTGCTGATCTTGGCGTGGGTCTTCCAATCAAGGAACCCATAGACCACCTGCGCGCCCGCGCGTTCCAGCCGGCGCGACTGGCGGATATTGGCGGCCTCGTCAAACCGCGCTTTCAGCTCGACCAACGCGGTGACGGATTTGCCGTCTTCGGCCGCCTCACACAGCGCCTCGACGATGGGAGAGTTGCGCGAGGTGCGATAAAGCGTTTGCTTGATCGCCACCACATCCGGATCCCGCGCCGCCTGGTTGAGAAACCGCACCACCATGTCAAAGGTCTCATAGGGGTGGTGCAGCAACATGTCCTTGCGGGCGATGGCGGCGAACATATCGCCGTCATGGTCCTGCACCCGTTCGGGCACCCGCGGGTGAAAGTTCTGCCAGAGCAAATCGTACCGGTCGTCGATCACCAGCTCTTTGAGGTCGGCGATGCCGATCATGCCCTCAAGCTCGATCACTTCTTCATCGCGCACATGCAGTTCGCGCATCACGATAGAGCGCAGCGCCTTGGGCGGATTGACCGAGGTGGTCAGGCGCACCACCTGCCCGCGGCGGCGGCGTTTCAGCGCCACCTCGAATTCGCGCACCAGGTCTTCGGCCTCTTCCTCGACCTCCAGGTCGCTGTCGCGCAAGACGCGAAAGCCGAACTGGTCTTTGACTGTGTAGCCCGGAAAGAGGTTGTCCGCGTGCAAGAGCAGCACGTCCTCTAGCGCGATGAACCGCATCTGCCCCTCGGGGGCGGGCAGGGCCATGAAGCGGTCGATCTGCGCCGGGATCGGCAGCAGCGCCTGCAGCGGGCGCTTGTCCTTGCTGCGCTGCAATTGCAGCGCCAGGCAATAGCCCATATTGGCGATGAACGGAAAGGGATGCGCCGGATCGATGGCCAGCGGTGACAAGACCGGAAAGACCTTGCGTAGAAAGTCGGTCTTTAGATGGGCGACATCCGCTTCGGTGATCTGCTTGCGGCCGACGATGCAGATGCCGGCGGCCTCCATTTCGGTGCGCAATTGGGTCAGTACGCGCTGCTGCGACGCCATCAGGTTGCGGGCGTCCTCGTTGATCAGCACCAGCTGTTCGGCCGGGGTCAGCCCGTCGGCGGCAGGGGTGGTGTTGCCCTCTTGCGCCAGCTCGCGCAGGCCGGCGACGCGGACAGTGTAGAACTCATCGAGATTGGCGGCGGAGATGGACAGAAAGCGCAGCCGCTCCAGCAGCGGCACACGGGGGTTTTCCGCCTCTTCCAATACCCGCCAATTAAAGCCCAGCCAGCTGAGCTCACGATTGTGGAACCGCGCCGGGCCGGTCAGGTCAACATCTTCGATCACCTGGGCGGGTGGCACCGGAGATTTCAGAAAGTCGGCCTGGGTCATGGCGCGGGTATACCTTTGTCATTGCAACGATTTGGCGAAACACATGCCTATTGTGGCAGGTTTTCCCCGGCCTGTTCAAGCTGCGCCAGCACGCGCTGCGCCAATGGGCGGTTCACGCCCTTGGCGGTGCCGAGGGCAGCGGCATCGAGCGCCGTCACGATGGCCCGCGCCATGGCAAAGCTGCGCGGCATGTGGCGGATGAGGTAGGGGATCACCTTGGGCGTCGGCACGATCTGCCGGTCGGCAAAAAGCTTGGCCAGAAGCGCGGCCAGTAGGGTGTCGTCGGGTTCCGACAAAGTCGCGGTCTGGCAGCCCATCATCCGGCTTTTCAGATCGGGCAGCGTCAAAGCCCATTCCACCGGCGGCGTGTCGGCGGTCATCAGCAGCGTGTGGCCCTGCGCCAGCACCAGGTTGTGCAGGTGAAACAGCGCCTCTTCTGCCGCCCGATCCTCCGCGATCTCGGTCACGTCTTCCACCACCACGTTGCCCTCGGCCAGGGCCGGGATATCGGCCTCTACAAGGTCTCGCGCTGCCAAGGTGTTGGCCCAGCTCTCCTGCGCCCAGATCCGCGCCAGGTGCGTTTTGCCGGCTCCAGCAGGCCCCACCAGCACCAGCTTGCGCGGCGACCAATCTCGCCAGCCATCTATCAGCGCCAAAGCCATCGCGTTGGCGGAAGACACGAAATAGTCCGCCCGCCCCAGTGCCTGTTCGGTCGGCAGGGGCAACGGCATCTGGCGATCGGAGGTCATTCGCTGTCTCGGTGACTCAAACCGCGATAAAGCCGGCTGTCGCGGTATTGCTGCGTGGCGAAACGGGCAATCACGCCAAGGGCGGCGGCCAAAGGCACCGCCACCAGCATCCCGACAAACCCAAAGAGCGACCCAAACACCGACAGCGCCAGCAACAGCCAGACCGGGTGCAGCCCAACGCTGGAACCGACAAGCTTGGGCGTCAGGATGTTGCCTTCGATGAATTGGCCGGACTGGAAAATCGCCCAGACCGCGATGATCCAGACCCATTCGCCCCAGAACTGAAAGAGCGCCAGCCCAAGCGCCAGCGCCCCGCCGACGATGGCCCCGACATAAGGGATAAAGGTCAGCACACCCGCGACCACGCCAACCACCAGCCCAAATTGCAGCCCCACCAGCCACAAAGCGATGGCGTAATAGGTGCCCAGGATCAGACAGACCGAGCCCATGCCGCGGATGAATCCGGCCAGAACCCGATCCACCTCGGTCGCCAATTGCCGGATCGTCGGCGCATGATCCCGCGGGATCAGCGTGTCGATATGCGCCACCAGCCGGTCCCAATCCAGCAGCATGTAAACGGCCACGACCGGCACGATCACAAAGAGCAGTACTAGGTTTAACAGCGACGCGGCCGAGCTCAGCGCCGTTTCCAACAGCTGCCCGCCACGTTCGCGGATCGTATCGCCAAGGGAGACCAGCGTCTCCCGCACGGCGCTGCCTTCGACCAGGATGTTGGGAAAGCGTTCGTTCAGAAAGCTCTGCAGGTCGCGGAAGAGCTGCGGTGCGAGGTTGAAAAGCTGCAAGGTCTGCTGCACCAGCGCCGGAATGATCGCCAGAAAGACAACCACAAAGGCCAGGATGCTGAAGATCGTGATCGTCGCCGTCGCCGCCCCGCGCGACAGGCCCATCTTTTCCAGCCGGTCAGCCACCGGATCCAGGCAATAAGCAATCGCACCGCCCAGCACGAACGGCAACAGCACATCGCCCAGGAACCACAGCACCACCACAAAGATGGCCAGGGAAACGCCCCAATACTTCACCTGATCGCGGACCGGCAATGCCATGTATGAACTCTCCTTACCCCTACATCGCCCGTTCGCAGGCGCGGTTCAAGGGGTTGAAAAGCGGCAGGACGCGGCAGGTTAGGTCGGCAGCGATATGCAAGCCGAAATCCGATACAGACACCAAGGTGCCGGTTTCAAAGGCAGGTTGGGTGGTGAGGTGGCGCGAACATGTCCCGCGCCACCCAATGTTTTTCGTCGGGTGCATGCCGATCAGGCAAGGCACCGCCCAATCAGCCCGGCTTGGCGACGTCAGAAGATGAAGTCGTCGTTGTCAAGCTGCGCCGCGGTCACGTTCTGCAGGAAGATCGTGCTATCCCCGAAATAGAGCATGACACCGCTCACATCATTGACAGTCATGTCGGCCGCATTCAGTTCGGCGTAAGTGTCGATGCTCGGATGTCCGATCAGGTTTATCTGGTCTACGCCAACCGTGAAATCCGTGATCGTGTCGTCCCCGTCCGCAACCAGGTTGTTGAACAGGAACACGTCTGCACCCTGACCGCCCGTAAGGAGGTTGTCGCCTGCGCCACCGTTTATGGTGTCGTTTTCACCGCCGCCAAAGAGCGTATCATTGCCCGCGCCGCCACTAACGCTGTCGTTATCTTGGTGGCCTCGGATGAGGTCGTTGCCGTTTCCGCCGGAAAGCGAGTCTTCACCCGCGTTTCCATAGATAGTGTCTTGGCCGTCACCTCCTTGGAAGACGTCATTGTCGCGGCCGCCATACATTATGTCGTCGCCAGTGCTGGCATTCATCGTGTCGTTTCCATCGCCGCCGTAAACGGTGTCGTTCCCTGCGCCGGCATTCAGGCTGTCGTGGCCGTCGCCACCTTTGATCGAGTCGTCGCCCGGTCCACCGCCACCACGGTCATCGCCGGCACCACCTTCCAGCGTATCGTTGCCTTCGCCGCCACCCAAGGAGTCATTGCCGGCTCCGCCAAGGATCGAGTCATCGCCTTCTTCACCGGGCAGATTGTCATTGCCGCCCCCACCGTCCAAAGTATCGTCACCAGACTGACCTTTCAGGGCGTCATTTTCAGTGCCTCCAATCAGATGGTCGTTCCCGGGCCCACCAAATAGGGAGTCGTTGCCGCCTTCTCCCAACAACGTGTCATCGCCACTTCCGCCCCAGACTCTGTCGTTGCCGTCCCCGGCTTGGACGCTGTCGTTGTTTAGGCCTGCGGCGATCACGTCGGCCACGTTGGTACCTAGAATTGGGATGAGGTCCGCTGCGGAGTCATCTACATCGTTTATTGTGAGACCATCGGGGTGCGCTGATCCAATGTATTGATCTGGAATGTGATTGACCGGATCAACATAAGGCACCGCGGACAACGAACCGAAAATCGGGTATGTCTGCTGGTTTGTGAGGAAATGGGATTCTTGTGCACCGCCGCCGCTCCCGTCCTTGTTTGCACCGCCATCTCCATTCATATCCACCCGCGCACCTTCGAGAGCGTAGAAGACATACCCGCCTTCGCCCGTCTCAATCAGGAGCCATTGTTGCGGCTGGGTGCCGGGATCGTTGTGATCACCATTCGAGAGAACAATTCTCCAGCTGTATCCTGCTGTCGTTCCGCTGCCATTCTCGAGTTCCGACTGTGTAATCGGCACGCCGTCGATTGCCAACGTATCCCGGTCAATGTCGAAGTCTTCTATGCGCCCTTGAACAATACCGCTGACAGTGTCGACTCCAACGAAATTGAAAGTGTCGTCGCCCCGGTCAATGTCGCCATCGCGATCACCGCGTACATGGTGGCCGTGAACTTTGGCCCATTGGTTATTCGGAGCGTATTGGTCCCCACCACTGTAGAACACCATATTGATGAGATCGTCACCTTCGCGAGCATAGATATGTGTCTGTTTGACGTGATCATAGTCATGGGCGGTGATTGTGTCATTTCCTTCGGTCCCAGTGATTTTTCCACGATATTTTTCGGTGGAACCCTCGGGCAATTCCGCGGGCACATGATCCGCCAAGTCAAATACAACGCCGGCGGTTACTTGATGGTCAAAAACGGGCATACTCTGTTTAGCCTTTCCTCTAGTTGGTACAGAGAAATGAACTACTAATTCTGTTGGGTGCCAACAGGATTTTGTGCCGGCTCTCGGTTGCGATCTATCAGGGTGAGTGCGAATTCAAAGCCAATCCCATCCCGTTCCGTCATACAGGGGCGGTATATTTGACCTCTCTATTGCTATTTGAACTGCACCGAATTCGAAATAGGCGCGGCAATTACACGCAGTCAAACCGGCCAGGTTGGAAAACTTCCAGAGCATTGGGTCGAGACCCGGCAGCAAAGTACTTCGACGAGCAAGCGGCAGTGGATGGCTCGCCTGTCCAAGTTAGTCGATTACCGTCGACGGAGTTCAATACAGATTATTGGAGGCGAGTACCGGAATCGAACCGGTGTACACGGATTTGCAATCCGCTGCGTCACCACTCCGCCAACTCGCCAGAGGGTGGGTTTGCTTAGAACCTCGCAGGCGGAGCGTCAAGCGGTTATCCCGCCTCGCTGAGGGCCACTTGAGGATTGGCGATCTGCCGCAGGGGTGGGCCTGTGGTTTTTCGTGTTGCGACATTGCCGGGCGGGGTCAACTGTGGCACAAGACCTCAAAGTTCTGAACGAAAGAGTTTAGTCCATGTCAGACTTCACCACCCGCCGGCGCATGATGGTCGATACTCAGGTGCGACCCTCGGACGTGACGGAGTTTCCGATCATCGATGCCATGCTGACCATTCCGCGCGAGGCGTTTGTCCCGCGGGACAAGGTCGAAGCCGCCTATATCAGCGAAAACATCGAATTGGCCGATGCCCGCGTGCTGCTGGAGCCGCGCACCTTTGCCAAGATGCTGGATGCGCTGGATCTCGGCAACGGCCAATTCGATGTTTTCGCTGATATAGGCGGCTTCGACCTTGTCCCGCGGGACAAACGCCTCGCGCGGAAT
>JASJCC010000166.1 GCA_030066175.1 Paracoccaceae bacterium | reverse complement strand
CGTTTGCTAAACGGAAGACAGAAAGCATGGCACTCAAGTCGTACAAGCCGACGACGCCGGGCCAGCGCGGGCTGGTGCTGATCGACCGTTCGGAGCTGTATAAAGGACGTCCCGTCAAGGCCCTCACCGAGGGTCTGACCAAGTCGGGCGGCCGCAACAACACCGGACGGATCACCTCGCGCCGCCGCGGGGGAGGGGCAAAGCGCCTCTACCGGATCGTCGATTTCAAACGCAACAAGTTCGATGTCTCGGGCACCGTCGCCCGGATCGAATATGACCCCAACCGCACGGCCTTTATCGCGCTTGTCCAGTATGACGATGGCGAACAGGCTTATATCCTTGCCCCCCAGCGTCTGGGTGTGGGCGACCGGGTCATCTCGTCGGCCAAGGCTGACATCAAGCCGGGCAACGCAATGCCGTTCAGCGGCCTGCCGATCGGCACCATCGTGCACAATATTGAGCTCAAGCCCGGCAAGGGTGGCCAGATCGCACGCGCCGCGGGTACCTATGCCCAGTTTGTCGGCCGTGACGGCGGTTACGCCCAGATCCGCCTGAGCTCGGGTGAGCTGCGCATGGTGCGTCAGGAATGCATGGCCACCGTCGGTGCCGTGTCGAACCCCGACAACTCCAACCAGAACTTCGGCAAGGCCGGCCGCATGCGCCATTATGGCAAGCGTCCGAGCGTCCGGGGTGTCGTCATGAACCCGATCGATCACCCGCATGGTGGTGGTGAAGGCCGGACCTCGGGTGGTCGTCACCCGGTGACCCCCTGGGGCAAGCCGACCAAGGGCAAGCGCACCCGCAACACCAACAAGGCATCGCAAAAGCTGATCATCCGCTCGCGTCATGCCAAGAAGAAGGGGCGCTAAGACATGAGCCGCTCTGTATGGAAAGGCCCGTTCGTCGACTCCTACGTGCTGAAGAAAGCCGAGGCATCGCGTGAATCGGGCAGAAACGAAGTCATCAAGATCTGGTCGCGCCGCTCGACGATC
Organism: Paracoccaceae bacterium; assembly: GCA_030066175.1. Taxonomy (GTDB): domain Bacteria; phylum Pseudomonadota; class Alphaproteobacteria; order Rhodobacterales; family Rhodobacteraceae; genus JASJCC01. The sequence continues at coordinate 8,310 of JASJCC010000166.1, read as the reverse complement.
CTGCCCCAGTTCGTGGGCCTGACGTTTGGCGTCTACAACGGTCAGAAGCATATCCCGGTCAACGTGACCGAGGACATGATCGGCCAGAAATTCGGTGAATACTCCCCCACGCGGACGTACTACGGCCACGCGGCGGACAAGAAAGCCAAGAGGAAGTAAGCCATGGGCAAGGATAAGAATCCCCGCCGCGTGGCGGACAACGAAGCGATGGCCAAGCTGCGCATGCTGCGCACCAGCCCGCAGAAACTGAACCTCGTCGCCGCCATGATCCGCGGCAAGAAGGTCGACAAGGCGCTGACCGATCTGACCTTTTCGCGCAAGCGGATTGCCGAGGACGTCAAAAAGTGCCTGCAATCGGCCATCGCCAACGCCGAGAACAACCACAACCTCGATGTCGACGAACTCGTCGTGGCCGAGGCCTATGTGGGCAAGAACCTGGTGATGAAGCGTGGCCGTCCGCGGGCACGGGGCCGTTTTGGCCGCATCAACAAGCCGTTCTCGGAACTCACCATCAAGGTGCGTCAGGTTGAGGAGCAAGCCTAATGGGTAACAAGACCAATCCGATCGGCATGCGTCTGCAGGTCAACCGCACCTGGGACAGCCGCTGGTACGCCGACACCAAGGACTATGGCGATCTTCTGCTGGAAGACCTCGCGATCCGCGAATTCATCCATGAAGAGTGCAAGCAGGCCGGTGTCGCCCGTGTCATCATCGAACGTCCGCACAAAAAGTGCCGCGTGACCGTTCACACCGCCCGTCCGGGTGTCATCATCGGCAAGAAAGGCGCAGACATCGAAACCCTGCGCAAAAAGCTCGCCACGATGACCGATAGCGAGCTGCACCTCAACATCGTCGAGGTGCGCAAGCCGGAACTGGACGCGCGTCTGGTGGGGGAAAGCATCGCCCAGCAGCTGGAACGCCGGGTGTCTTTCCGCCGTGCCATGAAGCGCGCGGTGCAGAACGCCATGCGTATGGGCGCCCTGGGTATCCGGGTGAACGTCGCGGGCCGCCTTGGCGGGGCCGAGATTGCCCGGACCGAATGGTACCGCGAAGGCCGGGTGCCGCTGCACACGCTGCGCGCTGACATCGATCACGCCAGTGTCGAGGCGGAAACGCCCTATGGCATCATCGGCATCAAGGTCTGGATCTTCAAAGGCGAGATCATGGAACATGATCCGTCGGCTCGGGATCGCAAGGCCCAGGAACTGCAGGACGGCCCCGCACCGCGTGGTGCCGGCGGCGGTCGGAGGAACTAAGATATGCTGCAACCAAAGCGTACGAAATTCCGCAAGATGCACAAAGGCCGGATCAAGGGCGAAGCCAAGGGCGGCTCTGATCTGAACTTTGGCACCTATGGCCTCAAGGCGCTTCAGCCTGAGCGCGTCACCGCGCGCCAGATCGAAGCCGCCCGTCGTGCCATGACGCGTCACATGAAGCGTCAGGGCCGGGTCTGGATCCGCATCTTCCCGGACACCCCGATCACCGCCAAGCCCATCGAAGTGCGTATGGGTAAAGGTAAGGGCTCGGTCGACCGCTGGGCCTGCAAGGTCAAGCCTGGCCGCGTGATGTTCGAGATCGACGGCGTCGCCGAAGGCATCGCCCGCGAAGCCCTGCGCCTCGCCGCGATGAAGCTCCCGGTCAAAACCCGCGTCGTGGTCCGCGAAGACTGGTGAACGGCGGCTTTGCCGCCGAGCGGGCGGCAGTCGGCTTTGCCTGCAAAGGCGATGAGAGCCCGCACCTTGGAAACAGTGAACCCCCGCCCTAACCGGCGGGGGGTTAGTTTTGGTCAGTTATGATCCGGATGGTGTTGCCGACAATAGTGAATGCCATTGCAGGTCTGGTAATCCTTGACGCACTTTTTGTTGCACCCCTGCGCCGAACAGACTTTACCGCATTTCATAAGCATCTCCGTAATAAAGCAATTCAGAACGGCCAAAGATTAGCATAGAAGTCTGGAAATCCTAACAAAGTTTCGGCCCGGACCATGCCCCAGATCAGATCCCTCTTCGCCACTCGCCTCTATCACACCCGTCTCAATGACTTTGGCGTCATTGACGCGCAGGAGCTGGAAGCGTCGTGTTACTCCATTGCCGAGGACGATGAGGCGGGGCAGGAATGGTGTGAGACCGAAGGATATCCGGGCTACACCTCATATGCGTCGCTCACCGACTTGCCCTGGCGGTTTCCGATCTTTGCTGACGTGGTCACGGCGCTGGACAAGCACGTCGCGGCGTTTGCCGAGGATCTGCAGTTTGATCTGGGCGGCAAGGGCCTGGTGCTCGAAGATATCTGGATCAACATCCTGCCGCCCGGCGGCACGCATTCCAGCCATATCCATCCGCACTCAGTGATCAGCGGCACCACCTATGTGGCCATGCCCGAGGGGGCGGCCGCGCTCAAGCTCGAGGACCCGCGTCTGCCGATGATGATGGCCGCACCGCCGCGGGTAAAAGACGCGCGGGAGGAGTTGCGCAGCTTTGTCTACGTCAAACCCGAGGTTGGCGATGTGCTCTTGTGGGAAAGCTGGCTGCGCCACGAGGTGCCGATGAACATGGCCGAAGAGGACGAACGGATCAGCGTCAGCTTCAATTACAAGTGGGACTGAGCGGGCCGCACGTAGTACGGCCAACGGACCAAAGCCTTCAAGGGCAAAAGATCAGGCGAATTCCAACGACAAATCCGGGTCCGCGCCGTCCAGCGAGATGTCGCTGGCGCTGACGCCAGTTGCGCCCTCGAGAGTGACAATAACCACGCGGTCAAAGCTCGCCGGGTTTTCGTAGCGCAGCGCGACCTCGGTATCGGTGCCGCCACCGGGGGCCGAGACCTCGCTGATCGTCACCGACGCCAGCGCGTAGCCGTCACCCTGAGCATCGGCCTCCAGTACCAGGCTGTCGATGCCCGGTTCAAAATCCTCGACCACAAGCGTGTCAAAGAACACCTCGGACGTGTCGGAAAAGCGGTAATCGCCCGCGCCGAAGATCGTGTTGCCTTCGCCATCCAACTGACCAAGCGCCGGCGTGCTGGCAAAGTCGATAGTCGCGTCGGGGTCGCCTTCGTCGATGGTCAGCACAAACTGATCGGCCCCGGTGCCGCCGCGGGCGATCTGGGTCGAACCCTGACCTGACAGGTCGGTCAAGACGTCGTAGCCGACCGTATCGTCCCCCGGACCGCCATCGGAGACCGCGACATAACCCGCGCCGGCAAAAGGGCCGCCGATGCCTGTGACGACATCATCGCCTTCGCCACCATTCAGCCGCACATTGACGGCACCGGTGATCGTGTCTGCGCCTGGCCCGCCGTCGACGATGATCGGGTCGCCGCCACCGGACTCGACGGTGACCACGTCATCGCCCTCGCCGCTGGTGATGGTGGTGTCAATGCCAAAGAACGAAATACTGTCATCGCCCGTGCCAGCGTCGATCACGGCGGTTTCGCCCACCGCATCGACCGTATCGTCGCCTGCCCCGGCATCCACGTTGAGGCCCGCGATCAGTGCGTCATCGAGCGCTTCGGCGTCGCTGTAGTCGTCACCGGGAAAGAGATCGATAAGGTCGTCACCGTCATTGGCGAGGATGGAGACGGGGCCGTCGAGATCCAAATCCGCCGGATCGCCCAGCGTGATTGTGTCGTCCCCGGTGCTGCCTGTGAACGCACCGCTGCTGGTGATGGAGAGGGAAACCGGACTAGCGGGGTCGCCGGGTCCGGGTTCTTCGTCCCCAGGCCCCTGCGTGTCGTCGTCGGGTTGCCACGGGTTGGGCGGGGTTTCCCCGCCTGTGTCGGCGGTATCGGTGTCGTCGCCATCGGTTGAGGCCGCTGCCAGAGCCAGCGTGAGAAAACTGAGCAGAACAAAAAGCTCCATGCGGACCTCTTAACGCGTTGAGAAATATCGGGACCACAATACCTTGCGGTTGTTCTGCGGTCCAAGCGACCGTTTGCAACACAGCGTGCGCGTTTTCGAAACAATCAAGATCGTGCCGGGGCGCGGCCCGTATAACGCGCCCCCGCAGAAAGCGCTTGCTATAACGGCCGAAGGCTCCTATACGGCGCTTTCATCCACCTCCACCGGGAATCAGGGTGACCCACGCAAACGATGGGGCTCTCCGGTGATGTTGAAAAAAGGAACTTGGCGATGAAAGCCAGTGAACTGATGGACAAGACGCCGGACCAGCTCCGCGACGATCTTGTGCAGCTGAAGAAAGAGGCCTTCAACCTCCGCTTTCAGCAGGCCTCGGGCCAGCTTGAAAACACCGCGCGTATCCGTCAGGTGCGCCGCGACGTGGCGCGCGTGAACACCGCGCTGAACCAGAAAGCCGCGCAAGCGGCATCCGAATAAGAGGAGCCTTGAGACATGCCCAAGCGTATCCTGCAAGGCACCGTGACCAGCACCGCCAACGCCCAGACCGTCACCGTTTCGGTCGAACGTCGTTTCAAGCACCCGGTGCTGCAAAAGACCATCCGTAAGTCCAAGAAGTATCGGGCGCACGATGAGGCAGAGAAATTTGCCGTGGGTGACACGGTGCGCATCATCGAATGCGCGCCGAAATCCAAAACCAAACGCTGGGAGGTGATCGCCGACTAAGGCCGTCACATCTCGGTTTGATCGAAACCCCCGGGCCAATGTGCCAGATGGCCGGTCCGGGAAGTCGGGAGAAACCAAATGATCCAGATGCAGACCAATCTGGATGTCGCTGACAATTCCGGTGCTCGCCGGGTTCAGTGCATCAAGGTCCTCGGCGGTTCGCACCGCCGCTATGCATCGGTCGGCGATATCATCGTCGTCTCGGTGAAAGAGGCCATTCCGCGTGGTCGCGTGAAGAAAGGTGACGTCCGCAAGGCCGTCGTCGTGCGCACCGCCAAGGAAGTCCGCCGCGAAGACGGCACCTCTATCCGCTTTGACCGCAACGCTGCCGTCATCCTGAACAACGCGGGGGAGCCGGTTGGCACCCGTATCTTCGGGCCGGTCGTGCGTGAGCTGCGCTCGAAGAACTTCATGAAGATCATCTCGCTTGCTCCGGAGGTGCTGTGATGGCTGCCAAACTCCGCAAAGGTGACAAGGTCGTCGTCCTGGCCGGCAAGGACAAGGGCAAGACCGGTGAAATCACCCGCGTCATGCCGTCCGAAGGCAAGGCCGTGGTTGATGGTCTGAACATGGCGATCCGCCATCAGCGTCAGACCCAGAACAGCCAGGGTGGCCGTCTGCCCCAGGCGATGCCGATGGACCTGTCGAACCTCGCCATCGTTGATGCCAATGGCAAACCGACCCGCGTCGGCTTTCGCATGGAAGGCGACAAGAAGGTCCGTTACGCCAAGACCACGGGGGACGTGATCGATGCTTGATGCCGCAAACTACACCCCGCGTCTCAAGACGCTTTACGCCGACACGATCCGCGCGGCCATGAAGGAGGAGTTTGGTTACTCCAACGACATGATGATCCCGCGTCTCGACAAGATCGTGCTGAACATCGGCTGCGGTGCCGAGGCCGTGAAGGACAGCAAAAAGGCCAAGTCGGCACAGAACGACCTGACTCTGATTGCCGGCCAGCACGCCGTCATCACCAAGGCCAAGAAGTCGATCGCCGGCTTCCGGGTGCGTGAAGAGATGCCTTTGGGCGCCAAGGTGACACTGCGCGACAAGCGCATGTACGAATTCCTTGATCGTCTGATCACCATCGCGATGCCGCGGGTCCGCGACTTCCGCGGTGTGAAGCCGAGCTTTGATGGCCGCGGCAACTTTGCCATGGGCCTGAAAGAACACATCGTCTTCCCAGAGATTGACTTCGACAAGGTCGATGAGCACTGGGGCATGGACATCATCATCACCACCACCGCGAACACCGACGCGGAAGCCAAAGCGCTGTTGAAGCATTTCAACATGCCGTTCAACGCGTAAGGGGACCTGAGAACATGGCAAAGAAATCCATGATCGCACGCGAGAAGAAGCGTCAGCGCCTGGTGGAGAAATACGCCGCCAAGCGTGCCGAGCTTAAAGAGATCGCGAACGACGAAAGCAAACCGATGGAAGAGCGTTTCAAGGCCCGGCTCAAGCTGGCCAAACTGCCGCGCAACTCCTCGCCGACCCGGTTGCACAACCGTTGCCAGCTGACGGGTCGTCCGCACGCCTATTACCGCAAGCTCAAGATCAGCCGGATCGCCCTGCGCGAACTGGGCTCGACCGGCCAGCTGCCCGGTATGGTCAAGTCGAGCTGGTAAGGAGGGTTATGAGATGAACGATCCTATCGGCGATATGCTCACCCGCATCCGCAACGCGCAAATGCGCGGCAAATCCACCGTCATGACGCCGGCCTCCAAGCTGCGCGGCTGGGTGCTGGATGTGCTGGCGGACGAAGGTTATATCCGTGGCTACGAAAAGGCGACCGGGTCCGATGGCCACCCGGCGCTGGAAATCAGCCTCAAGTATTACGATGGCACCCCCGTCATTCGCGAGCTCAAGCGGGTCTCCAAGCCCGGCCGCCGCGTCTACATGGGCGTCAGTGACATCCCGCAGGTCCGCCAGGGCCTGGGTGTGTCGATTGTCAGCACACCGAAAGGTGTGATGTCGGATGCAAACGCACGCTCCAACAATGTTGGCGGCGAAGTGATTTGCACGGTCTTCTAAGGAGCAGGCAATGTCTCGTATTGGCAAAAAACCGGTCGAGCTGCCCTCGGGTGTCAGTGCATCCGTGTCCGGCCAGACCGTTGAAGTGAAGGGGCCGAAAGGCACCCAGAGCTTCACCGCAACCGACGATGTGACCATCGCCGTCGAAGACAACCAGGTGGTGGTGACGCCGCGTGGCAAGTCCAAGCGTGCGCGCCAGCAGTGGGGGATGTCCCGCACCATCGTGGCCAACCTGGTCCACGGTGTGCAGCAGACCTTCAAGAAAGAGCTGGAGATCCAGGGCGTGGGTTACCGCGCGCAGATGCAGGGCAACGTGCTCAAACTGAACCTGGGCCTGTCGCACGACGTGAACTTTGACGTTCCTCAGGGAGTGACGGTGACCGTTCCGAAACCGACCGAGATCATCGTGGAAGGCCACGATATCCAGCAGGTCGGCCAGGTGGCCGCCAATATTCGCGACTGGCGTCGCCCCGAGCCCTACAAGGGCAAGGGCATTCGCTACAAGGGCGAATACATCTTCCAGAAGGAAGGCAAGAAGAAGTAAGGACGGAGCGAAACCATGGCAAAAAGCAATCAAGTCATGTTCCAAAAGCGCCGTCTGCGCGTTCGGAACAAGCTGCGCAAGGTCAATGCTGGGCGTCCGCGCCTTAGCGTGCACCGCAGCAACAAGAACATCAGTGTTCAGCTGATCGACGATGTCAAAGGCGTGACGCTCGCCGCGGCTTCGTCGATGGAAAAGGATCTGTCGGGTCAGAACACCGTTGAAACCGCCGCCAAGGTGGGCGCGGCCATTGCCGAGCGGGCCAAGAAGGCCGGCGTGGAAGAGGCCTATTTCGACCGCGGTGGGTTTTTGTACCACGGCAAGGTCAAGGCGCTGGCCGACGCGGCCCGCGAAGCTGGCCTGAAGATCTGATCGCGGCGGTGCGTGCGCGCACCCTGCGGCGAAAGAACAAGCGAAAGGTGCGGCAACGCATCTTCGATGATCCGGGCCCTGGGCCAAACCGGGGCACTTGGATTGGACAATCGGCGCCAAGCGCCACCTGAATGAAAAGGAATGCCGCAAATGGCAGAACGTGAACAAAGAGGCCGGGGCCGTCGCGACCGCGACGAGGCACCGGAATTTGCCGACCGCTTGGTCGCGATCAACCGTGTGTCGAAAACCGTGAAGGGTGGTAAGCGCTTTGGCTTTGCCGCGCTGGTTGTCGTCGGTGATCAGAAAGGCCGCGTTGGTTTCGGCAAGGGTAAGGCGAAAGAAGTGCCCGAGGCGATCCGCAAGGCGACCGAGCAGGCCAAGCGCAACATGATCCGTGTGCCGCTCCGCGAAGGCCGCACGCTGCACCACGACATTGAAGGCCGCCACGGTGCGGGCAAGGTCGTGATGCGCACCGCCCCGACCGGGACCGGGATCATCGCCGGTGGTCCGATGCGCGCCGTCTTTGAGATGCTGGGTGTGCAGGACGTGGTCGCCAAGTCGATCGGCTCGCAGAACCCCTACAACATGATCCGCGCCACCATCGACGGCCTCAAGAAAGAAGCCTCGCCGCGCTCCGTCGCGCAGCGTCGCGGCAAGAAGGTCGCCGACATCCTGCCCAAGCGCGAAGACGCGCCGCAGGAAAGCGCCCAAGTCGCTGAGGAGGCCTGATCATGGCTAAAACCATCGTCGTCAAACAGATCGGCTCCCCGATCCGCCGCCC
>JASJCC010000161.1 GCA_030066175.1 Paracoccaceae bacterium | reverse complement strand
CAACCCCCGATGTCATCATCGCCCATCCTGTCAAGAGCGCAAGTCTTTCCTGCGCAACGCGTGCCTTGTCATCGTCACGCCAGAACCGCTGTCCGATCACATACGGCCACACCCGTAGCGCCGCCCGCGTGGCGATGGCCACGCAGACCTCCTGGCTTTGGGTTTTCAGCCAGTCTTCGAACGCTATGGGGTTTTCGAATTCCACCACATCTCCTGCCGCTGTGTCGCGTCAGGTTAGGCGGCAGAGCGTCCCCAGCGCAACGGTTAGTTTACGCGCAGAGCCGCGCATCGACGGGCCGCGGTGCGGCGGTCCTCCGGTTGGTCTGCAGCGGTTTATCGTGGTTACTGGCGCGCTAGTACCGATCGAAGCGCTTGCGGTAACCCAATCGCCGTGCCTCGGGGGCGGCCCGGCAATGCGCGGCGGCGCTCCGCGCCTTGATTCCGCGCTGTGGCGCAATCGCGCCGCCCCATGGGGACGGGTCGGCGCGGCCCGGCGTGCCGCCGGGTGAGACGGCCTTTCAGACGCGGCGCGGTTCGGCAACTATGCGGCCAATACGCCAATTTGCTCTCCCCGTCCCGGGCTTGACCCGGGACCTCGCGACAAGCAACCGGCAGGAGGCCCCGGATCAAGTCCGGGGCAGGCTCCCGGATCAAGTCCGGGGCGGGTGCTTCTGCCTTTGCGTCCAACCCACTGTCACACCTTGACCAACCCCCGTTTCCGCCGCATATCCCAACCCATGAGCACACCCCTTTCGCACATCCGCAATTTCTCGATCGTCGCCCATATCGACCACGGGAAATCCACCCTGGCCGACCGGCTGATCCAGTCCACCAACACGGTCTCGGACCGGGACATGAAGGATCAGCTTTTGGACGCGATGGATATCGAGCGGGAACGCGGCATCACCATCAAGGCCAACACCGTCCGCATCGACTACACCGCGCAGGATGGCGAACACTATGTGCTCAACCTGATCGACACCCCCGGGCATGTGGATTTCGCCTACGAGGTCAGCCGCTCGATGCGCGCGGTCGAGGGCTCGCTCTTGGTGGTCGATGCCTCGCAGGGCGTCGAGGCGCAGACGCTGGCCAATGTCTACACCGCCATCGAGGCCGATCACGAGATTGTCCCGGTCCTCAACAAGGTTGATCTGCCCGCGGCCGAGCCCGAGCGCGTGGCTGAACAGATCGAGGACGTGATTGGCATCGACGCCTCCGACGCCTGCCTGATATCGGCCAAGACCGGTCTCGGCATCCCCGACGTTTTGGAGGCGATCGTCAACCGCCTGCCGCCCCCGCATGAGGGCGACCCCGACGCGCCGCTGAAGGCCATGCTGGTAGACTCCTGGTACGACCCCTATCTCGGCGTCGTTGTCCTCATCCGCATCATGGACGGCACGCTGAAGAAGGGCGACCAGATCAAGATGATGCAGACCGGCGCCAAATACGGCGTCGACCGCCTCGGCGTCTTCCGCCCGGCGATGGAGGCCAAGGACGAACTCGGCCCCGGCGAAATCGGCTTCCTCACCGCCTCGATCAAACAGGTCCGCGACACCCGCGTCGGCGACACCATCACGCATGAGAAAAAGGGCGCCGAAACGCCCCTGCCCGGCTTCAAACCCTCGCAACCCGTCGTCTTCTGCGGCCTCTTCCCGGTCGACAGCTCGGAATTCGAAGACCTGCGCGACGCGATCGAGAAACTCGCCCTCAACGACGCCTCGTTCTCCTTCGAAATGGAAACCTCCGCCGCCCTCGGCTTCGGCTTCCGCTGCGGCTTTCTCGGCCTGCTCCACCTCGAGGTCGTCCGCGACCGCATCGAACGCGAATACAACATCGACCTCATCACCACCGCGCCTTCCGTCATCTACCACGTCTTCATGAAAGACGGCGCGATGATCGAGCTGCACAACCCCGCCGACATGCCCGACCCCTCCAAGATCGACCACATCGAGGAACCGCGCATCAAGGCCACCATCCTCGTCCCCGACGACTTCCTCGGCGACGTGCTCAAACTCTGCCAGGACCGCCGCGGCATCCAGCTTGACCTCACCTATGCCGGTACCCGCGCAATGGTCGTCTATGACCTGCCGCTGAACGAGGTTGTCTTCGACTTCTACGACCGCCTGAAATCGGTCACCAAGGGCTATGCGAGTTTCGACTACCAGATGGAGGGCTACCGCGAGGACAGCCTCGTCAAGATGCAGATCCTGGTGAACGACGAACCGGTCGACGCGCTCTCCACCATGGTCCACCGCGACCGAGCCGAAATGCGCGGCCGCGCCATGTGTGAAAAACTCAAAGACCTCATCCCCCGCCACATGTTCAAAATCCCGATCCAGGCCGCGATCGGAGGCAAAGTCATCGCCCGTGAGACCCTCTCGGCCCTGCGCAAAGACGTAACCGCCAAATGCTACGGCGGCGACGCGACGCGGAAGAAGAAATTGCTGGAAAAGCAGAAGGCCGGGAAGAAGAAGATGCGCCAGTTCGGTCGGGTGGATATTCCGCAAGAGGCATTTATATCCGCCCTCAAAATGGACGGCTAGCGCCAGATTGCAACCAAGTCGGTTTTCACTTCAATAATCGTTCGCTGATCAGCCAAGATTTCTCTCTGCGAATAATCGAATTCGATATAAGGAATCACAGTGGCCAGGCGTTGCGCTGCGCGGGGTTTCTTACACATCAATCGTACCATACTGAGGCGGCGAAAGCGTGCCCTCTGACCGTCTGGAATTCGAGGTGCAATCTTCTTGAAGTCTTTGTCATGACTAATCAAAGTTGCGCGCGCGTCCTCGGCAACTGCAGCGACAACGTCATCGGCCACACCCTGAGCGAGAACGTCACGCGTCCAACATACCGTGTGACCACGATTCTCAAGAACATCCTGAACCGATGCAGCCACGTTTTCGTCAAGGTAGAAATTCATTCTTTCAGGCAGCCCTAATACCCAACCAGCGAATTGCTGCCTTGATGTCTTTTTCAGTTAGCGTTGGATAGTCGGAAAGAATATCGTCGATGTCCAGGCCTTCATCAAAATACTCTTTCACCATATCTATCGGAATTCGAGTTCCTTCAAAAACTTCCGCAGATCTTGCAACTGACTTAGCTTTCGCTTTTTTTCCGATCACCTCACTAGGCCTTATACCAAGTTGAATTGCCTCGTCATGAACCTGTGCGATTACGCGTGGAAGTGGGATGTTTGGAAGAGTTTCTTCGTCAGTTTCGGAGTGAACGAAATTACCCCGTTCGTTTTTAAAGTACACGCGCTTTTTGTGTACGAAGATCTCCTCATCTTTCCACACCGATTGCTTCAGCTTGAATCGGTCCCTTACACGACGAAGGTGTTGGAGGGGTACGTCGTGCTCATTTCGAAGTTCGCCTAGAACTCGCAGTGCAACAACGTCGTCAAAGGAATAAATCCGGCTGAACGCAACACGGCGATTCTCGAACGCAATTGAAGGCTCGAAAAAGTTGGTTTGGTCCCAGTACCGAATTTGACCAATAGATATGTGTGCGAGCCGAGCAGCCTGCTCGTCAGTAAATGCTTCTATCAAACGCTGAACTCGTGCCATGTTCTTCATTTAGTCTGGAAACTCCGGTCCAGCAAGCTTTGCTTGTACCGCCTCATTGAACGCACCGAACGATCGACAACTTAGTTGTCTTTCGACCTCGACACCTATCCGCGCCATCGCCAGACCGCGGGATGGCGATCCTCGGTGTGATCAGCAGCGCTTTATCCCTGCCAAGTCCGAAAGACCTCGGAGATCCGCGCACACGTCCCCCAATCGCCAGCCCGTGCGGGCGGTCTGGCCCCTCTCGGCAGATTTGGCTGCGCCAAATCGCCTGTCGGGCAAGGGATGGCGCGGCGCCTCCGGCTTGATTCCGCGCCAGGGCAGTGCTCAACCCGCCGCACTTGCTGCAGATCAAAGCCAAACACATTCCAACTCTCTAATGTCTGCGCAAACCAGACGACAGGAGGCATCCATGCTCCCCCTTATGCTCATCATCCACATCTTCCTCGGCTCCACCCTCGCCGGCTCGGCGGTGATTGCGGCCTTGACCATGGGCTATGACACGCTGATCCCGATCCTTGTCTCGGCCGGCGTCGGCTTTGTCGCCGCCTTCCCGGTGTCGTGGATGGTCGCCAAGAAGCTTGCCTGACGCCGCCGCCTTCGGCCACCCGTCTCACTCGTCATCCAGCTCCAACCGGTCCACGCGCCCGCCCAGCGGCGAGGGGTTGTAGCGCAGCGGGTCATAGCCTTGGGCGATGTTACGCTGGATGTGTTCGGTATGCACCGGGCCGTGCAGGCCCAGCCCGGCCTCAAGCCGGGCGCGTTCGGCGCGCGCCTGGATCGTCTTGGCGGCGCGGAACTTGCGGTATTCCTCTTCCATCCGCTCCTTCTGTTCCCAGTCGTTGCGGTCGAGCACACGCTCCAGCACTTCCATCTCATGAAACGGCACCACGCCGACGATCGGCCTGCCGTGCCGGGTCAGCCACAGGTGCCCGCCCCAGTGCTTCACCCAATTCACATATTGTGCCGTCTGCTCACGAAAGCTTGTGAGCGCGACGCATTTCATTTCCGAAGGCATGGGCCTTTCTCCATCTAAGCTGCATCAATCCGTACCGAAATCGGGTCGAATCGGACGGATTGCTTGATCCGGGGCCCCACGGGGCCTGGGAATCGGCTGGCAATCCGTCCTGAACTCGGGCGATTCGGGACGGATTGCACCTTGCCAGCGGGTTAACACCGCCCCTTTAAGCCACCGCGCGGGGTGTTCATCATCACCCTCTCGCCGGCGCTTTTGCACCCGCGGCAAGCCGTTCCCGTGGCAGGGAAATTCCACACGATTCACAACTTATCCACCGGGTTTTCCCGTTCAGAGTCAGAGGGTTATCCCCAAGAAATGTTGACTAGGCGCGATTTTTTCATTGCCCGAAAGTGAAAGATTTGTGACCGTCAATACATCGCAAGGGTCTTCGGACCGGAGCGGAACGCAAGGGCGCCCCGGACGCTCGACACGGAACAGTGAGGCAACGATCTGAACCCGTTGAGAAAAAGGGATAAGTGCCTGGGAACAAAGGGCTCATTCGAGGCTTGAGGGAACAGGTGGTGAATGTCTGAGCGGGTCTTGCCGGGTGACCGGTGGGGCGGCCAAGGCCCGGAGGGTCAAGGCTTAATGACCTGGGGGGCTCGCAAGAGTTCGTTGGATCAGGATGGCGTCAGGGTTAGCACGGACCGCGTCTGAGCACCTGGCGCCGTTTCCTTTTGGGATATCAGAAACTTACGAAGAATAGAAACGGGGCCCGCCTGATATCAGCCGGACCCCGCTGTCAGGGTTTTGCTACCGCGTCTTTAGCACCTGTGCCACGACCCATACATGGCTGCCCCCCGCAAAGCAACAAGATGTTGTAGGGCGATCCAGATTTAGGCGAACCCGAGTCGATCATACCGCACAATCTGCACAAAACGCGGGCAAACGCCGCGCCCTCAGACCTGATCACCGCCCCCAACCGCAGGAACACTTGGGCTCGTGGCACCACCACCGACATCCGGATCGCCGGGATCGAACGGGCCGATGCTTGGATACCCGACAGTTCCATCTTCGAGCACGGTGGGGTAGCCCAAATCAATCGGCCCATCGTACGGTTCCATTGACTCGGACGACGAGGATTCTTCGCGCATCACTGCGTTTTCGCCACCGCGCGGGAAGTCTTGCAGAACAGCTTTCTCTTGCTGTTTCAGAAAGTTAAGCAGCCGCTGCAAGCTGGGATCTTCGCGCGAGATAAAGTTTTGCGCGCGGCGCATGGCCTGCTTTAGCCGTCCTACAGGCACGTGATCGAGTTGTTGATACGTCTCCCACCGCGGGCCGCCCAGCCAGACCGCGGCAAACATCAGCTTGGCGCGGACGGGCGGTGTGCCGCCGGTGATCAGCGCGTCAAAGAACATCCGGTGCACGTCTTCCCATTCCGCCTGGTGGAACCGCTCCCCCTGTTCGTTGCCGACACCGCAATAGGCGTCGTGCACGGCCGCGGCGTTGACATATTCCGGGGCCGTCGGCTTGCCGATAATCGGCACAAAGATCAGAGGGATAGAGGCACCATCGGTCAGTGTGCGGCGCGGCGCCACCCAAGTCACACCACGCGGATCGCGAAAGGTCAGCCGTTCGGCGGTGGGAAAGAACGTCAGCGGCCGGCGCGGCAGCGTCACCGGTTCGTTCAGCATCTGCAGTGGCGACTGATCAAAACTGCAGCCCTCGGGCTGGGTTTGACACGTGACCTCCATCGCCTCGACCAGGTTCAATCGGTCCGCAGCCGGCACAAAGACGCAGCCCGACAGAGCGACACAGGCCAGCGAAAGCATTGCATATCTCATTGCTTTTATGTCCAATCTGATGACGTCAAAAATATCCGCGAAACTTAATCCAAGCCGGGTCATTGGTTCAAGTCCGCGATTCCAGACCCCGAAAACGTACAAAAGGCAAGGCGATGTCAGACGGTTACAGCAAGGCGCAGATCGGGTTGCATTGGGGCATTGTCGGGCTGGTGGCGATCCAGTTTGCCGTGCATGAGCCAATTGTCGATGCGTTTGAGGTGGTCGAGACGGGCGGCACGCCGATTTTGTCACCGCTGGTCGGGCTGCACATCTTTTGCGGATTCATGGTCTTTGCGTTGATGCTGGTGCGGCTGCAATTGCGGGTGTCGCAAGGCACGCCGCCGCCCCCAGAGGGTGAACCCAAGGTCTTTCAAACGCTTGGAAACCTGGCGCATTGGGCGTTCTATGCCCTGCTGGTGGCGCTGCCGATCTCGGGCGCCGTGGCGTGGTTTCGCAGCAATGAGGCAGCGGCGGACGCGCATGAGGTGATGCGCGGGATCCTCTTTGTCCTAATCGCGCTGCACATCGCCGCCGCGCTGGTGCATCAGTTTGTGTGGAAGACCAACCTGATGGCCCGGATGACCCGGCCAAAGGCTGAATGAGTGCTAGGAGAGTTGATCCAGCAGCCCCTGCGCGGCCTCTTCGATCAAATCCAGCGCGCCTTCGAAATCGCGGGTGAAATACGGGTCGGGCACATGATCGGCGCCTGTCTGCGGGGCGAAATCGGTGAAAAGGCGCGAGGCCGCGCCGCCCTGGCCATGCTGCAAGCGTCTGAGATCCTGCACATTCTGCCCATCCATCGCGATGATCAGATCGAACGCCTCGAAATCCGCGACAGACACCTGCCGCGCCCGGAGCGTGGACAGATCATAGCCACGCGCCAAGGCCGCCTCTTGCATCGGGCCATAAGGCGGCTTGCCGACATGCCAATCGCCCGTCCCTGCGCTGTCGAGCGTCACATGCACGTCACGCGCCGCTGCCATACTGCGCGTGACCGCCTCGGCGGTGGGGGATCGGCAAATGTTGCCGAGGCAGACAAAGAGGATACGTGTAGACATGGCCTCAGGGCATAGGCGCCTGCGGCCGCGCAAACAAGGAAAAGCGTTCAGGGCATGACCGACAAAATCATCGTTTTGACCGGCGCCGGGCTGTCGGCGGAAAGCGGGCTGGGCACGTTCCGGGACGAAGGCGGGTTGTGGGCGCAGCACCGGATCGAGGATGTCGCCACGCCCGAAGGTTTTGCCCGCAACCCGCAGCTGGTGCACGATTTCTACAACGCGCGCCGGGCGCAGGCGGCAGAGGCCAGCCCGAACGAGGCGCATGTGGCGCTGGCTGAGTTGCAGGCGCGCTGGTCGGGCGAGGTTGTGATTGTCACCCAGAATGTCGACGGGCTGCACGAGGCCGCGGGCGGCGTGGCGCTACACATGCATGGACGTCTGACCGGTGCTTTGTGCAACGCGTGTGACCACCGGTGGGAGGCCCCGATGACCATGGCGCCCGACGACCCCTGCCCGGCTTGCGGCGCGCGGGCGACACGGCCCGATGTCGTCTGGTTCGGTGAGATGCCCTATCACATGGAGGAGATCGCCACCCACCTCGCCAGTTGTATGCTCTTTGCGTCGATCGGCACGTCGGGGCAGGTCTACCCCGCCGCCGGCTTTGTGCAAGAGGCGCGGCTGGCCGGCGCCGAGACGGTGGAGCTCAACCTCGAGCCCACCGATATCTCGCGCGCCTTTGCGCAGCGGCGCTTTGGCACGGCCAGCCAGGTCGTGCCCGACTGGGTGGCCGGGCTTTTGGGCTAAGGCTCAGTTGGTCTTGGCAGCGTTGCCGCCGCCCATGCCGTGGCCCTGCCCGTGTCTCATCCCGTGCCGCGGCTTGCGTTCGAGATCGACGGGGATCTCGATCTCCATCTCACCGGCGGTCTCAAACACCAGTGTGACGGAAACGCCTTCCCCCTGAACCAGTGACTGTGTCAGGCCCATGAACATCACGTGGTCACCCCCGCGCATCAGCGCATGGGCACCACCGGCGGGAATGACAAAGCCCTCTTCGACCTCCATCATCCGCATTACGCCTTCGCCCATGTCCTTGTGGGTGTGCAGCTCGACCCGCGCAGCGATGTCGGACCGGGCGGCGATGAGGCGGTCATCGGCCTCACCGGTGTTTTCGATGGTCATAAAGGCGGCCCCGCTTTTGGCACCCGGCATGGCGCTGCGGGCGTAGGGATCGTTGATTTTGATATCACCTGCGAGGGCAGGCATGGCAAGCGTCGCCGCCAGCGCGGCAAGAGTCAGAGAACGGATCATATCAGCTGTCCTTTGGCTGTAGGGATTTCGGAAAAGAGTCGTCAGACCCGTTCCGGTGGTCCCCGTGCCGAAGGTGGCAAATGGGTTTGGCCACTTGCCATGGATGCCGTGTGTGTCCCGCCAACCGGCACAGCCGGCCCTTGCGGCGCCAGCACCTCCAGGTGCCCCGGCCCGTCGCTGCCGAAATGCGTCAGCGCGTAATCCGGGCAGAGATGCAGCTGCTCAACCGGCTGGCCCTCGGCATCGATATAGACAATCGTGACGGTCGCGCCGTGGCAAATCTCGATACTGCCCACCGGCCCCGCCTGCCCACGCGCCGCCGCCATCGCGCCGCTGGTCACAACCAGCGTCGCAATCAGGCAAAAGCGCGAAAAGGCGGCGATCACATTCATGTTGCCAGATGTAACGGCGCAGTCCCGCAATTCAAAGCGACAAAAGGAAACAGCCCCGCCGGGTCTTGCCGGGCGGGGCTGTCCACATCCTTTAGGCGCAAAGGATCAGGCGTCGGCCTGCGCCTTGGCGATCTCTTTCTTGACCTTCAGCGCGCGGTC
>JASJCC010000160.1 GCA_030066175.1 Paracoccaceae bacterium | reverse complement strand
CCTGTCTGGAAGGCGATGTTATCGATCAGATCGGTGACTGAGCCGATCTTGTCTGAGGCCACGCCGATCTGCTCCATCGCATGGATCATCGCATCCACGGTTTCGCGCCCGCTCTCGGCCTTGCGTGAGGCCCCTTCGGCAACGTTCATCGCCTCTTGCGAAGTCTCCTTGGATCCATGAATGGATTGGGTCAGTTCACTCACCGCGGCGGCCGTGCTTTCTAGGTCGCGGGCAGTATCCGCTGTCCGCTGGGCCAGTTCCGATGCCGTCTGGTTGAGCTGGAAAGTGGTGTCGGTGAAGATCTTGCCGCTCTCCGAGATCTTGTCGATCGACTCGCGGACAGACTGGATGGCGGCGTTGTAGTCGGCGCGCAGATTTTCATAATCGCCATTGAACCGCGTGTTATCAATCGCGCGCAGTTTGCCTTCGGACAGCTTTTCCAGCGCCGATGCCAGCACCCCGACCACATGCGCCTGATCTGCGGCTTGCTCTGCCTGCGCCTCTTCCAACCGCTGTTTGTCGTGCAGCGTCTCGCGAAAGACCTCGAGAGCGTCCGACATGGCGCGCAGTTCATCACTGCCTTTGTCGATCGTATCCGGGCTGGAGGCATCGCCGCCCGCAATCCGTTCGATCCGGTTTTTCAGATTGCCGATCCGTTTCGACAGCCGCGCGGCGATCAGCACGCTGAGACCAACACAGGCCGCCAGGCTCAAGACCGCTACAACCGCAGACAGCAGCGTCACGTAGCTGCGGGTCGCGGCCAAAGACTGCATCAGCGCGGCCAATTCCGCCTCTGCCGCGGCGACCTTGTTTTCGGTCAGCGCGGTCAGCCCGTCGAGGGCCGGTTCGAAATCCGATGCCAGAAGCTCAATCGCCTGTGCCTGTGCAAACCGTGCGGAGAGGTCAAAGACCCCAATTGTCGCGGTGTTGAGCGCATCAAGCACTGCAATCGCGTCATCCGCGCCGGTCGCAAGATCGGCGCTTTCGTACGTTGATCTGATCTCGGCAAGCACCTGCAAAGCTTGTTCCTTGTCCGCCACCAGCGCGTCCGCGTCAAACTCCGATGGAGCGGCGCGCACAAACCCGGCAAGGGTCGTCGCGCCGATCCGAAACTCGGTGATGCTTTCCTGCAGCGCCTTTTGTTCTTCGATCGCCTCGGTCGCCATCTTGGTCAGCATGCCGGTGCCGACATAGCTGGCGATGACGCACACCGCGATCCCGATGGCCGCCACAAGGGGAAGCGCGAACAGTTTCCCATGGATCGACCGTGTTATGGCCTTGCTCACTGGTGTCATGGCTGCGCTCCTTGGTTGAAACTGTTCGCTTTTGCCCGATTACTGCGCGGCGGCGCGGGCCGCATCGATCACCCGCTGCGCTTCGGGCGAAGGCTCGCCCAGCGTGACCAGGATCAGCGGCTGCGATACAGGGCTTTCGGTCTCGATCCCCACCACATTCGCCGCGGCTGCCGCGCTCTTGGCCGCGATCCCAAGACCCGGGGGCAGCTGCGACACAACCGTCGGCACCTGCGTGGCGTTGGGAAATTCGCGCAGATCCGCGGCGATGCTTTCCCCGTCCAGCAGTTCCGATTCCACCAAGCTACGCACACCGCCGCCCGAGGTTTCCGCCACGACGATGATCGGCATGTTCGGACCACCAAGCTCTGCCCAAGTGGTGATTTCACCTGCCAGCACGGCACCGATCTGGGCCAGCGACAAGGACTTCACCGGGTTTGACGGATGCACAACGAAGGCCACCAGGGTTTCGCCCACCTGATGGGCCATCAGGCCCGCATCGGCCACGCTGCCGGGGTTCTTCTTTTCGATCTTGGCGATGGTCACATCGAGCGGTGCCGAGATCATGGCAAGCTCGGACCGTCCCTCGACGAGGTCGTTGATCCCACGGCTTGAGCCGTTGGCAATCACGTCAAGCGACAGGCCTGAGCCTTCCTCGATCGCGGCGCGGTGCGGGTCCATGATCGCACTTGCCACGGTGGTCGATCCACTGATGGAAACAGGCGCATCGACGGCAAAGGCGGCCGAAGCGACGCACAAAAAAGCGGCTGACAGATAGTGTTTCATTTGCGTTGGGTCCACGTTCGTTCGGTTGATAGGCCCGCAAACACTAGGCACACATCGGTATGCAAAAGGTTGATAGCTTGAATTTTCGCGAATATCGCGGCGAGAGATGGCGTGCACACGCGCGTTAAATAGGTTGCCGAAACCGTGGCGTATGCGTGACTTTTGGCACTACCGAAAAGAACAGAAGGTTAGTGTTTCGACGATCTTTTGCTATTGCAGGTTGCGATCTCGACTTGGAGCCTGACCGTACAATTGCCTGTAAGCGCGGCTGAAGGCATCTGCATTTTCGTATCCGCACTCTGCTGCAATGTCGCCGACCGGCAAAGTTGTGTTCCGAAGCATTTCTCGCGCTTTTGCCAGTTTCAGTCGTACGAAATACGTGGTTGGAGCGCAGTGAAGATGTTTTTTGAATTGTCGGTTCAACTTCCAGATTGGGGTGTCAACCGACTTTGAGATATCGGCGATGGACTTCCCGGAAGCCAAGTTAGCTTGCATAATGGAAATCGCTTCGCGCACCGCTTCCGGAACACTATGCGGAATGGATCTTGGCATCCATTCTGGTGATAGCGGATTATAAGTAAGTATTTCGGCGACCCGCCCGACGAGACGCGGGTTGGTGAAGTGACCGATCAATGCCAATGTCATGTCCAGAGTGGCGACGCCGCCAGCGCTTGAGAATCGAGGCGGCGAAAAATCATACATGCGGTCCACAAAAAGGCTGTCCGGAAACTGTCTGTGAAAGCCTGCAACCGCTTCGGGATGGGTGGAAGCCGGTCGGCGTCTGAGTAGCCCTGCTCTGGCGAAAACCAAAGCGCCGGTGTCGACACAGCCAAGTAAACAACCGCTTCGATCCAGTCGACGTAGCCACGACAGCGTTTGGGCAGTAGAAGCGATATCAGGTTTGTAGGAGGCAAGCAGGATCGCCGCGTCGAAACCACCCTCACTCAAAGGTTCCGTTTCCAAGGGAATGCCGCTTGATGAATAGCGGACTCCACCCGAGTCAGACAGGGCCGTCCAAGAAAACATCCGTCGGCCAAGTTCTCGGTTTGCGACGCGCAGCGGTTCAGAAATCAAAGTCAGTGATAGGATAGGGAAGCCGTCGGCAATGTGTATAGCGATTTTTACCACGGCAGGACCGTCATTCAGCGCAAGGTATGCGTAAATTAATGTCAATCGTCTTCGGAAGTATACCGGTAAATTCTGTGCCCGATACAGGAGGCGCCGAGATGGAAGATGCAGAAAAGCATCCACTCACACCGGATTTTGAGACGTGGCCGCTGGCAACGATGCCGAACTCTGCGCGCTCCGAATGTGGGGTGCTGCTGGTTGAGTGGTCTGATGGCACGGTCAGCCGTCACCACCCCTTCTTTCTCGCCGAAAATGATCCGTCTCCTGAGACGCTGCATCCACTGTCACGGGAGACTACGCTTTCGCCCCTCGACTTGCCGGACGGTCTTGAGGTTCAGGGTGCTGAGATCGAGCCGCACGGAACGGTACGCGTAGATTGGTCTCATGGACGTAAATCGAGCCGGTTTCACCCTGGTTGGCTGCACGGGAATGCGTGGTTTGGGAAGAAGCCGAGACTGGAGACCGCGGTGCTGTGGACGGCAGCTCAGCAACCAGAACCGCCAACATTCAATGGCCCGCAGGCTTTGCAGGACCCGGCGACATTCCTTGCCTGGCTGCACGCCTTGCGTGACTATGGGGTGGCGCGGCTCGAAGCTCTGCCCAACCAAGACGGATTGCTGATGCAAATTGTCGAACAGATCGGCCCGGTGCGAGAGTCGAATTTCGGCCGGATGTACACGCTGGAAATCAAGGACGACCCGGACAGCAACGCCTTTACCTCGGACGCGTTGATGCAGCATATCGATATGCCCACGCGCGAATGCCCGCATGGTCTGCAATTCCTGTTCTGCCGGGACAATTCGACCAGCGGCGGCGAGGGGATTTACGCCGACGCCTACCGGATTGCCGAAGATCTGCGGGTTGAAGAGCCTAAACACTTTGCGGCGCTGTGTGAGATCAACTGGACCTACAACAACCGTGCCAAGACCACGAGCTACAAGGCCAGCGGCCCGGTGATCGAGTTGGACGCGCAAGGCACCATCACGGGCATCCGGTACAACACCTGGCTGCGCGCGCCTTTGATTGCATCGCTCGCGGACCAAGACCGCGCCTATCGCAGCTATCGCGCCTTTGCAGCGCGGGCGCAGGACCCGGTCTATCAAATGAAATTCGCCTATCGCCCAGGTGATCTGGTGGCCTTTGACAACCGCCGCGCGCTGCATGGGCGCAACGGCTATGACGCCGCCGGCGGCACGCGTTTTATCGAAGGGATTTACGCAGATCGCGACGATCTCTATTCCGCGATCCGCGCCTTGGAACGCAAGCTCAGCAAGGAGGACACCCCATGAACATCGCGACACATGCAGATCGGATTTCCTGTAGCCAGGCGGAATGGACCGCGCGTGTCGATCTGGCCGCAACGTTCCGCATTCTGGCGCACTATGGCATGTCCGATCTGGCCAATGGCGCCGTTGCAGCGCGGGTGCCGGATCAGCCGGATCACTACCTCGTGCATCCCTATGGCATGTTCTGGGAGGAGGCGACCGCGTCGGCCATGATCAAGATCGGCCCAGATGGCCTGCCGGTTGACCCGGACGGGCCCTGGCTGAACGACGGGGTGCAGAACCTGTGCAAGTGGATCTTTGGCGCGCGCCCCGAGACGATGTTCTTTGTCCATGGCCACGAAGAAGAGGTGATGGCGGTCGGCTCGATCGAGGACGGCCTGATGCCGCTCAATCAACCGGCGATCTACTTGGGCAATCTGACCGGCTATATCGAATATGAGTTCGACGAGGATGACGCCTTTGGCGACCACTTTGTGCAAACTCTGGCACAACATCAGATTCTGATCAGCCGAAATCACGGTTATTATGCGCTGGGCACAACCGCCGCAGAGGCCCTCTTTCGAGCGTATTTTTTGCGGCAAACCTGCGCGACGCAGATCAAGACCCTGTCGATGGGGCGCGCGCTGCACTTGATCGATCCGCAAAAGGTCGCCCGGTATCAGGATCAAATGGCTAAGTCAGAGCACTACAATTATGATGGAAAAACGGAATGGGCAGGTCTGATCCGCATGCTCGAAAAACTGAGCCCGGAGTATTCCAACTGACGTTGTCTGCCCAAAAATTGCACGTTGAGGACTTCTGGTTATGAGCCTGCGGCCTGGTGTATTGATGGCCGGGCGTGCGGAGCACAGTAGTTTCAGGCGCCGGGGGCCAGTAACCTAAGACGCTTTGGTGCCGTTACGTTTGAAACCAAGTCTAGTGCTTATGGGATAACGCAAGAGCCGCCGGTCGCATACGGCGGCTCCTGTACTTCGCTCATCGAAACGGCTGATCACACCGGAAGTGGTCCGGTCATGCTTTCGAGCACGGCATCCCGACGGGCCAGTTTGTGCCACAACGCTCCGGCGATGTGAGCAACGAGGAGGAGCGGCAAAACTGCCAGGGCCACCTCGTGCAGACCGATCATCGCCGTCAGGAACAGGCCACCGAGCATCGGGGTGACGTAGCCCAATGCGATCCCGAGCCCGGAGAGGACGATCCCGAACACCCCGACATAGAGCCCGGCATGAACAGCACGAGAGGCCATGTGCTCCCAGCGCGGAGCCTCAGCGGGGAGCCGCGTTGTGCCGGCGACACGCTTGGTCCACAGAAGGCGCAGAAGGAACAACGCCCCAAGCGCCAGCGCGAAGGTAATCTCGAATTGCAGCAGCGCGGGGTCAGCGAGCTGGGACACGCTGTCGAGCCCTTTCAGATAGCCGTAGCCAAGCAATCCAGCGGAAATCCAGTGGATGCTCTTGGTCACGAATCCATGCGGTTTGGCCTGGGGCGTCATGGGTCAACCTCCTGTCTTATCCGTCCGCGATCAGGCCGCGGCCGGCGCGTCAGAGGCGGCACCCTTGGCGGCCAGGCTCACAAACGGGGCGGCAAGGATCGCCAGCCCGGCGGCCGCCAGCGCAAAGAGCGCCAGCAGCGCCATGACCGACAGGCCCAGCCCGGCCATGACACAGCCGACAACGAAAAGAACGATCCCGGCGGCGGTTGAGGCGGCTTGGTTCAGAAAGGCTTTCATCTTGATGATCTCCAGTTTCATCTGTTGTTGCGATGAAACTGATATGAGACCTGAGGCTGACCTGCGCCTGACCCGTAGCTTACAATTTTGCAAAGTTCAGGCTGATGCGCAGTCCTTGCGGCGTGTTCTTTGTCAAATCGAGCGCTGCGCCGTGTCGGTCGGCCACGGCGCGCACAAGGGCCAAGCCCAGCCCCGTTCCCGCGCGTGTCCGGGCTGCGTCCAGCCTGACCATTGGCTTGACGATCTCAGCGAACTGCGCCGGGTCCACACCCGGACCATTGTCAGCAACGCCGATTATGTGGCCTTTGGCAAACAGCGTGATCTGGTCGCCGCCATGCACAAGCCCATTCTGGATCAGGTTCGCCATCGCCTGTACCAGCATTTGGCGATCCGCCGTGACGGTTGTGGTCTTCGATATTTCAAGCGTGAGCGCGGCACCGCCGTCTTCGATCACCGGTCCGAAGATCTCAGACAGTTCCTCGGCAAGGGCGCCCAGATCGACCGGTTCGAACCCGTCCTGGCCTTGGCCGGCCTCGATCCGAGCCACCCGCATGATCGTGTCAAAAATATCCGACAGGCGCCCTGCCTCCTCAAGAGCGGCGCCACGCGCCTCACCCTCGGGCAGAATTTCGAGCTGGGCACGCAGCCGGGCCAGCGGTGTGCGTAGATCATGCGCGAGGCTCGCGCTGAGGTGCCGGGTCTGCGCAACAAGGCGTTCAAGCTCACCTGCGGTCCTGTCCAACTGCCGGGCGATATCGTCCAGATCGTCGCGCGACCGGGTGTGACCGGTGCGCGCCGCCAGATCGCCCTTGGCGAGCCGTTCAAGCGTAACGTTGATCCGCGCAAGCCGCCGTCGCGCCAAAAGCCCTGTCCCCAAACCGATGGCGATGGCCAATCCCGCAACAACCAGAACGGTGGTCCACAGGATCCCCGCCAACAGCTCCAACGTTTCTTCGCTGTCATCCAATGGCACAGCGACAAAAACCGGGGTACCACGGCTGTCTTCGGTGACCAGCACCCGCCAGCTTTCAGCGCGGCGAAACTCGCGTTCCAGGTCGACGGTCCCGCCGCCGCGCCGCACGGTTTGGGCGAAGGGGCGCGGCAGGTCGCCAAGATCGTCGGATGAGCGCAGAATCAGCGAAAAGCTGTCGCCGCGGCCGTCCTCCAAGTTGGCTGTCTGAGCCAACACCGCGAGCGTGCGGTCCACCCGCCGTTCCAGCACGTTTTCGCCCACCACAAGGGCTGCGAAAATCGCCCCCGCCATGGCAATGACAAAGACGGTCGACAGGATCAGCGACAACCGCAGCGTCGATGAGCGGCGGAGCCACCGGGCTCGATCGGTGAACCTACCGGCCAAAGACATAGCCTTCCCCGCGCCGCGTACGCAAAAGCGGTGCGTCAAACGGTTTGTCGATCTTGGCCCGCAGGCGGCTGATATGCGTTTCAACCACGCTGGTGGTGGGGTCAAAGCTCATGTCCCAGACCTGTTCAAGCAGCATCGTCCGGGTCACCAGCCGCCCCGGACGCCGCATGAAATACTCCAACAGCTTGAATTCCTTGGCCATCAGTTCGATGGGCTGCCCTTGGCGCTCACAACGGCGCGCCAGCAGATCGAGGCTCAGATCGCCATAGCGCAGCACTGTCTGCGTGCTCTCCTGTGCCTCGGCGCCATCACGTCGCCGGCCCAGCGCGTTTACGCGCGCCGAAAGCTCGGCAAAGGCAAACGGTTTGGGCAGATAGTCGTCGCCGCCGGCCTCAAAGCCCTCAACACGGGCATCCACTTCGCCCAATGCGGTCAGGAACAGCGCAGGGGTGGCGTTTTTTGACGCTCGCAGCGACTTTAGAACGGCAAGACCATCAAGGCTCGGCACCATCCGGTCGAGGATCAGCAGATCATAGTCCTGACCCATAGCTGCCAGCAGCGCGTCCTTGCCATCCGCGAACAGGTCAACCACGTGACCTTCCTCGCGCAGACCGCCCACAACCCAGGGCCCGAGCTTCGTGTCGTCTTCCAAGAGCAAAATGCGCATATCGATCCGGACAGTCCGTTGCGAGGAGGCGAGAGGCGCCGCAAGCCGCGGCCCCTCTCACGACAACACGCACCTAAAGGATAGAGCGCTTATTTGTCACGGGTCTTGTCGCAGTCCTCGTCCTCGATTTCCAGAATATCGCCGGTCGCTGCGGCGATCTCAATCTCTGTCTCCACGCCTTCGGCGGAAAGGATCTCGATCTCGTAGACCTGCATCCCGTCTTCGCGTTCCAGCTCGATCTCCAGAACCTCACCCGGCACTTCCATAAGGGCGATGGCGATGACCTGTTCCTCGGTCAGACCAGTTTCGGTTGCCGCCGTTTGCGCCGACACGGTGGCCGCGATGCCACCTGCCAAAACCAGACTTG
Source organism: Paracoccaceae bacterium (assembly GCA_030066175.1). Lineage (GTDB taxonomy): Bacteria > Pseudomonadota > Alphaproteobacteria > Rhodobacterales > Rhodobacteraceae > JASJCC01. Next base: position 619 of record JASJCC010000160.1, on the reverse strand, counting down.
CCAACGCGCTGCCTGCAACGATTTTCTTACCCATATCTCATCTCCTTCTCTTGGGTTGAAAGAAGGCCTTGCGCCTTCCGATGAGACCAATATGGAGCCGTGATATTGCGTGCAGTTTTGGTGAAACTTACAAATATGTAAGGCTTGAAGGCTCAGCGAAATCCATTGTCCGTGGCAACGTTTGTTTGGCTCATCGGTTGTTTCGGCTTTCCTCGTCTACCGCAAAAGAGGTCGGTTGGAACGTTTTCCGTAACGCGCATGCTGAGGTAGGGTGGGATGCCCTTGCGCTTGGACGGGAAGCTACACGGAATGAATTCAAGAATATTCGGTGGCCTACGTCTCTCTGTCCTTGGCGTTACCAAGGCGCTCGTCTTCGCGCCTAGCCATTGGCGCGTCTTGATCCCTTCTTCCCCAGGTCCACGGCAAACCCCGCGTCGATGGCCGACGTGCGTTGAGTTGAATTTTTTCATCAATCGCAGTGGCTCAAGGTGGCGCGACGCGCCGAGCGCATACGGTCCGCACAAGACGGCCTGATGCCTTCTTGGGACATCATTTCGTGATGCCATGCCAGGTAGTGGATGCGACCTTTCTGAAGGCGCACGGAGCCGCGACCATCCTG
>JASJCC010000162.1 GCA_030066175.1 Paracoccaceae bacterium | reverse complement strand
CCCGGAAAACCAGCCATAGCCCTGCGCATCCCGCGGCCCACCCAAAAGGCCATCGCCATCCAGATCCCGCCCGGTCGGCATCCCGGTATTTGGCTTGCTGGCAAAGATATGCGGCAGTTCCAGCCCTTGCGCCGCCAGCGCCCTCTGCAAGACGCCCAAGGCCGCCAACCCGTGGTCATAGTCGATATCCGTCAGCACTAGGACATCCGGCTGCGCCCGAGCCATCGTGGCCACCGCGGCGTTCAGCCTGTCATCCTCAGCGCGCATCAGATCGCGCAGCAAGAGCCCTGGCCCCTTGCGGCTAAGATCCACATGCCAAGTGGCCAATCGCAGCGACTCGGCCGCCGCCGGGGCAGCGAGCCAAAAAGCCAAAAGAAACAGGATCAGGCGACTTGCAGCTCGGCCTGTGCATAAGCGCGGCGGCGCTTTTCCTCGATCAGGTCGGCGATGCGCATCAGCGCGACGCCCCGCATAATCATGTTTGCCGGCAGGAATGCCCATGCGCTCATCGCCCAGATCAGTGTCTGCGGATCACTGAACGAAATCGGGTAGATCACCTGCCCGGCCAGTTTCATGATCCCTGGGATCAGGAATGGCAGCAGAAATCCTAAGGCAACGTTAATATGGCTGTCCCGCTTGAGCCGCGACAGCACATCGCCGCCGGCGGTCGGGTCAAAGAGCGGCAGGTTGACCCAGAAGTTGAAGCCACCTTTGCGGATCGGCCAATCCATCAGCCGCACAAAGGCGATAAAGGCCAAGAGGGTCGACAGCGAAATCAGATAGGCCAGACCGGCATGGCTGCGCAACAGGTCCATCTCGGCCGCCGTCGCGCCCTCGGGCGTCAGCAACACCACCAGCCGCACTGGTGAGAACGGGAAATCCATCGCGTGGCCAATGGAATAGCCAACCTCGGTCAGCCAGTCGCTGACGGCGTTGGGGTTGGTCTGGCCCAGGCCGATCAGGGTCAGCATCAGGATCGTCGAAAAGAGCGCGATGAACCGCATCCGGTTGAACGGCGGGGCATCACGGAAATCCACGACACTGGGATATTCGCTGTTGTATTCCACAAAGGTCAAAAGCGCTGCCAGCAAGGACAAGAGCGCGATCATCTGGGCCGTGTCGGACGATACGCCAGGCAGCACAACGGCCGGCATCGCAATTAGCAATGCGACCAAAAACGCGCGCGCGGCTGCACCGACCATGCGTGAGATCACGGATCTGCCCCTTCAAATCGGTCGGTCACGGTACGATGCCGTGTCCTTGTTCCAACTTGTTCCTGCCGATTAGGGCAGGCTGCCTCATTCTTGCCCAAGTTTTGCCCCTTTTGCCCGTCCACAGCAACAATCGGCATGACGGTTACCGAAATATGAGGCCAAATCAGGGAGGCTGTGGTGCCGGAATGCATCAATTCGGGGACGGAAATATGACGACGTCGCCGCCGCCAACAAGATGTTGAGGTTGCGGCATTTTCAAACACAAACGGCCACTCGCCGATCCGTAAACAATGGCGCCGCACCTTTGGGGCGCGGCACCGATTTTGTCAGACCCAGGGGCGGGCTTGCGCGGCTTTTTGCTCAAAGCTGTCGATCGAACCCGCCTTCTCCATGCTCAGGCCGATATCGTCGAGACCGTTGAGCAGGCAGTGCTTTTTGAAGCTGTCGACCTCAAAGCTGAACACCTCACCATCCGAGGTGGTGACGGTCTGCGCTTCGAGGTCCACGGTCATCCGCGCGTTTGAGCCCTTTTCGGCGTCCTTCATCAGCACGTCGACAGCGTCCTGCGGCAGCACGATGGGCAGGATGCCGTTCTTGAAGCAGTTGTTGTAGAAGATGTCGGCAAACGAGGTCGAGACAACCGCCTTGATCCCGAAATCCTTCAGCGCCCAAGGGGCGTGTTCGCGGGATGAACCACAGCCGAAATTGTCTCCCGCCACCAGGATCTCAGCCTCGCGATACTGCGGTTGGTTCAGCACGAAATCTTCGATCTCGTTGCCTTGGCGGTCATAGCGCATCTCGTCAAAGAGGTTCACGCCCAGACCCGAACGCTTGATGGTCTTCAGAAAGACCTTGGGGATGATCATGTCGGTGTCGATATTGACCAAAGGCATCGGCGCCGCGATCCCGGTGAGTTTTTCAAACTTGTCCATGTTTAGTCTCCTCGTTCACAACACCCCGTCAGGGAGTGATGTCGAATTCAATTTCCCGGGCATACTCCGCCATGAAGCTGCCCGGATCAGGTATATGATTCTTGTGATAGCCACGGATCATCGACGCATAGAGATGCACGCAGAGGGTTTCGGGCGTCAGGCTGCCTTCGACCCCGCCATACGGGTTGAAAAGCACATCGGTATAAACGCCGCGTACTGGGTAATAGACCTTGGCGGGGCTGATGAAGCGCTTTTCGCCCTTGGCACGCATGGTGTGTTTCAGCGCGCGTGGCCCGACCGAGGGACGGACCAATTTGAACGCTGTCACCAGACGTTTGCCTGGCTCGGCCTCGGCGACCTTGGCTTGCTGGGCCTCGGACAGCCAATGCGGCACAAACTCGGGGTCTTCGAACCATTCGATAAGACTGTTCAGCGTGGGCGAATCCTCGGGCAGACGAAGGATGGCGCCATTGACCGTTCCCGAAGGCTCCCAACCGATGTGGTATGGTTGTTCGGGGAAGGGCTGCAGGCACAGCACATCCGCGTCGATCCAGATCGTCTCGGTCTGCTTGAGCAGGTAGAGACGGAACAGATCTGACACCATTGAGGCCGGGGCCCGCCCGTGCCCATGTTCTGCCGGATCCCAAATATCCGCTGCCGGCCGGGTGGTGACCCCATCAGGCACGACAGGAGGCACATCCGAGCCGGCATGAAACAGTGTCACCTTGTGACCGTGGTACACAAAGCTTGCCAGGCACATTTGGTGCAGCCAATCCAACTCGGCCCCGATCCAGAGGGTCGCCACCTCTGGCAGGGTTTGGCCATTTTGGCGGGCTGCACCGCCTGACATTACATCAGGTCCCGGACGTCGGTCAGCTTGCCGGTCACCGCAGCGGCAGCGGCCATGGCAGGGGACACCAGGTGGGTGCGGCCTTTGTAGCCCTGACGGCCTTCGAAGTTGCGGTTCGAGGTTGAGGCGCAGCGTTCGCCTTCGGACAGCTGGTCGGGGTTCATCGCAAGACACATAGAACAACCCGCGAGGCGCCATTCGAAACCAGCCTGTTTGAAGATGTCGGCGATGCCTTCCTCTTCGGCCTGTGCCCGGACAAGGCCCGAGCCGGGCACGACCATGGCGCGCATCCCGTCTTTGACCTTTTTGCCTTTCAGGATCTCGGCCGCAGCGCGCAGATCTTCGATCCGGCCATTGGTGCATGAACCGATAAAGACGGTGTCGATCTCGATGTCGGTCAACTTCTGCCCCGGCTCCAGACCCATATAGTCGAGCGACCGGCGCGCGGCGTCGACCTTGCCGCCCTCGAAATCTTCGGGCGCAGGCACGGCGGCGGTGATCGGCAGCACGTCTTCGGGTGAGGTGCCCCAGGTCACGACGGGTGCGATGTCTTCGCCCTTGATCGTCACCACTTTGTCCCAATGCGCGTCGTCATCGGAATAGAGCGTCTTCCACCAGGCCAGCGCCGCCTCCCACTGCGCGCCTTTCGGCGCATGCGGGCGGCCCCGGACATACTCAAAGGTCTTTTCGTCCGGCGCGATCAGGCCAGCGCGTGCGCCGCCTTCGATCGCCATGTTGCAGACGGTCATCCGCCCTTCCATCGACAGATCGCGGATCGCCTCACCGCAATACTCGATGACGTACCCGGTGCCGCCGGCGGTGCCGGTCTCACCAATCACCGACAGGGTGATGTCCTTGGCGGTCACACCAGGGCGCAGCTTGCCGGTGATCTCGACCTTCATGTTCTTGGACTTCTTCTGGATCAGCGTCTGGGTCGCCAGCACGTGTTCCACCTCAGAAGTGCCGATGCCGTGCGCAAGCGCGCCAAACGCCCCGTGCGTCGCGGTATGCGAGTCGCCACAAACCACCGTCATCCCCGGCAAGGTCCAGCCCTGTTCCGGGCCGACGATATGCACGATGCCCTGACGGATGTCGCTCACCGGGTAATAGTGAATGCCGAATTCCTTGGCATTGGTATCCAGTGCCGCCACCTGAATGGCCGAATCCTCGGTCATGTTCTTGGGGTCTTCACGGCCCGCCGTGGTCGGCACGTTGTGATCCGGCACCGCGATGGTCTTGTCCGGCGCGCGCACCTTGCGGCCGGCCATGCGCAGCCCTTCGAAGGCCTGAGGCGACGTGACCTCGTGCACCAGATGGCGGTCGATATAGAGCAGACAGGTGCCGTTTGCGTCCTCATGGACGACATGGGCATCCCAGATCTTGTCATAGAGTGTCTTGGGGGACATGGGTCCTCTCCCGTTGATAGACGTTGGGTTTTGATAAGGGCAGAGCATCCCGGCAATACCGGGAGAAAAGCCTTATAGTCGTGCCAGCACGGTATGCGTGGCGCCGAAAAAGCGTTCGCGCAGGCGGGCGCGATCCCCGATATCGAAGATTCCGATCATGTGCAGGGGATACAGCCGCCGCCCGTTTCAATCAAGGCCCCCGTGGTTGCACGAGGGCCGATCCACCCCTGCGACAATTCTGTCACGTTGAAAGTGATCCGGTTAGCCCCAATTTGAGTATCTCCTACATAATCCAACTCAGGAAAGACCTAAACCGATGCTTACCAAGCTTAACATGGTCAACATTTCGCTGATCGCCGTCCTGGTCATCGCCGCCGTTGCCGTGCACGCCGGTGGTGCCGATATCGGTGCGGTTGCCGCCCAGCCGCAACTCTTTGCAACGCCCTGAGTTCTTGCACCGATCCTGCCACGCTGCCAGTGTTGAGATGAACACGCCAAGGCCGCGGGAATGGAGCCGGAAGAAGAAGACGCCCCAGAAGAGCTGACGATTGAGACGCTGCCAGACCTGTTGCTGGCGGTGCAAAACCAGTTGTCTGATCTGGTCGATCTACTAATACGCCCGTGGAACGCCTATCAACTGGCTATCGCATTGGGCCTGTTCCTCTTTGCGCAGCTCTTGGCCATGGCCCTGCGCCCGCCGCTGCACAACTGGATGCGCAGCCGCGAAGGCTGGCCGAAATGGCGCATGCGGGTGATGGTGGTTCTGCATCGACGCCTGCGCATGATCCTGTTTGTCGCGCTGATCTGGACCACCGTCTGGATCATGCGCGAGATCACCTGGCCGTCACGTTCCTACCTCTTGGGGATCATCGCCAATCTGGCCACGGCTTGGCTCTTTATCGCCTTTGCCGCACGGCTGATCGTCAACCCGGTGCTGCGCGCCGTCGCGCGCTACGGCGCCTGGATCTGGGTGACGCTCAGCATCCTCGGCCTGACAGAGGAAACCCGCAACCTGCTAGACAGCGCCGCCATCAGCTTTGGCCAGAGCCGCCTGTCGCTCTGGGTCGTGCTACAAGCGGCACTGATGCTGGCGATCCTGATCGCCGGCGCGCGCGTTGTCGCCAAGGCCAGTGCCGCCAGCATCCGCAGCAACGAAGACATCAGCCCTTCGATGCAGGTGCTGGTGATCAAGTTCCTTCAGGTGCTGCTTTACGGAGCCGCGTTCTTCCTCGGCCTGCGCCTTGTCGGGGTCGACCTGACGGGTCTTGCGGTACTCTCCGGCGCGATCGGCGTGGGCTTGGGCTTTGGCCTGCAAAAGGTGGTGTCAAACCTCGTCTCCGGCGTCATCATCCTGCTCGACAAGTCGATCAAACCCGGCGACGTGATCAGCCTCGGCGAGACCTTTGGCTGGATCAACTCGCTAGGAGCCCGCTATGTCAGCGTCGTCACCCGGGACGGCAAGGAATACCTGATCCCGAACGAAGACCTGATCACCGGGCAAGTGGTGAACTGGTCACATTCCAACGAATTTGTGCGGCTGGATATCTACTTTGGCACCGCCTATGGCGACGATCCGCACAAGGTCCGCCAGATCGCCATCGCCGCGGCACAAAGCGTCGACCGCGTGTTGGATTTCAAGCCACCAGTCTGCCACATCGTCGGTTTCGGCGACAGCTCGGTCGACTACATCCTGCGCTTCTGGATCAGCGACCCAACGGGTGGGCTGACCAATATCCGCGGCAACGTCTACCTGGCGTTGTGGGACGCGTTCCAGGCAAACGGCATCTCCATCCCCTTCCCGCAGCGCGAGGTGACGGTGCTCGACAGCCCGGGACTCGCGAAACCTGCCATGGACTGACGCCGGAACGCTGTCCAATCGGGACCGGGACGGCGCTAGCCTAACTATCCGGATGCGCCGCTCCCCTCGGCAATCGTGGTCAAACCCAGGCGTTTGATCAAGCTCTGTTCGGTGTCTTTGACAACGTCGGCCAGCGTGAACTCTATCGGTGGTCTTGCAAGTTTCCAGCCGCCCGCACGGCCCCGTTCCGTGATCAAGAGCCCCGCATGATCCGCAATTTCGGCCAAAATCCGCACGCGCGCAGGATCCCCTGCCATATGACTGAGAGTGTGCAGGGCAAGTGACCGGCGGCCATCACGCTTCATACGCGGTCTTTCTCCAGACGATCATACTTCACAGCAATCGATATTGCATTCGACTAGAAACTCCGTTAGTTGTGTAATATTATAACATACAGGAGATTCCCATGTCAGACGCACGCCTTCCGGTCACGGTTCTTTCCGGGTTCCTTGGGGCAGGAAAGACGACGCTTTTGAACCGGGTTCTGAACAATCGTGAAGGGCGCCGCGTTGCTGTCATCGTCAATGACATGTCCGAGGTGAACATCGATGCAGACCTGGTTCGGGCTGATACGGAACTCAGCCGCACAGATGAAACGCTGGTTGAGATGTCGAACGGCTGCATCTGCTGCACGCTGCGCGACGACCTTCTGGCCGAGGTCCGGCGCCTCGCCGCCGCAGGCCGGTTTGACTACCTTCTGATCGAGTCCACCGGTATTTCCGAACCGCTTCCCGTTGCGGCAACGTTCGACTTTCGAGATGAATACGGTGACAGCCTCTCCGATGTGGCCCGGCTCGACACGATGGTCACGGTTGTCGATGCGGTGAACCTGCTGAACGATTTCTCGTCCCATGACTTTCTGCGCGATCGCGGTGAAACTCTGGGCGAGGAAGACGAACGCACATTGGTGCATCTGCTGACCGACCAGATCGAGTTTGCGGATGTTGTGATCCTGAACAAAGTGGACGATGCCGGCCCGCACAAAACCGATGCGGCGCGCAAGATCATCCGCAGTCTCAATGCCGATGCCGAGATCATCGAAACCAACCATTCCTCTGTCGCCGCCGCAAAGATCCTCGACACGGGCCTTTTTGATTTCGAACAGGCGCATGAGCATCCGATGTGGGCCAAGGAGCTCTATGGCTTTGCAGACCATGTGCCAGAGACCGAGGAATATGGCGTCGCGTCCTACGTCTATCGGGCGCGTCTGCCATTTGTGCCCGAGCGCATTCTGGAGGTGCTGAACAGCCATTTGCCGGGGGTCATTCGGGCCAAGGGCCATTTCTGGATTTCGACCCGGCCCGATTGGGTGGCGGAGTATTCGCTTGCCGGGGCTCTCTCCAGCGTAAAGCCGCTGGGTACCTGGTGGGCTTCGGTGCCGGAAGAGCGCCGACCCACACATGACAGTGCCCGGGCCTATATGAAAGCCCATTGGCAAGAGCCATGGGGTGACCGGCGCCAAGAAATTGTCTTTATCGGCGCAGGCATCGAGTGGCCGACGTTGAAAGCGCGGTTGGACGCCTGTCTGGTGCCGGCTGTCGCGGCCACGGGTCCTGACAACCTGCCCGAATACCCTGATCCATTCCCGCTCTGGCGCCGTGTCGAGGATGCGGCATGAACATCGTCGCAAAACCCGTCGAGGACACCCCGATCGGCGTCAGCTTTGCGGATGATCCCGCATCGCTAAGCACGTTCCTGCAACCTGCAAGTGCCGCCGTGGTTTGGCGGCGTCACATCCCCGCTGACATGCAGGCTTGGTTGGATGGGCTTGATCCTGGGGTATTGCCGTGTGGACGTATCGTCGTTCCATCGGACGTGGTTGGAGATACAGTTGCGCACTTGTTTGAAGAGTCGGGTCTGCCCAAGGGGACCGAACGGGACTGGCTCCACCAAGACATCGTATCACTGGCCAACACCTTCTCGGCCCTCATTCAGGCAAAGTTCCTGAGGGTACGGTTGGCGGCGGTGACAACCAATGCCTGCCGCAAGTTCCACATCGACGCAATCACCGCCCGATTGGTGTGCACCTATCGTGGCATGGGCACACAATACGGGACGTCCCATGACGGGCACGATCCAAGCCGTGTGTTCACGGTCCCGACGGGTTCCCCCATATTGCTCCGTGGCACACTTTGGCCGGCGGAGCCGCCTGCCGGTCTTCTACATCGCTCACCACCGATTGAAGGCACGGGTGAAACGCGGCTCGTCCTGGTGCTCGATCCTGTATTTGATCCCGAAGAAGAGGCATAGCCAGCCAGATCGGGCTGTTCCGTCTGTGTCGCGTGGGTCGCGCGGGTTCACCCGTAACCACACCTGACAACCGATCATCCGCCAATGCGCAGGTTTTCCCAGCGGCTGTTAAGCCTTCCGCAAGGAATTGGCGGCATCTCTTGAGGTATGAAGACTGACGCACCCTTTCGCGATCCCGCCCGCCGGCCTTATGCCAGTGACAACGCCCCCAACGTTCCCAAACGCGGCGAAAAGGCCGGGCGCACCTCGCGTGGCCGCAGCCTTGCGCTGCGGTTACGGAAGGTCTTTGCCTTGAAGGGCACACCTGCGCGGTCGAACATCCCGCTCTCTGCGCAGTCCCGTCAGGACCAGTCCAAGACCACCTTGCCGCTCTGACCCGAACGCATGGTCTCAAACGCCTGCACGTAATCGCCAGCCGTAAACCGGTGGGTGATCACCTTGCTAACATCCAACCCGTTTTCCAGCATCGCGATCATCTTGTACCAGGTCTCAAAGATCTCGCGGCCATAGACGCCCTTGATCGTGATCGCCTTGAAGACGATGCGTGACCAGTCCACCGGGCTTTTGCCCGGCGGAATGCCCAACAGCGCGATGCGCCCGCCCATCACCAGGTTCTCGACCATCTGGTCGAGCGCTGTCTGGTTGCCCGACATCTCAAGCCCGACGTCAAAGCCCTCTTTCATCCGCAAGGCGCCTTCGACCTCGCGCAGATCCTGTTGCGCGACGTTCACCGGCACTACGTCGGCCACCTGCGCCGCCAGGTCCAGCCTGTCCTGATTGACATCGGTGATCACCACGTGCCGCGCGCCCACATGGCGAGCAACCGCCGCGGCCATGATCCCGATCGGTCCGGCGCCGGTGATCAGCACGTCCTCGCCGACCAGATCGAAGGACAGTGCCGTGTGGGTCGCGTTGCCCAGCGGGTCGAGGATGGCCGCCATGTCATCGCTGATCGTGGCGGGCAGCTTGAACACGTTGAATGCCGGCACGGCGATGTATTCGGCGAAAGCGCCCGGCCGAT
>JASJCC010000036.1 GCA_030066175.1 Paracoccaceae bacterium | reverse complement strand
CTTCTCTGGTTCAAAAATACCTCGGGGAGTCACAGCTTGCTGTGACGGGGCAGAGCCCCATCCGGCGCAACACTCACCAAAGTCCTGAAAGGATGGTACCGCCTCCCCGGCTCGAACGGGGGACCTCTAGATCCACAATCTAGCGCTCTAACCTACTGAGCTAAGGCGGCACTGGCTGGCTAGGTACAATCCGCCCCCGACGAATGCAAGACCGTAATCACGCCAGATCGACCTCCCAGCTTTGCTCGATGAGGTCGACGCCAAAGCTGTGCACCGGCTTGGACGCCACCAGCCGCCAGCCGGTCTTTGTGTAAAGCGCACAGGCCGCGCGGTGGCTTTCATGGGTCCAGAGCTGCATCTTGGCAAAGCCAACGTCCCGCGCAAATCCCATGCATGTGTCCAGCAGCCGCCTGCCCAGCCCCTTGCCGCGCGCTTCCGGAAGCAAAAGAAACAGCCGCAGCTTGGCCGTCCGGTCGTCCAGCGCGACGCAAAAGATGCTCCCCAGCCGCTGATCCCCCTCCCAGGCGATCCAGCCACGCTCGCGCGCCGGGTCATGCGTGGCTTCAAAATCGCGCAGAATCCCCTCCACCAGCGGCGCAAACGTTGCGTCAAACCCCTCATCCAACGCGTAAAGCCGGCCATGCTGCGCCACCAACCAGGGGCGATCCGCCGGGGTATAGGGTCTCAGCTCGATCATGCCCCCATCCAACCCGACCACCCGCACAACGACAAGCCCGGCTTGCAAAAACCGCCCTCCCCCGCTAAGCCCGCGCCACGACCGCCGGAGAGACGTCATGGGCATCAACACCGAACGCGACATCGAAGCCAACCTGCAGATCGGCCCCACCGATCAGGGCATGGTGCGTCTCTTCGTGGCCGCTGGAGACATCGAAATCCCGATGGATTTTGACCCCGATGAGGCCGAGGACATCGCCGAAGAACTCCGCGCCGCCGCCGCCGCCGCCCGCAAGGTCAAACCGCGCCGCAAGTGAAGCTTAGTCCAACCGATCCGGGAGCCCCCGCCCGTTGTTCCACCAACGATGCGGATTGTCACGCCTCGGATCATAGGCCGCCCGGCTGACCCAATCCTCGCGCACGAAGATCACCGGCTCTTCGTAATGATGGACCTCCAGCACGGCGTCCATCACCCGCTGTAGCAGCGCAAGATCCCGTGGCACGCTGATCTTCAACTCGACCATCGGATAGGTTTCGGTCGCCCCCGGCGCAAAGCCCTCTACATGGGTGTCCGTCGTCGATCCCACCTCGGGCTGTGCCGTCTCGCGCCCCGTGGCCGAGATGCTGGCATTGCGCTGATAGCGTCCGTAAGACAGCGGATAAACCGCCATCACCGCATCCAGAATGCGGTCGGTATCCTCTTGTAATGTCTGGACTTCCAGCGTCCAGACTGGCGCCAGCCGCCCGGAGGCCGCCTTGTACTGCGTCAGGTCCATGGCCCGTTGAGATCCCCCACCACCGCCGGATCGCGCAACGCCTGCAACCGCCGTGCCGCGTGCCCCGCAAACTTGCGAATGAGCTTGTTGCGGCGCGCGCCCGCGAGCTTCTCTTCCGGCGCCAGCCGCAGGATCTCGGCATCATAACCATCCGCGATGATCAGCCCCGTCCCCTCTGGCAACAAATCCGTCGGAAACGCCTCATCCACCGCCCAGAAATACCGGTCACACCAGTCCAGATAGCCCTGCCACTTGGCGTCCCCCATGAAATCCGCCCGGCTCGACTTGCACTCCACCACCCAAAGCTCCCCCTTCGGGCCCAGGGCCATCACGTCCACCCGCAAGCCGCGTTCCGGCACAAACTCCTCGATCACCGCAAAGCCATGGCTCGCCAGATGCCGGCACACGCCGCGGGCCAACACCTGGCCGGGTTGCAGATCGTCCTTCATGGCCCGAAATATGAACAAATGATGAACAAAAAGCAATCACCTTGCGCCTCACACCACGCAATCCCCCAAACTGCCCCTTGTTTTCCGCCCCGCCACGGCCTACCTCAGCGCTCAGGCGGGTTCTGCCCTTCCCGTGACACGGTTGCATTCCGGTGGCCTTAAGCAATTCCGAGGGAGCTGGCTCTGTGCGGGTTCTGGCCCGTTTACCTGGCGCCCACCTGTAAATACAGGTCCTCGGGAATGAGATAACCCCACGGTCGGCGCGGTCCCCGCCACTTCACCTCAGCAAAGCTCAGCGCCGCTTCGGCGCCTCCGCCCGTACCCGCACCGGCACCCGCGCACCCCCCCGCGGGCCATCCTCGTCCTCAACATCGCCCAGGCGCATCACGGCAATCCCGAACTGCACCCCGGCAAAGACGATCCCATTGAAAACCCACAGCAAAAACGCCGCCAGCGGCCCGGCATCCGTGTTGTGCACCAGGTAGCCAATGTTCGAGACGTTGAAATACAACAGCGCCGCCACAAAGAACGCAGCAATCCCAAAGCCCGACAGGCATTGGCGGATGTAAAGGCGCATGATGTCCGGCATGGTGGTTCCCTTCGCTTGGGCAAAGGGTATGCCGATCGCCGCCCCCGACAAGGGCGCTCTGCGACATTTTGTCAATCAGAGGGGGAGCGGACGCCTCAGCGCCGCAACAGCCGATCCTTCGGTGCCTCAGCCGCCGCCGGCACCCGCACGGGCCGAGACGTCACACGCGGCGCCCGCTTGCCCCCCTTCGGCGTGTCATCTTCCGCCATCCGCATGATCGAGATTCCGAACTGCACCCCGGCAAACACGATCCCGTTAAAGAGCCACAGCAGAAACACCGCCAGCAGCCCCACATCACTGCCGCTCACCAAATGCCAAAGGTTCGCCACATTGGCATAAAGCAGCAAAGCCACAAACGCCGCCGACAAGCCAAAGCCAATCAGAACCTGGCGGATATAAAGGCGAACAAGCTTGGGCATCACTCTCTCCATCGCATTCCACTTCCAGAATAAAACCTTCCCCCCACAACACAACCCCTCCCCTTGCGACACGCCCCCGCAGGTGCTTTGCTGCCGATGCACGGTTAGGGTGAGTATCCCACATGGAGTTTGCGGCATTGCTCGAAGCAATCTTAGTTTTCCTCGAAACCTATGCCGTCGAACTGGGCGCCGGTGCCGCCCTCCTCGCAATCGTCGAAACCGTCTTCTCGCCTTTTCGGCGCGGCATGGCAAAACTGCGCGGCCCTGAAAAAGTCGAACTGGTGAACCCACCCGAGCCGGTGAAAACCGAACCGCAACCGGTTGTTTTGCGGGAAGATGCGCCCACCGAACCCATCCTCAAAATGACGCTGGCGCAATTCGAGGCAAAGCAACGCCTACTACACGACCAGATCACCGCCGAATTGCAAACCGCCCATGACGAGGAACGCAACCGGCTTCAGGCGAGACTCGACGCAATCAACGAAAGGCTACGCGAACCGGAAAAAGCCCTGGAAGAGGCGCAAAAACGCATCGCCGATCTCGAAGACCGCCTGGACCGCGAGGCCAACGAACTTGGCGGCGAGAAAGTCGAAGAAGCCAAAAACGCGCTGGCAGAGCTGGACTACAGCAAGGCCGAAGCGCTCTTCGAAGAGGTCCGCGCCCGCGCACAACTGCACGTCGACCAAGCCGCCCGCGCCGAATTCGGTCTGGGGGAGATCGCCGAGGCTCGGGTGGAGTGGGCAAAAGCGGCAGAGCATTATCGCCGCGCCGTCGGCCTTGCACCGTCTCTTGACGCGTTTTTCAAGGCGCAACACTTCACAGTGCTGTCCGGCGACTACGCAACAGCGCTCCCTCTGTCAGAGCGATATGTCGAGCTTGCCGAGGAACTGGGTACCGAGCAAGAACAAAGCCTCGCGTTTGACCGTCATGCCTCACTTCTCAAATCCATGGGCCGCTATGACGAGGCCGAACCTCTCTTTCGCCAGGCGCTGGAGATCGACAAGACCACAATCGGCGAGTCCCATCCTGACTACGCAACCGGCCTCAATAACCTCGCGCTCCTGCTGAAGGACATGGGCCGCTATGACGAGGCCGAACCTCTCTTTCGCCAGGCGCTGGAGATCGACAAGACCACGATCGGCGAGACCCATCCCGACTACGCCACCCGCCTCAACAACCTCGCGAGCTTGTTGAAGAACGTGGGCCGCTATGACGAGGCCGAGCCGCTCTATCGCCAGGCGCTGGAGATCCGAAAAGCCGCGCTTGGCGAGACTCACCCAGATTATGCGCAGAGCCTCAACAATCTCGCGGTGCTTTATTACGACATGAAGCGATATGCCGACGCCGAGCCGTTGATGGCCGAGGCGCTGCGTATCTTTGAGGCAACCTTGCCGCCGGAGCATCCAAGTATCGCCGCATCTCGTCGCGATTTGGAACTCATCCGGGCGAAGCTGGCGGAGATGGAGTAGCAGAGCGTTAGGCCCCTGATTAACGAATTCTGACGCAACGTCAGGGCATATCTGCCTGATCCGGGGCCCCATGATGTATGCGGTTTCAGCAATACGTCCTGAAATCGGAGCGAATCGGACGGATTGCTGGTTTGGGCGTCCAAAACGGGCCAAAAAGCCCCCATCAATCCGTACCGAATTCGGGAAAAACAGGACGTATTGATGCGCCGAGATCACCCATGCGGCGCGTTAAGCCCACCGTGCGGTGGGGTAAGGCCACGCTCAGAACGCCTCGGGCCGCGCTTCGCGGGCCATGTGGTCGAGCACGGCATTGACGAATTTCGGCTCGCGCCCGTCCGGAAAAAACGCTTTGGCAACATCGACATACTCGACAATCGTCACCTTCGGCGGCGTGTCCATCCCCACAAATTCCGCCCCCGCCGCCCGAAACAGCGCCCGCAAAGTCGGGTCAATCCGGTCAATTTTCCACTTCGCCACAATCGCCCGATCCGCCATCTGATCGATCCGCGCCTGGTACGACACCGCCTCTTCTAAGATCTTGGAAAAGAACGAAATATCGCCGTCGATCAGCTCTTCGCCATCCTCTTGCGCGGCGCCAAAACGGAAGTCCAGAAACTCGCGTTTCACGGTGTCGAGCCCCTGCCCCGACTGCTCCATCTGAAACAGAGCCTGCACCGCGTAAAGCCTTGACGCCGAACGCATTTTCCGCTTGTCGGCTGCGCTCGTCACGCCCGCGTCTCCCCGGCGATCTGGTATTCGTCGCGCGCCGGCTGAAAGCCGACATCCTTGCGCGCTCCACCATATTTCCGAGCGATTGCAATAAGATGCAAGGCCGCCGCCGCCGCCCCGCCACCCTTGTTCTGACCCGCCACCTCGGCCCGCGCCTGCGCCTGGCCCACATTCTCAACGGTCAGAATACCATTGCCAATGCACAGCCCCTGCAGCCCCAACAACGTGATCCCGCGCGAGCTGTCATTGCACACCGTCTCGTAATGCGTCGTCTCCCCCCGAATCACACAGCCCAGCGCGACGTAGCCATCAAAGTTGCTTAACCTTTCCGCGATACCGATCGCCGTCGGCACCTCCAAAGCCCCCGGCACCTCCAACGTTTCATGACTGCCACCCGCCGCTTCGATCTCGGCCCGGGCGCCCTCGATCAGCTGGTCGGCGATGTCGCGGTAATAGGGCGCCACGACGATCAACAGCTTGACAGGCTTGTCAAATTCCGGCCGTGGCAGGGTGTAATGCGCTTCGTTTGTGGCCATTATCCAAGCTCCGAGATTTTGCGCGTGCCGACGATTTCCAGCCCGTAGGCATCGAGCCCCACCACCTTAGGGGTCGGCGAGTTGGTCAGCAGGATCAGCTGCGACAAGCCGAGCGACGACAGGATCTGCGCGCCCAGACCATACTGGCGCAAGGTCTTCGGTGACACTTCATCGCCGACATCGAGCTTCATCGAGGTGTCCCGCAAGAGCACCACAACCCCGCGGCCTTCCTCCGCCACCAGCTGCATCGCCTGCTGAAACTCATGCGCCCGTCCCGCCGGTCCGGTGCCCACCACGTCGAGCATCGGGTCCATCGCGTGCATCCGCACCAGCACCGGATCGGGCCCGCTCAGATCCCCCTTTGTCAGCACGATATGTTCGTCGCCATGGGTCTCGTCGGTGTAGATTCGCATCTGCCAGTCGCCGCCGAACTCGCTCTGGATCGTCTCTTCGGTGCGCACGCGGACGAGGTTGTCGTGGCGCCGACGGTAGGAAATCAGGTCGCTGATCGTGCCGATCTTGAGCCCGTGCCGCTGGGCAAAGGCCACCAGTTCGGGCAGGCGCGACATGGTGCCGTCTTCGTTCATGATTTCGCAGATCACACCCGAGGCGTTCAGCCCGGCGAGCCGCGCCACATCAACCGCCGCCTCGGTATGGCCGGCGCGCACCAGCACGCCGCCTGCCTTGGCGCGCAGAGGAAAGACATGGCCGGGCGTGGCGATGTCGGCCGCACCCTTGGTGCCGTCGATGGCCACAGCAACAGTGCGGGCGCGGTCCGCGGCCGAGATGCCGGTGGTCACGCCCTCTCGCGCCTCGATCGAGATGGTAAAGGCGGTCTCATGCCGGGAGGAATTGTTAGTCGACATCAGCTCGAGCCCCAGCTCGTCGATCCGGTCATTGGTCATCGCAAGGCAGATCAACCCACGGCCGTACAAGGCCATGAAGTTGATCACATCCGGCGTCGCCCATTGCGCCGGGATCACCAGATCCCCTTCGTTTTCGCGGTCTTCGTGATCGACAAGGATGAACATGCGCCCGTTGCGCGCGTCTTCGATGATCTCCTCGACCGAGGAGATCGCATCCTTCCAATCATTCTCGACCGGACCGGGGGTCTCGTAATCCACCATGGGGCCTCCGCACGCTGTTGCCTCGCCAGATAAGGCAGCGCGCCGCGATTGGCCAGAGCAAACGCCCTAGACGATGCCGCCGTCGATCAGCCGCCGCGCCAGATGGGCATAGGCCTGCGCCATCGGGCCGTCCCCCAGCGCCACCGGCGCGCCGCTATCGCCAGCCACACGGGTGTCGAGATCAATGGGCAGCTGCGCCAGCAGCGGCACGCCCAGGTCTTCGGCCTCTTTCGCGACTCCGCCATGGCCAAAGATATGCGCCGGGTGGCCGCATTTTTCGCAGTGATAGATGGCCATGTTTTCCACCAGGCCCAAGACACGGGTGTCGAGCGTCGCAAAGGCATCGAGCGCCTTGCGCGCGTCGATCAGGGCGACATCCTGCGGGGTGGAAACGACGATGGCGCCGTCGACCTCGGATTTCTGGCAGAGCGACAGCTGCACATCGCCGGTGCCGGGTGGCAGATCGACGATCAGCACGTCCAGATCGCCCCACTCCACCTGCATCAACATCTGTTGCAGCGCGCCCATCAGCATCGGGCCACGCCAGACCACGGCCTTGCGCTCTTCCAGCATCGATCCGATCGACATCAGCGTCACGCCATGGGCCTGCAGCGGGATGATGGTTTTGCCGTCGGGACTGGCCGGGCGTTTCGAGAGGCCAAACATCCGCGGCTGCGAGGGTCCGTGGATGTCCGCATCCAGAAGGCCCACTTTCTTGCCCGCCTTAGCCAAGGCGACGGCCAGGTTCGACGACACGGTGGATTTGCCCACCCCGCCCTTACCCGACCCGATGGCCAGCAAGCGCTTGACCCCGTTGGGTTTCATCGGTCCGGCCTGCGGCGTGGGATGACCGCCGATCTTAAGCGACGGCGCTTTGGCCGCTGGTCCATGCGCGGTCAAAGCAGCTGAGACAGACGCCACCCCCGGCAGTTCCCCAACGATCTGTTCGGCGGCCTGGCGCAGCGGCTCCATCTGCTTGGCAATCTCGGCGCTGGGGGCCTCGATGACGAACCGCACGGCACCGTTTTCGATCACCACGGCGCGAATCATATCGCGTGAAATCAGGTCTCCGCCATCCGGCAGCGCCAATCGCGCCAGTGCCGTCTGCACGTCCGCTTTTGTCACGCTCATGTGTATTCCCCTCGCACCTGCCCAATCCGTTGGCGTTTAGGTGGCGTTCCTGTGCACCCGCTGCAAGCCTTCAGCGTCAATTGCTCGTTTTTAGGGCGCAACGCACAGAAATCATTAGTTTCTTATATGCAATTTCTGCATAGCAGCATTGAGGCTGTGGCTATTGTGCAGGTGCAGCATATGCCCCATCTTTGGCACAACGCAAAAACAACCAAGACTTCGAGGCAGCACGCCATGGCATATCAGACAGAAACTCTCTTGCACGGCCAAAGCGGATTGAGCGCCCGCCTGGCGGCCCTGACCGCCGACCTGCGCGCCCGTTTTGCCCGTCGCCAAGTGTTCCGCACCACGGTGCGTGAGCTTTCCGCCCTCAGCGACCGCGAATTGGCCGATCTTGGCCTTAACCGTTCGGTGATCCGCCGGGTCGCCTACCAGGCCGCTTACGAGGTCTGACACGAATTCGATCCGGTCCTCTCCTCCTCCCTGGACCGGATCGTGACAAGCGGCGGCATCGCCTCCCTGATGCCGCCGCTTCAAAACCCGGAGCAACTTGCTCCAACCAGATGCAAAGGCTCCTCTCCTCCTCCCTGGGGTCTTTCATTCAAGCGGTGGCGCCTCTCCTCCTCCCTGGCGTCACCGCGTCCCCATCCGGGCCCGCACTTGAGGGCCCCCGAGATTTCGGTGCCCCTCTCCTCCTCCCTGGGGTAATCGATTTACTGACGGCGGTGCACCTCCCTGCATCGCCGTTTTTTTGTCTGCTGCGTGCAATTCGAACCGCCGCCCTTTCCCTTGCCGCGCGCATTGGCTACATGCCTAGCCAACACAGGATTGACGGGCCGCAAGGCCCAAGACTTCAGGGGCATTCCCATGGCACTGGACAAGACATTCAACGCCGCTGAGGCCGAAGCGCGGATCTATGCGGCGTGGGAACAGGCAGGCGCGTTTCGCGCGGGTGCAAACAAAAAGCGCGACGAGTCGTTCTGCATCATGATCCCGCCGCCCAACGTGACCGGCGCGCTGCATGTGGGCCATGCGTTCAACAACACGCTGCAGGACATCCTGGTGCGTTGGCACCGGATGCGCGGGTTCGACACGCTCTGGCAGCCCGGACAGGACCACGCCGGCATCGCCACCCAACTGCAGGTGGAGAAAAAGCTCAAAGAAGAAAGCAATATGCGGCGCACCGATCTCAGCCGCAGCGACTTTCTCGACAAGGTCTGGGAATGGAAGACGGAATACGCCTTTACCATCATCGATCAGCTGAAACGCCTGGGCTGTTCGTGTGACTGGGAGCGCAACGCCTTTACCATGGCCGGCGCGCCGGGCGACCGGCGTGTGGGGCATGAGAACTCACCGGATTTCCACGATGCGGTGATCAAGGTCTTTGTCGATATGTACGAAAAGGGCCTGATCTATCGCGGTAAGCGGCTGGTCAACTGGGATCCGCATTTCGAGACGGCGATCTCGGACCTCGAGGTCGAAAACATCGAAGTTGCCGGCCATATGTGGCACTTCAAATACCCTTTGGCCGGGGGCGCGACCTACACTTACGTGGAGCGTGATGAGGACGGCACAATCGTGCTGGAAGAAGAGCGCGACTATATCTCGATCGCCACAACCCGGCCAGAAACCATGCTGGGCGATGGCGCCGTGGCGGTGCACCCGTCGGATGAACGCTACGCGCCAATTGTCGGGAAACTCTGCGAAATTCCGGTTGGACCCAAAGAGCATCGCCGTCTGATCCCGATCATCACCGATGACTACCCCGATCCCGATTTCGGCTCGGGCGCGGTGAAGATCACCGGCGCGCATGACTTCAACGACTACCTTGTGGCCAAGCGCGGCGGCATCCCGATGTACCGGTTGATGGACACCAGCGGGCATATGCGCGACGACGGCGCGCCTTATGCCGAGGCGGCCGCCATCGCGCTGGAGGTGGCCGAGGGCAAGCGCAGCCTGAGCGCGTCTGAGGCCGACATCATCAACTTGGTGCCCGACCACCTGCGCGGGCTCGATCGGTTTGAGGCGCGCGAAAAGGTGATCGAAGAGATCACCGCCGAAGGTCTCGCCGTGATGACCACCGCCGACGACCCGCGCTTCGGCAAACCCAAAAGCAAACCCGCCCCGGCCCCCGAGCCGGGGCCCCTCGGCGAGGTCCCGGATCAAGTCCGGGACACGTGGGTGCCTTTGGTCGAGGCCAAGGCGATCATGCAGCCTTTCGGTGACCGTTCAAAGGTGGTGATCGAGCCGATGCTCACCGATCAGTGGTTTGTCGATGCTGAAAAGGTCGTCGGCCCGGCGCTGGAATCTGTCCGCTCGGGCGAGATCCGGATCATCCCGGAAAGCGGCGAGAAAACCTATTACCACTGGCTGGAAAACATCGAACCCTGGTGCATCTCGCGCCAGCTTTGGTGGGGGCATCAGATCCCGGTCTGGTACGGCTTTGACCTTTCTGGCGAAGGCTTTGTCGATGACGAAGGTGACGGCGCGCTTGATCTCGTGGAGATGGGCCGCCTGCTGAACGCCCAACGGCTGCTGAAGGGCGATGAACGCCACCACGCCGCGCATGATTTCGACGCGGTGAAGGCGCAGTTCGACGACGTGCTGGCCACCCTGCCCGTCCCGCTCAACCATGCCCGGGTGATCGAGGTCACGGATCGCGCCACCGCCGCGCACGAACTGGCCGAGAGCCTCGCACGTTACGAGGCGACGCAAGACCCCACCCAGCTGGTCTACCCGGTCTGGCGTGATGCCGACGTGCTCGACACCTGGTTCTCCTCCGGGCTCTGGCCCATCGGCACCCTGGGATGGCCCGCCGATACCGATGAGCTGCAGCGTTTCTTCCCGACCTCGGTTCTGATCACCGGCTTTGACATCCTGTTTTTCTGGGTCGCCCGGATGATCATGATGCAGCTCGCCGTGGTCGACAAAATCCCCTTCGACACGGTGTATCTGCACCAGCTTGTCCGTGACGAGAAGGGCAAGAAGATGTCGAAGACAACCGGCAACGTCATCGATCCGCTTGAAATCGTGGACGAATACGGCGCCGACGCGTTGCGCTTTACCAACGCCTCGATGGCCTCGATCGGCGGGGTGCTGAAGCTGTCGGTCGACCGTATCGCCGGCTATCGCAATTTCGGCACCAAGCTTTGGAATGCTTGCCGCTTTGCCGAGATGAACGAGGCCGTGGGCCATGATTTCTCTCAAGCCCGCCCGCAGCCGCAGGCGACGCTCAACCGCTGGATTCTGGGGGAACTGGCCGAGGTGCGTGACACCGTGGATACTGCGCTGGCCGAGTACCGCTTCAACGACGCGTCGGGCGCGCTCTATGCCTTTGTCTGGGGCAAGGTTTGCGACTGGTATGTGGAGTTTTCCAAGCCGCTTTTCGCCTCGGACGACGCCGCTCTGGCGGCCGAGACGCGGGCGA
The DNA here is from genome assembly GCA_030066175.1 of Paracoccaceae bacterium. Taxonomy (GTDB): domain Bacteria; phylum Pseudomonadota; class Alphaproteobacteria; order Rhodobacterales; family Rhodobacteraceae; genus JASJCC01. Next base: position 10,540 of record JASJCC010000036.1, on the reverse strand, counting down.
CAATGGCCTATGTGATGGATCACTGCCTGATCCTGCTGCACCCGTTCATGCCTTTTGTCACCGAAGAGCTCTGGGGCCGACTGTCGGACAGCCGGCCCAACATGCTGGTGCATCAGGACTGGCCCGAGGACCTGGGCGCCGACATGATCGATGCCGCCGCCAATGCCGAGATGCGCTGGGTGATCAGCGTGATCGAGGGCGTCCGCTCGGCCCGGGCGCAGATGCACGTGCCTGCGGGGCTCTACGTGCCGATGCTGGTGACGGAAATCGGCGACGATGAGCAAGCCGCCTGGGACCGTAACGAGACGTTGGTCAAACGGCTGGCGCGGATCGAAAGCCTGACGGCGGTGGAGGCCTTCCCCAAAGGCTGCGTGACGGTGCCTGTGGACGGCGCCACCTTTGGCCTGCCCTTGGCCGACATCATCGATGTCGACGCGGAAAAGGCGCGTTTGGACAAGGCCTTGGGCAAGCTTGGCAAGGAGTTGGGTGGACTGCGCGGGCGGCTCAACAATCCCAAATTCGCCGCAAGTGCGCCGGCTGAAGTGGTCGAGGAAACCCGCGCCAACCTGGCTGCGCGCGAGGAAGAAGAGGCCAAGCTGCAAGAGGCCTTGGCGCGTTTAGCGGAGTTGGGCTGAGCGACTGAAACGTCGTTTTTGCTGCGATGTTACGCGTGATGGGGCTCTGCCCCGTCACAGCAAGCTGTGACTCCCCGAGGTATTTTTGAACCAGAGAAGCAGGGGACGGACGCTCTTAGGTGACTAGAGCGGGCGTCATGTGGATGAGCGTTGGGACAGGGGCTGTGAAGGCCTGTGTCAGCGCGTCTTGCAGCTCGGTCAGGGTTGACGGCTGGCTGGCCTCAGCGCCATAGGCGCGGGCGAGCGCAAGGAAGTCCGGGTTTCGGGCGATCACCGCGTTGGGGGCGATCTGGCTGCGCACCATGGCGTCTTTGATCTCGGCCAGTTCGGCATTGTCCCAGACGAGGATCGGCAAGCTCAGGCCCAGCTCAACCGCGGTGCCCAGCTCGGGCAACGTGTATTGCAACCCGTAGTCACCCAGGATCGCGACTGTTGGCTGTCCCGGGCGGGCGACAGCGCCACCGATGGCGGCGGGCAAAGCGTAGCCCAGAGTGCCAAAGCCAAACGGATGATGCCAATGACCCGGGCGCGGCATATCCCAGATTTCCTTGGCGGCATAGGCGAACTGGGTCATGTCGGAATAGATCATTGCATCGTCCGGCGTGACGGCGCGCAGGGCGTCGCAGATCGCGGGGATGCCCGGGCGTTCGGCATCGATCTCGGCCCGCCAGCGAGCTCGGGTCTTGGCCACCATAGTGGCGTCCCAACAGGGCGCGCGGTCGCCGGTGCGGGCGGGGATCGCGATGGAGATGTCGCGCAGAAAAGCTCCCGCGTCACCTAGGATCGCCATGTCGCCGGCCCCGCATTCCGCCAGGATTTCCGGATCGATATCGACGCGGAGCATCGGGCAGCGGTGGCCCAGCGTATCGCGCCAAAGATCGACCGCCGAGAGTTCGGTGCCCACCGCGATCACCAGATCAGCCTTCGCGGCGATCTCGGCGCTGGATGGGCGCGCCAAGAAGGCCCCGAAGAACATCGGGTGGTCCGACCGCACGAGTCCGCGCCCGGCATAGGTGACAAAAGCCGCGGCACCCGTCTGGCGCAAGACGTCCTCGACCGCGTCAGCGCCGGCCACCGTCCCGCCGCCAAAGATAAACAGCGGGCGTTCAGCGCTCAGGATTGCCTGGATTGCGGCATAGACATCGTCATGGGAGGCGGATGGTGGCTTTTGCGGTGCGGGCGGCGGCGGGGGTGCCTCGGCGGCGGCACCTAAGGTCGCAATCCCCACATGTAGCGCCTTGGGCCGCGGGCGCGTGGAGGCAAACTCGGCCAAGGCGCGATCGACAAGCGCGTAGGCCGCTTCGGCCCCCTGCGCCTCAAGCGACCACTCACACACCGTCGCCGCCGCCCCCACCTGATCGCGCATCTGGTGCAGCTGGCCACGCTTCGCCGCGGTTTCATCGAGGCACGAGGCGATGGCGAGCACCGGCACGGAATCGCTATAGGCCTGGCCCAGTGCCGTCATTGCGTTGCACAGCCCCGGGCCGGTGATCAAGTAACATACCGCCGGCCGCCCACTGGCGCGGGCATAGCCATCGGCCATGAACGCCGCCCCCTGTTCGTGGCGCGCCAGCACATGGAAAATCCCGGCCTCTTCGATGCCGCGATAAAGCTCGATATTGTGCACGCCGGGGATGCCAAAGATCACCTCGACCCCGCGCGCCTTGAGCATATGGGAAATCTGCGCGCCCAGTGGTTGCTGCATCAGGCCCTCCAGAACCGAACGGTAAAGATCGCGTAGACCGCCAGCAGCTCGAGCCGGCCGATCAGCATGGCAAAGCTGAGGATCCACTTGGCCGTGTCATTGAGCCCGCCGAAATTGCCCGAGGGTCCGATCTCGGGGCCAAGCCCCGGGCCCACATTGGCGAGCGCCGTGGCGGCACCCGACACCGAGGTGATGAAATCGAGATCGGTGAGGCTGAGAGCCACCGACAGGATGCCCAGCGTGACCACGAAGAACACAAAGAACGACATGACCGAGCTCAGCACCTCATCACTCACCGGCCGGCCGTCATAGCGCGGGTTGAACACGCCATGCGGCGCACGGATGCGGCGCAGCTGCACCTTGATCGAGGCAAAAAGCAGCTGGTAGCGGAAGATCTTGATCGAACAGCTGGTCGATCCGGCGCAGCCGCCGATCAGCCCGATGAAGAAGAAAAGCGCAATCGCAAACGGCCCCCAGAGGCCGTAATCCTGGCTGGCATAACCGGTGCCCGTCAGGATCGACACCACGTTAAAGAGTGCGTTGCGAAAGGCAGGCTCCCCCGTCGCCTCGCTGGAGGTCATGCGCCAGAGCGCCACCACCACCACGATGGCGAAGGTGGTGAGCAGGAACCCGCGGATCTGGCTGTCTCTTAGCAGCGGTTTCACGTCGCGCGTGGTAGACAGCTGGACAAAGCGCACGAACGGCAAAGCTGCCAGCAGCATGAACACCACCGCCACATAGGCTGCGCCCGGACCAAAGGCGCCAAAACTGGCGTCGTAATTGGCAAAGCCGCCAGTCGCCACCGTGGTCATCGCGTGTACGGTGGCGTCAAACGGGTCCATCCCGGCCACGATATAAGCGCCGGCGCAGGCCAGGGTCAGGGTGACATAGATGGTCGAGATCGAGGAGGAGATCTGCGTCGCCCGGGGCAGGATTTTCCCCATGGTATCAAAGCCTTCGGAGCGGAAAATCTGCATCCCGCCCACCCGCAATTCGGGCAGGAACACCATGGCGACAACGATGATCCCGATCCCGCCCAGCCACTGCAAGAGCCCGCGCCAAAGCAGCAGGCCCTTGGGCAGGGTTTCGAGGTCTGAGAGAACGGTGGAGCCGGTGGTGGTCAGGCCCGACATCGCCTCAAAAAACGCGTCCGTATAGCTGACCGGCGTGGCACCCAGCACGAAAGGCAAGGCGCCAAAGATCGGCAGCGCGACCCAGACGCCGGTGGTGAGCAGAAACGTCTGCTGGATCGATAGCCGGTCGCGCACCGCGTTGGCGGAGGCCAGCGCCACCAGCCCACCCGTCAGCGTGGTGACGATGGCCGATTGCGCAAAGACCGGCCATTCGCCGCGGCCTTCGGCAATGTCCACCAGCATCGGCAGCAGCATGGTCAGGCCCAGGCAGGCCACCAGAAGGCCGATCACATAGGCGACGGGTCGGATATCGAACATGAGCGCCAGCGTTGGGCGCAGCGCGTGGGGGTGTCAAGCACCCGCGTGCCCGTCGCGGCGGATCGTCAGATCAAGCGGTGCAAAGACTGGAAGGGTCAGGCCGCCAGCAGATCGCGGAACACGAAAGGGAGGATGTCATCCCGCGACAGGCCCATGCGTGCCAGTTCGGCATCGCTGAGCGCCTCGAGCACGACAATCTCGTGCAGCCGGGCGCGGCGTAGGCCGGCGGGGTTCACCCCAAGGCCGACATTGGCGAAATACTGGTCGATTTTGCCGCGCAGGCTGCTTTGGCTCATGGCGATCTGTACGTTGTCATATGGCATGTCTGGAAACCTTCGTTTGATCCGCTTGGGTTTCCTCCCATGCGCAGAGTGTCGCATGGCCCCTTAACAAAAACCCAAGCGCCCGGGCGCGATTTGGTAAAATGCGGTTGATCTGCACAAAAAAGCGCCCGGGATTGGCCGGGCGCTGTTCTGGTCATCACGATCGCAATCAGCCGACGTGGAACAAGGTGGAAAACAGCTTGGGGTCGAGGCTGTCTGTGGCAAATGTTGTGCCTTCGGTTAGCATCGACACAGCATCATGGCTGTGCAGGCTTTCCTGATGGCTCGCCAGAACCCGGAAATCCCCGACCCGCGGATCGGCATGCAGCTGCTCGGCGAACAGCCGCGCGGCATCTTCGACAAAGATCGGGTTGGCGGCGTTGAGCTCGGCAAAGGCCTGCTCATCCTCGCGCTTGACCATCACCTGGGTTTCCGTCGGCACTGCGCGGCGGCACATGTCGATCAGGTCTTCGAACCACAGGCAGGCGCCATCCTTGACCTCAACCGACAGCCGCGCGACCGAGCGCTGCGAATGCGGCGTCGCCAACTGCCCGCGCTGCATGCGGGCATGTTCGCTCAGCTCCAGCGAACAGGGGCAGGTCGAGCTGTAGACGTAATCGAGATGCATGATCTTGCGCCGCACACCGTCGGTTTCCACCAGCTCAAGCGCGATGTCGTAATACTGATAGCCCGACAGGCCCGACCGCAGGCTGTCGACCCGCACCGGAAAGGAAAAGCGCATGTTGATCCGCGCATCAAAGCTTTCCAGATCGGTCTTGTAGTCATCCAGCGCTGCTTCAATCACGCCAAAGCTGAAGGTCTTGTCGGCATGCTTGTAAAACGACCGCATGATGCGGCTCATGTTGATGCCCTTCTTGTCGGCCTCAAGGCTGACAGACCCGGTCACGCTGGTCTCCAGCGTCAGATCGCCGTTGTCCCGCGTATGGTACTGCAAAGGCAGTCGAAAATTCGAAATGCCCACATGCTGGATCGCCCGGTTGGCGCCCTTGATCAGCGAACTCGGGCCGTTCTGCAGGTCGGGCAGCGTGTCCTTATAGCCGCCATCGACGGCAAAATCGCTGGGATAGTCACGCGACAGCACCGGATAGGCATCCGCCGGCGCGTCAGGCGCCAGACGCATCACAACCGGGTCCAGCGCCGCAATCTCGGCGTCATGCGCTTTGCCGGCCCAACGCCGCAACGTGGCCAGCGCCTCAGCCGCCTCTTCATCGCTGGGTTTCCGGTCAATGTCCGGGGTATGAATATTCATCAGATAGGCCCCCTCGCCTTGTCGCTCGTCTTGTAAGTAGGAATTCCGCTCCTGAAATTCCATTATCGACAAGTAGTACGCGATCCACGACCGATTGGATCATTGTTTTGGCGTGACCTGACGCGATCTGGCGTCAAACCTGTGAAAGCGCTTGCAAAATGTCGGTTACAAGGTCGGCCGAGTCCTCGATCCCCACAGATAGCCGCACGAGCCCGTCGCCGATCCCCAGCGTGGCGCGCTGTTCGGGTGTCAGGCGTTGGTGGGTGGTGGTGGCGGGGTGCGTGGCGATGGATTTGGCATCGCCGAGGTTGTTGGAGATCAGGATAATGTCGAGTGCATTCAAGAACTTGAACGCCGCATCCTTGCCGCCCTTAATATCCAGCGCCAGCATTGTACCGCCGGCGCCGATCTGGCGCATCGCAAGATCGTGCTGCGGATGGCTGGGCGCGCCGGGATAGATCAGATTGGCCAGTTTCGCATGCCCCTCTGCGGCCTCGGCGATGGCCTGCGCGTTGGCGGTCTGCGCCCGCACCCGCAGGTCGATCGTCTCTAGCCCTTTCAGCATCACCCAGGCCGTGAACGGGCTCATCGACCCGCCTGTGTGCTTCATGTAAGGCTCTACAACGCCGCGGATATGCTCTTTGCTGGCGAGGATCACGCCCCCCAGTGCCCGGCCCTGCCCGTCGATATGCTTGGTCGCCGAATAAACAATGATATCAGCCCCTTGCTCGACGGCCTTCGAGTATACGGGGGTGGAGAACACGTTATCCACCACCACCAGCGCCCCAACCGCATGCGCAAGCTCGGAAACCGCTTCGATATCAACCAGTTCCAGCGTGGGGTTCGACATGGATTCAAAGAACACCGCCTTGGTGTCCGGCCGGATCGCTGCGCGCCATTGATCGAGGTCGGCGCCATCGACAAAGCTCACCTCGACCCCGTAGCGGGTCAGCACCTCTTCGAGGATATAGAGGCACGACCCAAACAGTGCCCGGCTCGACACCACATGATCCCCCGCCCGCAGCATCGAGGTCAGCGCGCCATTGACCGCCGCCATGCCCGAGGCGGTGGCAAAAGCATCCTCGGTGCCCTCAAGCAGCGCCATCCGTTCCTCGAACATCGCCACGGTGGGGTTGCCATAGCGGGCATAGATGAACTCATCCGGCCCGGCCTGCAGAAACCGCGCCTCGGCCGCCTCGGCGCTGTCATAGACAAAGCCCTGGGTGAGAAAGATCGCCTCGCTCACTTCGTTCCACTGGCTGCGCTTGCTGCCGCCATGCACCAGATTGGTGCGCTTGCCCTTGCCCGTCATCCCGTTCTCCTGCGCGCCTTTGCGCCCAACAAAAAAGCCCCGATCGCGGTCAAGCGAAAGGAGCCCCTCGTTCGACCTTTTAGCGGCATGTTTAACGTGGCCCGCAATCCGGTAACAAATCGCCACATTCCTCGCATACGCTCCGTTGCGGAGCAGGTCAAGACCGTCACGCGGCTGTAACACTCGGTTCATACATCTCGCGTAAAGTCCCTGACCCGATAGCACATGTAGAGGTGTGAGGCAGTGACATGCCACTGGTGCATGTAAACGCGACCCCAGATGGTCCCACGGCGTTTGGCGCTTCGGCGCCTCTGGGACCGGTTTTGCGCCGACATCTCGACAGCACCCCCGGCCCGGTCACACTGATGATCCACGGCTACAAGTACCAGCCCGGCCACCCCATTCACTGCCCCTTTGGCGGCTTGTTTTCGGCGGAGGGCGGGCGCTCCAAACGGCACACCAGCTGGCCGCGCCATCTGGGGTTGTTGCGGGGTACGGCGACCGGGCTGGGCATCGGCTTTGGCTGGGCGGCGCGCGGGTCGATCTGGACGGCGCAAGACAACGCTTTAACGGCCGCCGCGCAATTGACCGAGGTCATCGCCCAGATCCGCCGGCACGATCCCACACGGACCATCCACATGATCGGACATTCGCTGGGCGGGCGCGTGGCGCTACACGCGCTTCGGCAGGCCGATGAGGGCGCGGTGTCGAGAGTCATCCTGCTGGCCGCTGCGGCCTATACCCATGAGGCGGAAAGTGCGTTGCAAAGCCCCGCAGGCCGCCGCTGCCAGATGCTCAACGTCATCTCTCGCGAAAACGATGTCTTTGACTTCATTCTGGAATCTCTCGTCCGGCCACCGGTTCCGGGCGACCGGATGCTGGGTCATGGCCACCTGCGACACCGCAATCTGGCCACCCTGCAACTGGACGATAGCCGCGCGTTGCAGGCCTTGCAGCGCATCGGCTTTCGCATCGCCGCACCCGACCGCCGGATCTGTCACTGGTCCCCTTACCTGCGTGGCGGGGTCTTTGCGCTTTACCGCAGCGTGCTCTCCGGCGACGTGCCGCTGGCGCTTTTGCAAGACATCCTGCCCGACGCCCCCGCCCCGCGCTGGTCGCGCCTGATGCCGCCCCTGCGGCTCAGCGCCCTGCCACCACGCCGCCGCGCGGCGACCAGCGACTGACCTTTTCGCCACCTGATCCTGCGAAACCCCGGCCACAAGCGACTGAGCCATTGCACTCCGTCCTCCTTGCGCCACATCATGGCGGGCATAGCCACACAGGATTGCCCGCATGGATTCCTTTCTCTACCAGGCTTCGGTCTTTCTTGCCGCTGCGGTGATTGCCGTTCCCATCGCGGCGCGGCTCGGGCTGGGATCGGTGCTGGGCTACCTCATGGCCGGGCTGATCATCGGGCCCGGCCTGGGCCTCGTCTCCCACACCGAAGACCTGCAGCACTTTGCCGAGTTTGGCGTTGTGATGATGCTGTTCCTCATCGGGCTCGAGCTTGAGCCCCGCGCGCTTTGGGATATGCGGCATCGGCTGATCGGCCTTGGCGGCTTGCAGGTGGTGGGTACCATGCTGGCGGTCATGGCGGGGGCCATGGCGCTGGGGATGGCCTGGGGGCCGGCGCTCGCCGTGGGCATGATCTTTGCCCTCTCGTCCACCGCGATTGTGCTGCAAACCCTCAGCGAAAAGGGGCTGATGCAGACCTCGGGCGGCCGATCAACCTTTTCGGTGCTACTGACGCAGGACATCGCGGTGATCCCGATGCTGGTTCTGCTGCCTCTGCTCGCCGTGGCGCCCGAGGTGATGTTCTCCGCCGATGGCTCGATTGTGCGCGAGGCGGCGCATGGCAACGATCACCACGGCTCCATGTCTTTGGTCGAAGGGCTGCCGGGCTGGGGGGTCGCCCTCGTCACGCTGGGTGCGATTGCCGCGATCATCGCCGGAGGCGTCTACGGCGCCCGCCCGCTCTTTCGCTTCATCCACGCCGCCCACCTGCCCGAGATGTTCACCGCCGTCGCTCTGCTGATCGTCGTGGGTATCGGCTTTCTGATGATGCTGGTGGGCCTCTCGCCCGCCTTGGGCACCTTTCTGGCCGGCGTGGTGCTGGCGAACTCGGAGTTCCGGCACGAGCTTGAATCCGATATTGCGCCCTTCAAGGGCCTGTTATTGGGGCTTTTCTTCATCACCGTAGGTGCCGGGATTGACCTCGACGCGCTGCTTGCCGCGCCCTTCGTGATCCTCGGCCTGGCGGTGGGCGTCATGGCGCTGAAGGGGGTCATACTCTTTGGCCTCGGCCAGCTTTTCGGGTTAAAAGGCCGCGATCAATGGCTCTTTACCCTCGGCCTCGCGCAGGCCGGCGAATTCGGTTTTGTCCTGATCTCATTCGCCTTGCAGCAAAACGTGCTGACCCAGGCGCTGGGGCAGACGCTCTTGTTGGTGGTGGCGATGTCGATGCTGATCACACCGCTCCTCTTCATCCTTTATGACTGGCTTTCCAGACATTTGGAGGACGAAGCTGAGGCCGAACCCGACGCTGACGAGATCGATGAGGAAGGCACCGTCATCATCGCTGGCATCGGCCGCTTCGGGCAGATCGTCAACCGTCTGGTGCAGAGCGTCGGCCACAACGCGGTGGTGCTGGACCACGATATGAAGACGATCCAGCTGATGCGCCGCTTTGGATTCAAAGGCTTTTTCGGCGATCCCACGCGGCCCGAGCTGTTGCATGCCGCGGGTGTCAACAAAGCAAAGGTGCTGGTGGTGGCGCTCGACGATCCCAAGGCGACGATCAAGCTGGTGTCCTACGCCCGCCGCCTGCGGGACGATCTGCACATCGTCGCCCGCGCGCGCGACCGCACCCATGTCTATGAGCTCTACCAGGCCGGCGCCGATGACATCGTGCGTGAGCTCTTTGACAGCTCGCTGCGCGCCGGGCGCTATGTGCTTGAAAACATTGGCATGACGGAATACGAAGCCGCGATCGCGGAAGAGACGTTCTTTCACCACGATCGCAAGACCGTGCGCGAGTTGGCGACCCACTGGGATCCCGCCATCCCTGCGTCCGAGAACGAGGCCTATATCGCCCGCGCCAAAGAGCTGGAGAAAGAGCTGGAAACCGCGCTTTTCACCGCGCTCGACGCCACCGCCAAGAACGACGCCGCCTGACAGAGGCACATGAAAAAACCGCGCGGCCAGACGACCACGCGGTTTTCATAAGCTCGACAGGGGCTTACGCGGCGCGCAGACCCAAAACTTCGTCCACCTGCTTGGCGGCGGCAACCTCGTCCCCACCGGACACGGCAGCCACTTCGCGGGTCAGCCGTTCCAGCGCGGCCTCATAAAGCTGACGTTCGGAATAGCTTTGCTCGCGCTGGTCGTCCGCGCGGTGCAGGTCGCGCACCACCTCGGCGATGGCTATCAGGTCACCCGAATTGATCTTCTGCTCGTACTCCTGCGCCCGACGCGACCACATGGCCCGCTTGACCTTGGCCTTGCCTTTCAGCGTCTTCATCGCAGCGTTGACCACGTCAGGAGAGCTGAGCGACCGCATACCGATTTCCGTCGCCTTGTGGGTCGGCACCCGCAGGGTCATCTTGTCCTTTTCAAACGAGATCACAAACAGTTCCAGTGTGATACCGGCGATCTCCTGCTCTTCGATCGACACGATCTGACCGACGCCATGCGCGGGGTAGACCACGTAATCGTTGGGACGGAATTCGGATTTCTTTGCTTTGCTCATCAAGTTGCTTCCTCAGCAGTTCACGCCACGTTCAAGCGACAAAAAAAGGCGACCGGGGACCGAGCGGTTCCCGTTCACCGTTTGCGTTTGGTTGGG
>JASJCC010000163.1 GCA_030066175.1 Paracoccaceae bacterium | reverse complement strand
CTGTCGATGGTGATGCGTTGGCCCATGTCCCAATTGGGATGGGTTGCGGCCTCAGCCGGCGAAGCGTTTTCCAAGGCCTCCAGCGGCCAGTCGCGGAACGCCCCACCAGAGGCGGTGATGATCACCCGCTCGACCGCGGCGATGTCTTCGCCAATGAGCGCCTGGAAGACCGCGGAATGCTCGCTGTCGACGGGCAGGATGCTGCCGCCATGCCGCTCGGCGGTGGCCAGCATCAAGGGCCCGGCGCAGACCATGCTTTCCTTGTTGGCCAGCGCCAAAGTCGCGCCGTGCTCCAAAGCCCGCAAGCCGGGTGCGAGCCCGGCGGCACCCACGATGGCCGACATGACCCAATCGGCAGGGCGGTCTGCGGCCTCGATCAAGGCTGCGGCGCCCGCAGTGGCCTCTACACCGCTGCCAGCCAGGGCCTCGCGCAATGCGGGCAGTTCCTCTTCATAAGCGGTGACGGCGATCTCGGCACGCAGGGCCTGCGCATCCGCGGCCAGTTGCGCCACGTTGCGGCCGCCGGTCAGGGCGACCACCTGATACTCCTCAGGCGCGCGTGCAATCAGATCGATGGTGTTCTGCCCGATGGAGCCGGTGGCGCCAAAGATGGAAACCCGCTTCATCGCCTTCCTCACTCCGCGCCGGGCGGGAAGCCGACGGTTTGGCCGGCGATCACGATGAACAGCGCCGCGCCCAGCATGCCATCGAACCGGTCGAGCAGCCCGCCATGGCCGGGGATCAGGGATGAGCTGTCCTTGACCCCGCATCGGCGTTTGATCGAGCTTTCGGCGATGTCGCCCAACTGGCTGGCCATGCTGACCGCCACGGAAATCCCTGCCAGGCCATAGCCCGCGGCGGTGGATTTGGCGAAAAGGATGCCGATGATCGCTGCTCCGATCCAACCGGCAACGGTGCCCGACCAGGTCTTTTTCGGCGATACGCGGGGCCAGAATTTCGGCCCGCCAATCATGCGCCCGGCAAAATAGCCGGCGACATCGGTCACCACGACCACCATCACCAGCCACATCATCCACAAAAGACCAAAGTCATCCCGCAGGCTCATCAAGCCGTAAGTGGCGAGCATGATGATGGCGGTGTAGATCGCATAGGTCTCCCCGCCCTGCTCCATCCGCCCCAGCCCAGCCATCGATGGCACCAGCAGCAAGGGCAGCGCAAAGGCGGCGGGCAGTTCGATCGCCACCATGGCGCAGATGGCGGCGACGGCGGCCAGCACCCGGGGGGCGCGGTTGCGCTCGCTGTCGAGCATCGACACCAGCTCCCACACCATCAGCCCGCAGACGACAGCGATCAATGCGTGAAACCAGAGCCCGCCAAGCCAGACCAGCGTCAGGCCGACAACCACCATCACAGCGCCGCTGGTCAGCCGCGCGGTTAGATCCTCCCAACGGTCGCTTGTCATGCCTTGACCGCGCCGAACCTGCGATCCCGCGCGCCATATGCTGCCAGCAGCTTGCCAAACTCCTCGGCGGTGAAATCCGGCCAGAGCGTGTCGACAAACTCGTATTCGGCATAAGCCGACTGCCAGAGCAGAAAGTTGGAAATCCGCGCCTCTCCGCTGGTGCGGATCACCAGATCGGGGTCCGGCAACACATAGGTATCGAGGTATTTCGGCAGCGTTTCTTCGTTGACGTCCTCGGGGCGCAGCCGGCCATCCGCTACGTCCTGCGCCAGACGCCGGGTGGCGCGCGCCACCTCGTCCCGCCCACCATAGTTCAGCGCGATGGTGAGGTTCACACCGGTGCAATCGGCGGTCATCAGTTCCAGTTCATCCATCAGGTTGATCAGCTTATCATCCAGCCGCACGCGATCACCGATGAACCGCACACGCACGTTTTCCTTGCGCAAGGCGCGCGCCTCAGAGGTGATGTAGCGGCGAAAGAGGCTCATCAGCCCTGCCACCTCGACCTGCGTACGCTTCCAGTTCTCGGTCGAGAAGGCGAAGATCGTGACGTATTTGACGCCGAAATCCGGGCAGGCATCGACCACTTCGCGCACCCGTTTTGCACCCGCGTGATGGCCAAAAAGCCGAGGTCTGCCGCGCTGGGTGGCCCAGCGGCCGTTGCCATCCATGATGATGGCGACATGCCGGGGGCCCTGCGTGTCGCGGATCGGTTTTGTCATACGCTCTGCCTTTGCCTCTGGGCCTTGGGTTTCGACCCTCATACCCTATCCTTCGGCGAAACCCCAGATCAAAGCCATGAGACAGCTTGGCACGCAGTTCAGACCTGCATGATCTCGCTTTGCTTGGTGTCGAGCGCGTCATCGACTTTCTTGATGTAGGCGTCGGTCAGATCCTGCACCTCGGATTCCCACAGCTTCTGATCATCTTCCGACATGCCGTCGGCCTTGGCCTTTTTGATCTGGTCCATGCCGTCGCGGCGCACGTTGCGAATCGAGATGCGGGCGTTTTCGGCATATTGCCCGGCGACCTTGCCCAGCTCGCGCCGGCGTTCTTCGTTCAGTTCCGGGATCGGCAGCATGATGATCGTGCCATTGGTCTGCGGATTGATGCCCAGGCCACTTTCGCGGATCGCCTTTTCCACCTTGCCGACCAGACCCTTGTCCCAGACATTCACCGTCACCATGCGCGGTTCTGGCACGTTCACCGTGCCCACCTGGTTGATCGGGGTCATCGCGCCATAGGCGTCGACCATCACCGGCTCAAGCATCGAGGCAGAGGCCCGCCCGGTGCGCAGGCTGGCAAATTCGGTGCGCAGGTTCGACATGGCGCCGTCCATGCGGCGGGTGAGATCATCGGTGTCCAGCTCAAAGTCGTCCGACATGAGGTTCGTCCTGTTGGTTTCTTGTTGTATTCGGTTTTAGGCAAGCCGCGCGCCGTTGTATAGCCGTGGCTGTGGCAGTGCGTTAGTTGCCGACGCGGGTATAGGTCCCCTCACCCGCCAGAATGCCGCGGAACCCGCCCGGCTCATCCAGTGAAAAGACGATGATCGGCAGGTTGTTGTCGCGTGCAAGCGCAATGGCTGAGGCATCCATCACCTTAAGGTGCTTGGCCAGGCAGTCATCATAGCTGACTAGGTCATAGCGCTTGGCATCGTCGTGCTGCATCGGGTCTTTGTCATAGACGCCATCCACCTTGGTGCCTTTGAAGATCGCCTCGCAGGCCATTTCATTGGCCCGCAGCGTGGCAGCAGTGTCGGTGGTAAAATACGGGTTGCCGGTGCCGGCGGCAAAGATGCAGACGCGCTTTTTCTCCAGATGGCGCACCGCGCGGCGGCGAATATAGGGCTCACACACCTGGTCCATCGGGATCGCGCTGATCACCCGAGTAAACACCCCCAGCTTCTCCAAAGCCGATTGCATGGCCAGCGCGTTCATCACGGTAGCGAGCATGCCCATGTAATCTGCGGTCGTCCGCTCCATACCCTGGGCCGAGCCTTGCAGCCCGCGAAAGATGTTGCCGCCGCCGATCACCATGCAGATCTCGACCCCCAGATCGTGGACCGATTTCACCTCTTGCGCGATACGTTCAACCGTTGGGGGGTGCAGGCCGTATCCCTGATCCCCCATCAGCGCCTCCCCCGAGATTTTCAGCATCACGCGGCGAAAGGTGGTTGGGGCGGCGTCGGGCTGGGTCATGTTGCGCATCCTGTGGTGAGAGGGCTAGGATCGACCCATGCATGAAGCAAAACGCCGGGCTCTGCAATGGCCCCAAAAGGCGGCAGCGGCGAGAAGTGGCAGACGGTGGCAGGCAGCGATCTTTCGGCTTTGACGGCAGTGGCGGATGGGCTGGACCGTGACCGGCCCGTGCTGATCGCCGGGCCCACGGCGAGCGGGAAATCGGCCTTGGCTTTGGCGATTGCGGAACGCCAGGGCGGTGTCATCGTCAATGCCGATGCGATCCAGGTCTATGCTAATTGGCGTCTCCTGACGGCGCGCCCGTCGGCGGAGGAAGATGCGCGTGCGCAGCATCTGCTTTATGGGCACGTGCTGGGGGATCGACCCTATTCGGTGGGTGATTGGCTGCGGGAGGTGGCGCCGGTTTTGCGCGGCGCGGAGAGGCCGATCATCGTCGGTGGCACCGGGCTCTATTTCACTGCCTTGACCGAGGGGTTGGCGGATATCCCGGCAATACCCGCAGATATCCGTGCGGCGGCGGAACGGCGGTTGGCTGCGGAGGGGCTGAACGCGCTCGTGGCCGCGCTGGATCCAGCCAGCCGAGCACGCATCGATTGCCAGAACCCCGCCCGCGTGCTGCGCGCGTGGGAGGTGTTGCAAGCCACCGGCAAAGGGATCGCAGAATGGCAAGACACCACGCCGCCGCCGCTTTTGCCTTTGTCTGAGGCGCAGCCCATCCTGTTTGATGCGCCCAAGGACTGGCTCACCCCACGGATCGAGACCCGCTTTCGCCAGATGATCGACGCCGGCGTGCTGCATGAGGCCCGCGCCAACCTGCCCAACTGGTCGCCCACCCTGCCCTCGGCCAAAGCGATCGGGGCCGCCGAGTTGATCGCCCATCTGCGCGGTGAGATGCCGTTGGAGCCGGTTATCGAGCGCGCCACCATCCTCACCCGTCAATTCGCCAAGCGCCAGCGCACCTGGTTCAAGGCGCGCATGTCCGGCTGGCCGCGTGTCACACCGGAGGCGCTTGCATGAGCGAGCCGCCGAGGTTTCTCAGCGTCGCGCAAATGCCGCCGCCAAAGGCACCGGAGGGTGAGATCCGCTGCGGATCCTACCAGCTGATGGCGCAGGCGGCGCCCTGGCGCTACAGCCTGCTGCATGACCGGTCAGATAACGTGCTGATCTGGATCACCCGTGGTCAGGGCCGAGTCATCCTCAACGGCGTGCGGCGCGGGATTGGGATGAACAACGCGCTCTATCTGCCTGCAGGCACGCTCTTTTCCTTCGATCTGCCCGCTCAGGTGCAAGCGTTGATGGTGCACAGCCCTGCCGGGCTGACCGGCCGCTTGCCGCGCGAACCAGTACTTTTGCGTGTCCGCGACAGCCTCGCCCAGGCCGAGCTGACCAGCACCATTGACGCGATGAACCGCGAGGTCGCGCAGAACCGTGCGCTACTACAGGAAGCTCTAGAGGCACATGTGCGGCTGATCGGGGTCTGGCTGCGTCGCCAGATCACCGCCGGGGCGCTGGATGTGCCCAAACCCGCCGCAGCGCAGCGCCTGGTCCGGCGCTTTGCCGGGGCAGTGACTCGCGGGTTTCGCGATCCACGCATCATGGCCGACTATGCCGACGCGCTCGACGTCACCCCAACCCACCTGACGCGGGCCTGCCGCGACTGCTGTGGCAAGACCGCCGCGGACATACTGGTCGAACGCCGCCTTTACGAGGCGCGCCACCTGCTTGAGACCACGGACCAGCCCATTGGTGACATCGCACAGGCGTTGGGCTTTGCCTCGGCCGCGTATTTCACCCGCTTCATCAAATCTCACACCGGGTTTGCCCCCTCAAGTTTGCGCCGACAAAGCCGGAAACGCGCATAGCTTGTGAAATCGTATGCAAATTCTCACGCAAAAGTTCGCGGAATTGGGCTTGCCAGCGGGGATTTGTCGTTTTTGAATAAGGATGATGTCGTTTTTAAATACCAAAATGGCGAAACCAGTCGTTGACTGTCGCGCGGTTCTGAGGCGCAATGGTGCGGCAAGGGGTGGAGCGCTGCCTGACGGGATGAGCAGGCGGACGACAATCGAACAAAGCCCCAAAGAACAAAACTGTGTCACAGGGAGAACAAGATGACGCACACCACCGATACGCAGCGGGTCCACCCGGCTGCAGAAATGTATGCGCGCGAATTCAAGGACGGTCAGATCGACCGCCGCGAATTCCTGGCGCGCACCACCATGCTGGGGGTCACCGCGACAGCCGCCTACGCTCTGGGTGGTTTGACCAGCCCGGCAAAGGCGGGCGGCCACATCCAGGGCGGCGGCACGCTGCGCATGCAAATGGAAGTGCGCCTGCACAAGGATCCGCGCACCTATGACTGGACCCAGATGGCGTTCGTTACCGCCGGTACGCTGGAATACATGGTCGAATACAACTCGGACGGGTCGTTCCGCGGCATGCTGCTGGAAAGCTGGGACGCGTCGGACGACGCCACCGAATACACGCTGAACGTGCGCAAGGGCGTCAAGTGGAACAACGGCGACGACTTCACCTCAGCCGACGTGGCGCGGATGATCGAACGCTGGTGTGACAAGTCGGTCGAAGGCAACTCGATGGCCGGCCGGATGGCGACGCTGATCGATGCCAACACCGAAAAGCTGGCTGATGGGGTGGTCAACATCGTTGACGATCACACCGTCAAGCTGATGCTGCCCAACCCCGATATCTCGATCATCGCGGGCATGGCCGACTATCCGGCCGCCGTGGTGCATTCGGGCTATAACCCGGATGCGGATCTCTCGACCCTGGTGGGCACCGGCCCGATGGTTGTCGAAAGCCTTGAGGTCGGCAAGAAGGCCGTGCTGGTCAAGGGTGATCATGCCTGGTGGGGCAATGACGCGTTCGAAGAAGGCGGCTTCTTCCTCGACCGGATCGAATATATCGACTACGGCACCGACCCGGCGGCCTGGCTGGCGGCGGCTGAGGCCGATGAGGTGGACGTGTTCTACGAAAGCGTCGGCGACTTCATCGACATCCTCGACGCCATCGGTTTCGAGAAGACCGAGGTTGTGACCGGCGCCACCATCGTGATCCGGCCCAACCAATTGGCCGAAGTGGACGGCATGCAGCCCTATGCGGACAAGCGTGTGCGCCAGGCGCTGGCCATGGCGGTCGACAACAATGTCTGCCTGGAACTGGGCTACAGCAACCGCGGTGTTGAGGCCGACAACCACCACGTGGCCCCGGTCCACCCCGAGCACGATCCTGCTGTGGGCCGTCTGCCCTATGACCCGGCCAAGGCCAAGGCGCTGATGGAAGAGGCCGGCATGGCCGATTTCGAGCATGAGCTGCTGTCGATCGACGATGACTGGCGCAAGAACACCACCGATGCGGTGGCCGCGCAGCTGCGCGACGCCGGCATCAACGTGCGCCGCAACATCCTGCCGGGTTCGACCTTCTGGAATGACTGGGCCAAGTACCCGTTCAGCTCGACCAACTGGAACCACCGCCCGCTGGGTACCCAGGTTCTGGCGCTGGCCTATCGCTCGGGTGAGGCCTGGAATGAAACCGGCTTTGCCAATGAAGAGTTCGACGCCCTGCTGGCCGAAGCAAACTCGATCGCCGATGCGGACAAGCGCCGCGAAGTGATGGGCAAGCTGCAGGCGATCATGGTCGAAGAAGGTGTGACGATCCAGCCGTATTGGCGGTCGCTCTATCGCCACAACAAGCCGGGGATCGTCGGCACGGATATGCATATCGCGTTCCTGCCGCAGATCTACAAGTACGGCTTCTCGGCCTAAGACCAAACAACAGCGGGCCGCCCCAGTCGGGCGGCCCGATTGTTCAAGGGACAGGCGCCACCCCAAGAATGAAAGACGCCTGCCGACACCGCTGACCAACAGGGGTCTTCATGGGACTGTTCATACTCCGCCGATCGGGGATCATGATACTGACGGCCTTGTGCCTGACCTTCATCGTGTTCTTCCTGACCAACCTTTACCCGAACCTTGAAAAGCTGGCCAAAACCCAGGGCAACTTCCGGATGTCCGAAGAAGAGGTCGACAGCTGGCTGACCAATCGCGGCTATACCCAACCGCTCTTCGTCAAATACGGCCAGTGGCTGGGAGTTCTGCCCGGCTACGTGATCGAGGCCCAAGATGGCACCATACGCGGCAAGTGTATCCGCGAGGGCATCGCCCCCGAAGAGGCGTCGAGCTTCTGCGGTATTCTGCAGGGCGATTGGGGCTATTCGACGGTGTTTCAGGAAAACGCGGGCGGGATCATCGGCACCGCGCTGGCATTAACCGGCAAGCTGATGTTCTGGGTGATGGTGCTGATGGTGCCATCAGCGCTCTTACTCGGCGTGTTAGCCGGGATGCGAGAGGGGAGTATGACCGACCGGTCGTTATCGACCGTGGCGATCACCACAACGGCAACACCGGAATACGTGTCGGGCGTTATCCTGATCGCGGTCTTTGCGTCGTCGGCGGTGGGCCTGAAATGGTTCAAGGGCACCGCGACCCAGGCGATGGAGAACGCCAGTTTCGAAAACTTCTTCCTGCCGGTGTTGACCATTGCGCTTTACGGCATGGGCTATATCGCCCGGATGACCCGCGCCTCGATGGCCGAGGTGATGACGGCGCAATATATCCGTACTGCGCGTCTGAAAGGCGTCACCTTCCGCAACATCGTCGTCAAACACGCCCTGCGCAACGCGCTGATCGCGCCTTTCACCGTCATCATGCTGCAGTTCCCATGGCTGCTGAACGGGGTGGTGATTGTCGAGACGCTCTTTAACTACAAGGGCTTTGGCTGGACGCTGGTGCAGGCTGCCGGCAACAACGATATCGAGCTCCTTCTCGGGGTCTCGGTGGTGTCTGTCATCGTGGTTCTGGTGACACAGCTGATTTCCGATATCGGCTATGTCTACCTGAACCCCCGGATCAGCGTGAACTGAGGAGATCATCATGGACCCGCTTTCCTGGGGCGACATCATCGTCCGCATCCTCCTCCAGTTCACACCGGTCTGGATCACGCTCATCCTGCTCTTCGTCGTGTCGATCCTGTTCAAGCGGCGGCTGGGGCTATACGGCAAGCTCTTCGACAGCCCGATCGGCATGATCGGCTTTGCCATGGTGATGTTCTGGGTGTTCACCGGCATTTTTGGCGCCATTGGCATGATCGTCACCCATGACGAACTGGCCCAGATCGCGTCGATGAAGAACAAAGTGCCTGGTTTCGCCATCAGCAACCCCGAAGAGGGGATCTATCCCTACTACCTCTTCGGCGGTGACAATTTGGGCCGTGACGTGTTTTCCCGCATGGTGAAAGGCGCGTGGGTGGTGGTGCAGATCGCGCCGCTGGCCACATTGTTTGCCTTCATGGTGGGTATCACGCTGGGCCTGCCAGCGGGGTATTTCGGTGGCCGGCTCGACACGCTGCTGTCGTTCCTCGCCAACCTGATCCTCGCCTTCCCGGTGATCCTGCTGTTTTACCTGCTGGTCACACCGGAAATCGTGGCAACGGGCATTCCCAACTACATGGCGACGGTGCTCTTTGTCTTTCCGATCATCTTTGCCGCGGTGCTGCTGAATTCGCGCTATCACACGCGGCCCAGCCTGCGCACGCCGCTTCTGATCGGGGTGCTGGGGGTGCTGGGGTGGCTCTACCTGTCGCTGATCTCGCAGCCGGGGACCAAGGTCTATGTGCTGCCGGGCTTTGCCGATCTCTTTGACGTGCCGGGCGGGATCCTGGTGGTCTTTGTGTCGGTGGTCTTCGTCAACTCGCCCACCGTCTTCCGGATCGTGCGCGGCCTGACCATGGACATCAAGACCCGCGATTACGTGGCCGCGGCCCAGACCCGCGGCGAAGGCACCTGGTACATCATGCTATGGGAAATCCTGCCCA
>JASJCC010000164.1 GCA_030066175.1 Paracoccaceae bacterium | reverse complement strand
CCGCGAGGTGCATATCGAGATCGACGGCGGCGTGGACCCAACGACGGCGCCTTTGGTGACGGCCGCTGGCGCCGATGTGCTGGTGGCGGGCTCGGCGGTGTTCCGGGGCGGGTCGGTCGAGAACCCACAAGTCTACGGCCAGAACATCCGCGCCATCCGTGCGGCGGTTGGTCAGGGCTAACCGGGTTAAGGGGCGCAAGCGCTAGCCCTTGCGATAGCGGAAGACGCCGGTGCCGGTAGCGATCAGCTCACCGGTGTCGTCCTTGATCTCGGCCTCGGCAAAGAAGGTGCTCTTGCCACCCCCGGTTTTGTTGCCTTCGGCGATCAGCATATCGCCTCGAGGACGGGAGAGGTAGTTGACGTTCAGCGACAAAGTCAGCGCCATTTGCTTGAACGCGGGGTCACCGGTCCAGCAGCCGGCATAGCCCATGACGGTGTCCAGAAGCGACGCATGTGCGCCACCATGCGGGTTGCCGCGCCGGTTGAAGATGAAGGGGGCGAGCGGCATTTCGAACCGGGCATAGCCGTCGGACCAGTCCACCATCCGCATGTCCAGATGCGCGGAATAGGCGTAAGGCGTTTCGCGAAACCGGTCATCCATGGGTGTGGCGGGCCTCCAGCCCCAATTCGGCGAAGCGCGGCACAAACGCGCCTAAACGCAAGGCTTTTTCCGGGTTCGAGGCATTGCCATCCAGCGCGCGTTTCTTGACCCCTTGCAGGATCGCCGCCATGCGGAAAAACGCAAACGCGACATAGAAGCCGAAACCCTCGATCCCGTCGAGCCCGCGGCGCGCGCAATAGTCGGCGACAAACGCGGCATCCGTCGGCAGCCCCGCCGCCACGCGGTCTACCCCCGCGAGCCCGCGGCCCTCGGACCCCGGCGGCAATTGCCATTGCATGATCACCCCAGCCAGATCGGCGTAAGGATGGCCCAGCGTCGACAGCTCCCAATCGAGCACGGCCAGGCAATCCGAGCCCGTCTGGTCGAACAGCATATTGTCGATGCGGTAATCGCCATGCACCAGCGTGCGCTGGCCGTCATCGCGCGGCATATGGGTGCCCAGCCAGTCAATCAGACGCTCCATAGGGGCGATCTGGTCGGTCTGTGAGGCTCGGTATTGCTGGGTCCATCGGGCGAGCTGGCGTTCATAGTAACTGCCGGGCGGGCCGAAATCCGACAGGCCAACCGCGTCGATATCCACGTCGTGGATCGCTGCCAGCACGCGGTTCATCTCAGCCATGATGGCCCCGCGCGCCGCAGGGGCCTCAGCAGGCATCGAAGGGTCGTCGAAATTGCGCCCCTCCACATGCTGCATGACGTAGAACATCGTGCCGATGACGTCGTCATCGGAACAGAGCGCCAGCATGTGCGGCACCGGCACGTCGGTGCCCGCCAACGCCGATTGCACCCGGTATTCGCGGTCCACCGCATGGGCGGATTTCAGCAAGACGCCGGGAGGTTTGCGGCGCAGCACATAAGACGTCTCAGGCGTATCCAGCCGAAAGGTCGGGTTGGACTGGCCGACCTCAAACTTGGTGGCGGTCAGCGGGCCGGCAAAGCCGTCCACATGCGCCGCCATCCAGCCTGTCAGACGTTCCAGCTGCTCTGGCTCCACCGCTTTAACCCTTGTTGCCACTGTATTTGCGCAGCTCGGCGCGGGCGACTTGCCTCCGGTGCACCGCATCGGGCCCATCGGCGAAGCGCAGGGTGCGGACATGAGTCCACATATGCGCAAGGTCGAAATCCTGGCTGATCCCTGCCGCCCCGTGCAACTGCATTGCCTCGTCTATCACCTTACCCGCCATCAGCGGCGCCACGACCTTGATCTTGGAAATCCACGGTTGCGCCGCGCGCACACCGGCACTGTCCATCATGTAAGCGGCCTTGAGGCAGAGCAGGCGGGCCATCTCGATCTCCATCCGCGCGTTGGCGATGATGTCATAATTGGCACCCAACTCGATGATCGGCTTGCCGAAGGCTTCGCGATCCAGCCCGCGCTCACACATCATCTGCAGCGCCTTTTCCGCCTGCCCGATGGCGCGCATGCAATGGTGGATGCGCCCCGGGCCAAGCCGGCCCTGCGCCACCTCGAACCCGCGGCCTTCGCCCAGCACCACCTGATCGGCAGGGATGCGCACATCCGTGAAGCGCAGGTGCATGTGGCCATGCGGCGCGTCGTCCTGGCCAAAGACCTGCATCGGGCGCAGCACCTCGACACCGGGGGTGTCGGCGTCCATCACAAACATCGTGTGGCGCGCGTGTTTCGAGGCATCGGGATCGGTGCAGGCCATGACGATGTAGAGCGCGCAGCGCGGATCCCCTGCCCCGCTGATCCACCACTTTTCGCCGTTGAGCACATAGTGATCGCCATCCTTGCGGGCGGCAAATTGCAGCTGCGCGGCATCCGAAGACGCAATGCCGGGTTCGGTCATCACATAGGCTGAGCGGATCTCACCCTCCAGCAATCGACCCAGCCAGCGGTCTTTATGCGCCTGGGTGCAATAGCGTTCCAGCACCTCCATATTCCCGGTGTCCGGCGCGTTGCAGTTGAAGACCTCGGCGGCGATGAAAACCTTGCCCATCTCTTCGGCCAGATAAGCGTATTCCACCGTGGTAAGGCCATAACCGCGGTCACTGTCGGTCAGCCAGAAGTTCCAGAGGCCGCGTTCCTTCGCCTTGGCCTTGAGGCCATCCAGAATCTCCAACTGCCGATCCGTGTGCTGAAATCGGTCACCCGAGGGGTGTTTGCCAACCTCGGCGTGGTATTCGGCATCCAGAGGCGCGATTTCGTCCTCGACCATGCGGCGCACCTGTTCGACCAGCGGTTTGACGCGGTCCGTCATGCCCAGATCCATGGCTATTCCTCCATTTCGAACCGGGTGATCCATCGTGCGATCAGCGCCGGTTTTGGTTTGTTGTCTATCTCGATGGCCACGTCCCAATGCGCGGTCAGGCGCGGGCCCTCTTCGTCCAGCTGCGCCAGCTCAAACCGCCCGCGAATGCGCGAACCAACCGGCACCGGCGCCACAAAGCGGATGCGGTCAAAACCATAATTCACGCTGGCCCGCATCCCCGGCAGGTCGGGCACCACCTGATATGACATGGCCGACAGCATCGACAGGGTCAGAAAGCCATGCGCTACACAGGTGCCAAACGGGCTCGCCGCGCCGGCCCCTGGGTCGAGGTGGATCGGCTGCCAATCCTCGGTCGCGTCGGCAAAGGCCTGCACGCGGGCGGCGCCCAGCGCAAACCAGTCGGAGTGGCGCGGACCCAGCCCGCGCAAAAGCTCAGCCGACATCGGGCAGCGTGTACTCCGCAAATTGCTGACGCAGCCGCAGCTTGGACACCTTGCCCGTCGCGGTCAGCGGCAGCTCGTCAACAAAGACCATAGCGTCGGGCAATTGCCACTTGGCCACGTGCTCCAGCATCATGGCGTGAATGTCGTCAAGCTCGGGCTTGTCCTCGCCCGCCGGCACCACAACCAAGAGCGGCCGTTCATCCCATTTCGGATGCGCAATGGCGATGACCGCACAATTGGCGACCTTGGGATGCGCCATCGCAATGTTTTCCAGATCGATCGAGCTGATCCATTCGCCACCCGACTTGATCAGGTCCTTGCTGCGGTCCTGGATGGTCAGAAAGCCGTCGGGATCGATGCTGGCCACGTCACCCGTGCCGAACCAACCCTCGGCATCCAGCGCCTGTTCCGTCGCTTCCTGATTGTTGAAATAGCCCGAGATGATGCCGTTGCCGCGCACGTAAAGCTCACCCACGGCTGTGCCATCATGCGGCAGGCGGGTGCCCGCCTCATCAACGATCTTGAGATCGACACCAAAGACTCGCCGTCCCTGTTTCGCTTTGGCGGTGATCTGTGCGTCTTGCGGCAGCGACTTCATCGGGCCGGGCAGCTGGCCGTGGGTGCCGACAGGGCTCATTTCTGTCATGCCCCAGGCGTGACAGACATCGACGCCCTGGCCTTCGAAAAACTCGATCATCGCACGCGGGGCGGCCGATCCTCCGATCACCACCTGCCTCAGGTCCGCGGGCGGGGTGCCGCGCGCCTCCATCTCTGCCCGCAGGCCCAGCCAGACCGTGGGCACGCCCCAGCTGGCGGTGACCTTTTCGTCCTGCATCAGATCGAAAAGCGACGGGCCATCCAGCTTTGGCCCCGGCATGATCAGCGACGCCCCCACCAGCGGCGCAGCGTAAGGCAAGCCCCAGGAATTGACGTGGAACATGGGCACCACCGGCAGGATCCGTGAATCGGCATGCAGGCTGAGCGGCAGGGTGATCGAGATGAAGAATGCGTGCAGCACGGTCGAGCGATGCGAATAGAGCGCGCCTTTCGGGTGCCCGGTCGTGCCCGAGGTGTAGCAGAGACCGCAGGCGCTGTCCTCGGGTAGAAGCGGCCACTCATAGGTTGTGGGCTGGCCCTCCAGCAACTCCTCGTAACACAGGAACGGGATGTCACTGCTCGGCATGTGCTGGCGGTCGGTCAGCAGCACCAGCTTGAGGTCTTGCGGCAGATGCTCGGCCAGCGCCTCGATGATCGGCACAAAGGTCAGATCTAGGCAGAGCACCTTATCCTCGGCATGGCCGATGATGTAGAGCATCTGCTCGGCCGAAAGCCGCGGGTTGATCGTGTGGCAGACCGCGCCCATGCCGCTGATGGCGTAATAGAGCTCAAAATGCCGGTAGCCGTTCCAGGCGAGCGTCGCCACACGATCGCCCTGCCCGACGCCGATCCCGGCCAGCCCATGCGCCAGCTGCGCCGCACGGGCATAGGCCTGAGCGTAGCTTTCGCGGTGGATGTCGCCCTCGGTCCGGACCGACACGATCTCGGCGCTGGTATGCGTCTCGGCGGCGTATTTGAGAATTTCGATCACCTGCAATGGCAGGTTCATCATCAGTCCTTGCATCGGGCCCTCCCCTTGCCGTCTGCGCTGTTCGCTGGCGCAATGTGATCCGTTTGGCGCCCGATGCGCAACCGGTAATTCTGCGCGGCCAAGGCCTTGCCCCTTGGGCTGCCGCCTGACAGGTTGGCGCCAGACAAGACCGCGACAGGAGCCGCCGATGACCGACCAGATGCGCCGTATCACCCTGGCCCGCCGCCCCAGCGGCGCGCCTGTGCCCGAGGATTTTGCCCTGCAGACCGGGCCTGTGCCCGCGCCCGGCGCGGATGAGGTGCTGATCGAGGTCACGCATCTGTCGCTCGATCCCTATATGCGCGGGCGGATGGACGACGTGAAAAGCTATGCCCCCTCGGTCGGCCTGGGGGAGACGATGACCGGGCAAGGCGTGGGCCGTGTACTGACGTCGAACTTTGACGGTCTGGCGCCGGGCGACACGGTCACCGGGATCACCGGTTGGGCCAGCCATGCAGTGCTGGCGGGCGCCGAGACACGCAAGCTGGACCCTGACATGCCGCCCTCCACCGCACTGGGTGTGCTGGGCATGCCCGGCTTCACAGGCTGGGTCGGGCTGACGGAATATGGCGCGATGAAAGCGGGTGAAACGCTGGTTGTCGGTGCGGCGACCGGGCCGGTTGGGTCGATGGTCGGGCAGCTTGCGCGGCTCGCAGGCCTGCGCACCGTGGCGATTGCGGGTGGCGAAGAAAAGTGTCGCCTGGCGCAAGAGGTCTTTGGCTTTGACGCCGCCATCGACCACCGCGCGCACGAAGATGCCCGGTCGCTGCGCAAGGCCGTGGCCGAGGCCGCACCTGATGGCGTTGATATCTATTGGGAAAATGTCGGCGGCAAACTGCTTGAGGCGGTGATGCCGCTGATGAACACGCATGGGCGCATCCCGCTTTGCGGCACCATCGCCTGGTATGGCGGCGTGGCGGGCGACGGTATCGACCACCTACCCGGTGTCTGGCGCAGCATTCTGGTCAAACGGCTGAAGATCTCGGGCTTGATCGTCTTTGACCATTGGGACAGGTTTCCAGAGTTCATCACCGAGGTCGCGCCCAAGGTCGCCGATGGCCAGATCACCTATCTGGAGGACGTCGCCGACGGGCTGGAAAACGCGCCCGCCGCCTTTATCGCGATGCTGAAAGGCGGCAATACCGGTAAGCAGATCGTGCGGCTCTGACCCCTAACCCCGCCCGATATACGGCATCGTCGTCGCCATGACGGTGACGAATTGCACATTGGCCTCGGGTGGCATGTCGGCCATCAGCTGCACGGTGCGCGCGGCCTCGTCGACGTCCATGGTGGCGGGTGGCGTTTGTCCAGCGGCCACCGCGCGTTGCACAAGGCCCTCAAGCAGTTCGGTCCGCGCGTTGCCGATATCGATCTGACCACAAGCAATGCCAAAGGGCCGGCCATCGAGGCTCAGCGTCTTGGTCAGGCCCGTCACGGCGTGTTTGGTTGTGGTGTAACAGACCGAACCCTCCCGCGGGGTATAGGCGGAGATCGAGCCATTGTTGATGATCCGCCCACCTTGCGGGCTTTGTGCGCGCATCTGCCGGAACGCCGCCTGCGCACATAGGAACATGCCGCTGACATTCACTGCCAACACCTGCTGCCAGTCCTCGACCGACACCTCGTCGATCGTGGTTTGGGGGCCAAAGAGACCGGCGTTGTTAAAAAGCACATCCAGCCGGCCGGCCCAGCCTGCGAAGTCCTCAAACGCGCTGGTCACGGCCTCAGGATCGGTGACATCGGCGACCAGCACGCTGGCATTCTCATGCCCTGCGGCCACCGCGTGCAATGCCTCGGCCCGCCGCGCCAGCAGACCGACCCGCCAGCCGGCCTCCAGCATCCGTTCCGCCACCGCCCGGCCAATGCCCGAGCTGGCGCCCGTCACGATCATGCTCTTCATTCCACGTCCTCCGATTTCAGTTCCAGCGGCGCCGTCGGGCTGGGTAGGTCATCCGTCACCAGCGGCCCGGTTGGCCTTGCCAGACGATTGCGCACCACCCAGATAAGCCGCTCTTGCGCGCGGGTGATCGCCACATAGGCCAGCCGTTTCCACAGCGGTTGCCCGGCCTCGACCCGCCCCATCCGCGCCGCGGCGTAAAGGTCGGGCGCAAAGACCTGCACGGTGTCCCATTGTGATCCTTGCGCCTTGTGGATCGTCACCGCAGCCCCGTGCAGAAACGTTGCCCCCATGCGTGCGGCAAAGGGGATAAACGGTTCTTCTTCCTCGGGTTTTTCGATTTTCACGATGGACGCCGCCGACACCCGTGGATCCTCGGCGCCCATCACGTGCAGACGCGAAAAGCCAGGCTTTCGGCCAGGGCCGAGATAGATCACCTGCGCGCCCTTGATCAGGCCGCGCGCCTCGAGATCAAGCCGTTTCTTGCGGTGTTTGAGCGGTAGCTCGATCCCGTCGCAAATCAGCGGCTCACCAGGCAAAAGCTCGGTCTCGGGGGCGTCATGCACGGTGCGAAAGGCGTTGATCAGCCGGATGCGCGTGGCGTTGCGCCAGACCAGCACCGGGCTGCGTGCCATCAGATCCACCTCGACCCGCTGGCCCCAGACCACGCGGTCGTCGTTGCGGGCGGTGTCCTCGACCAGGCGTTCGAAATCCTCAAACCCCAGCTGCGGGTCGGCCAGCGCGTGGGCGAGATCAAGGATCGGGTTGTCGGCCTCCTGCCGGTGGATGCGGTGCAGCTCCATCTTCTGGCTGTCTTTGAGCCCGTCGAACACCATCTGGCCAGACTGGTTCACCGGGGCAAGCTGCGCTGGATCACCAAAGAGCAGGAGGTTGGGAAAGATCTCTTGCAGGTCCTCGAACTGACGATCATCCAGCATCGACGCCTCGTCGACAAAGCCGATATCGAGCGGTTCCTCACGCCGTTTCCAGCCGGTGATGAAGTCCGACCCGCGCAGGCCAGCGGCGGCCAGCGCCGCGGGAATCGATTTGTGCCCCTCGTAAGAGGCCTTGGCGCGGGCCAAGGCAGCCTCGGTCAGGCCTTCGATCTCGGGCGCTTCGCCGGTGCCCACCAGCCATTCGGCAAGGCGTTCGTATTCCGGGTCATAGACCGGTGTGTAAAGGATCCGGTGGATCGTGGTCGCCGGCACACCCTGCATCCGGAGCACGCTGGCCGCCTTGTTGGTGGGCGCCAGAATGGCCAGCGTGCGGCGGTCCTTGCGGCGGCGGCCCTCGTAATCACCCGAGACGGTCTCGACGCCCGCGGCCTCAAGCGCCTTGTAAAGCTCGGCCAGCAAAAGCGTCTTGCCGCTGCCCGCCTTGCCGACCAGAGCCATGACGCGGGGACGCCCTTCCTTGGCGGGCAACACGAGGCCGTCATCCAGGTCCACCCCTGCCGCACGCAGCATGTCGGTCACCTGGTCGAAAGCTTCGGCCTGATCGTCGGAAAAGGTCAGCGCGGGCACAGTCATGGCGCGACCCTATAGGGCGGACCAGCGCAGGGCCAGCGCAGCGCCGCGCAAAACCACTGCGCGGCGGGTGGTTTTTTGTGGGGCGTTCAGGCCGCCTGCGGCTCCAGGCTTTGTTTTGCGCCAAACGACAGATCAAACCAATGCGCCGACAGTTCCGGGCTGATGCCGGCGCTTTGCGCAACGCGTGTTTGCGCCTCGGCGGTGAACTCCCAGAGGCCGACGCTGATCTTCTCGCGTCCCAGACCCTGGCTGCCGAGGATTTCCGGGCAGGCGCCGATGCGGCGATAGATGCGCACCATGCGCGCGTCAAAGACGCCGACATAGTGGCGGACCCCGAAATTGCGCATCACCTCGCCACCGGCCAGCATCAGCGCTGCCGCGGCGCCAGGATCGGTGTCGCGCGCGAGGCAGAACCGGGTGCATTCCCAGATCAGCGGGCTTTCGATGCGCACGCCATGGGTGAGATGCGAGAAATGGTCGTTCACCATGGTCCGGCCCACCGTCGGCAGCAGCCGCATGGAGCCGCCATGCAGCCCGTCGGGGCGTTCCCAGATCACGTAAAGCGGGTTTTCAGCGTCGTATTCATCCCGCTCTTCACCCTGCGCGTTGACATCGACATCCCAGCCCAGCCGGGTGCGGAACTGGTCGGCCCGATCGGTGAACATGGAACGCGCCAGCGCAGGAAACTTGTACAGGTCTTTGCCGTAGATATAGCGGATCATTTTTCAGCCCTCTCGCAGATGGAATGCGATCAGGCTGGGTTTCACCGGTTAAGCGGATCGAAAGCGGGCGTTCGGCGCGGTTAATGCGGTCTGAGGCCACCGCACGGTTCAGACGACGATAACCCCGCGGCTCAGCGCCTTGGCCACCGCGTGGGTGGTGTTCATCGCGCCCAGTTTGAACCGCGCGCTTTCGATATAGACCCGCAGGGTGTGCTCCGAGATCGACAGCGTGTCGGCGGCCTGTGCGCGGCTGTAGCCAACCGCCAGAAGGGTCATCGCCTCAATCTCCCGCGGAGACAGCGGCTGGGCGGGTTCCGGGGTGCGGCCGGGTTCAAGCTCCAGAGCCTTTTGGTTGAAGTAATG
>JASJCC010000157.1 GCA_030066175.1 Paracoccaceae bacterium | reverse complement strand
ATCCTTGGCCGCGCGCTCGAATCCAACCCACGGATCATATTGGCAAACCAGCCGGTCCGTGGCCTTGATATCGGGGCGGTCACCTTTGTGCAGGAACGTTTGATCGCGGCCCGGGACGCAGGCGCGGCGATTCTGTTGATCTCCGAAGATCTCGATGAAATCCTGGGGCTGGCGGATGTGATCCGGGTGATGTCGGAGGGACGGCTTTCCCCTGAATTCCCCGAGGGATCAATGACGGCGACCGAGCTTGGACGCTGGATGGCTGGGGAAGGATTTGACCGTGCGGCTTGAACCGGTCGCCAACCCGACGGTTGCCCGGTCCTTGGGCTTTCCCATTGCTGCATTGGCACTGTCGGTCGTCGTCGCATCGGCGCTCGCGCTTCTTGCGGGCGCCAATCCCTTTGCCACGCTGGGGCTGATCCTGAAAGGGGCGGCGGGGTCTCAGTTCGCCGCGCTCGAAACTCTGAACCGGGCTACGCCTCTGATTTTCACGGGGTTGGCCGTGGCCGTCGCCTTTCGCGCGAAGCTTTGGAACATCGGGGCGGAGGCGCAGCTTTACATGGGCGCGCTTGTGACCGTGGTCTTCGGGACTTCAGCGCTTGGGTTGCCGGGGCCGCAACCGTTGATCCTGATTGGCCTGGCCGCGATGCTTGGCGGGGCGTTGGTGCTGCTTGGCCCCGTGATCCTGAAAACGCGGTTCGGTGTCGACGAAGTGGTCACGACGCTTCTCTTCAACTTCATCATGCTGCTCTTCATCTCGCTCCTCCTGGAGGGGCCGCTGAAGGACCCAATGGGGATGGGCTGGCCGAAATCGCCTCGGCTCGACCCCGATGCCCGCCTGCCCCGGATTGTCGATGGGCTGCGCTTGCATTGGGGCTTTGCGCTGGCGTTAATTTGTGCCGCAGCGGTTTGGGTGATCGAGACCCGGACGACGCTCGGATACGAAATCCGCGCCGTCGGCCAAAACCCTCGGGCTGCCCGGTTTGCGGGCATTCCGGTGAACCTGGTGCTTTTGAAGACCGCATTGCTGTCGGGTGGGTTGGCGGCGCTGGCGGGCTTTTCGGAAGTTGCCGGCCTCAAGGGGTCGCTCACGCTCGATCTCAGCCCGGGCTTTGGCTACACCGGGATCATTGTCGCCATGCTCGCGCTTTTGCACCCGCTTGGCGTTGTCGCTTCCGCGATCTTTGTGGCCGGCGTCTTTGTCGGCGCCGACAGCATGAGCCGCGCCGCGGGTGTACCCACCTATATTGCTGACATTCTTCTGGCGACCGCGCTCCTCTTCATGGTGCTCGCCATCCTGCTCACGCGGTTTCGGATCGTGAGGGGCTGATGGAGATTCTCGATATCCTCCTCTCCGCTAGCTTCTGGGCTGCCGCCGTGCGCATCGCCTCACCCCTGATCTTTGCGACCATGGGGGAACTGATCTGCGAACGCGCAGGCGTGCTGAACCTCGGGATCGAGGGGATCATGGTGGTCGGCGCTTTTGCCGGATGGATGGCCGTCTATGCCGGCGCCGGGCTGTGGGTCGGTGTGGGTGTTGCGATGGCCGCTGGCATGCTGTTTGGGCTTTTGCATGCAACACTCACAGTGCCTTTCGGACTGTCCCAGCATGTCGTAGGCCTGGGCATCACGCTTTTGGCCACATCCGCCGCCTATTACGCCTATCGCCTTGCCCTGCCTGAGGTCACGAGCCCGCCGCGGATCATCCCCTTCCAACCCTACGAGGTGCCGCTTCTGTCCCAAATCCCAATTCTGGGCCAGGCGCTGTTCAATCAGACCCCGCTGACCTACCTGGCCTTTGTCGTCGTGGGGATCACAGCCTTCGTGCTCTACCGGACACCCCTTGGACTGGCTCTGCGCGCAGCAGGTGAAAACCCGTCTGCTGTGGAGGCTCAGGGATTGCCGGTCACTTCCCTCAGAATGGGCGCCGTCATCGTTGGCTCAGGGCTGATGGCCGTCGGTGGCGCGTTTCTGACCATGTCCGCCTTCGACAGCTTCTTTTTTGAGATGGTCAATGGGCGGGGTTGGATTTGCATCGCGCTGGTCGTCTTTGGCGCATGGCGGCCGGGCAAAGCGCTGTTGGGCGCGCTTCTCTTTGCTGCCTTCGATGCCTTGCAGATCCGCTTGCAGCAGACCGGGTTGGGGGCGATTGTACCGTATCAGGTCTTCCTGATGATCCCCTACATTTTGTCGATCCTGGCGCTGATCCTGATGTCGCGGCGGGCTGAGGTGCCGGCTGCCCTCATGGTGCCCTACAACCGCGGAGAACGCTGATGCCTGGCTTCGATATCCTTGTGACAGGCGGAACGTTTCCAGACGGGACAACCGCGGATATTGGCATCACGGGCGACCGGATAACCGCGACGGGACAGCTGGATGGCGCCGAAGCCGGCACGGTCATCGATGCCACCGGCGATCTGGTTTCACCGCCGTTCGTCGATCCTCATTTTCACATGGACGCAACACTCAGCTACGGCACGCCGCGGATCAACGCGTCGGGCACGCTGCTCGAAGGGATCGGGCTTTGGGGGGAACTGAAGCAAGTCGCCACGACGGATGAAATGGTGGACCGGGCGCTCACCTATTGCGATTGGGCCGTTTCCATGGGCCTCCTCGCGATCCGCAGCCATGTGGACACCTGTGACGACAGTCTCAAAGGTGTCGAAGCTCTGTTGCATGTGCGCGAGGTCGTACGACCCTACTTGGATCTACAGCTTGTGGCCTTTCCGCAAGACGGGCTGCTGCGCGATCCGACGGCCCAGGAAAACACACTGCGCGCGTTGGACATGGGCGTCGATGTGGTGGGCGGCATCCCGCATTTTGAGCGCACGATGGCCGACGGCGCGGAGAGTGTGCGTATCCTCTGCAAGATCGCCGCCGAGCGTGGCTTGGCCGTCGACATGCATTGCGACGAAACCGACGACCCCAACTCACGCCATATCGAGAGCTTGGCTTACGAGACGCAACGGCTTGGCCTGCAAGGGCGTGTGGCGGGATCGCATCTGACCTCCATGCACTCAATGGACAACTACTATGTCTCCAAGCTGATCCCCCTGATCGCAGAGGCCGAGATCAGCGCTATCCCCAACCCATTGATCAACATCATGCTTCAGGGCCGGCACGATACCTTCCCAAAACGTCGTGGGCTGACCCGCGTGAAAGAGATGCAGGCCGCTGGTATCCGTGTCGGTTGGGGCCAGGATTGCGTGCGCGACCCGTGGTATTCGCTTGGCACTGCCGACATGCTGGACGTGGCCTTCATGGGGCTTCACGTAGCGCAGATGTCCTCGCCCGAAGAGATGCGGCGGTGCTTTGACATGGTGACGGTCGAAAACGCGACAATCCTAGGCTTGACAGACTATGGCCTGCACGAGGGCGCCATGGCGTCGCTGGTGGTGCTGGATGCCGGTGACCCTATCGAGGCCGTTCGCCTCAGGCCCGATCGGCTGGCGGTTATCTCCAAGGGCAAAGTGGTCTCCCAGAAACAACGCAACGACAGCCACCTGACCCTTCCCAATCGGCCACAAAGCGTCTGTAGACGGCATTTTGCTGGCACCTGAGAGAAATGAACCGCTATCTCTGGACGCCACGCACGACAAATCCGCCTGCCCCCTAGCTTCTCTAGCAAAGGGAAACTCCGGAAAGCGGGATGCAAACGCTGTATTCACGGACGGCTCTCAAGTGCGGCTAAGGGCCGAACCTAAACTGCGACGGTAGAATACAAATGGTGACGCTGCGTTTGCTGCGAGGTTGGATCTGAGCCCAATTCGAATATTGCTGCCTCGCGCGCCAAAGACCGAGAAGCGACTTGAAGCGGACCCCTGAATCACAAGGTCTTCAGAATGGCTTCAACCCGCACAATCTCTAATTCTGATTGGAAGGCTTGTTGAGGACGGATCGATTTCCTGTGGGCCTGCGAAGTGGTCAAGCAGATCGCGGAAGTTGTTCCCGGCGACGTCTTCAAGCACGGGATTTGCGACCAGGTGCAGCTCTTCTTCGGGCCAAGGCTGATGCGGCTTGAAGCTCCATGTGGTTTCCTGGTCCCCAATTTGGACTGCGCCGTCCAAGCCGAGCCCCGTTGCGGTCTTCAGTCGAAGCGCTTGGGTCAGGAGGTGGCGGTCGAAGGGGCGGTCGAACGACACGGTTAGCGGATCTCGTGTTCCAGCGCAGGGCGTGTTGACAGTCCAAAGGCGCGTATCCGGACGCTCTCGCAGCGCCTCGGACACCCGGAACGCCCGCGTAAACGCGGGGAGAACCGACGTACCGTCCGCGGACGTCCAGCCGCCGTCGACCGAGAGCGTGTAGCGCTGCCCGGCGAGCAAGGCCGGACCAAGTTCCACATTTGTCGCGACCTCACGCTTGATCCGGCCGGGGTCAATCAAAACGGTGAGCCGCGTCCGGTCTTCGTTCCAAAGCTCTTGCTTGAACCGCATGAACGCGGCCTCGTCCGTCACGCCATAGGTGTCGCGCAGCGTGATGTAGTTGAAGGCGACATGCGGTGTCATCGGGACCGAGAAGTGAATGTAGAAGCGCAGCACATTCTCGGGAAGTGTATCGCCGCTGGGGTAGACTTCCGTCACAGCGGCAGGGACGGCTGCGACCGCCGCGGGAATGCTGAACGGGACAAGCTCTTCGCCATGTGCCGTCAGAATGCGCGCGACATAGTCTTGACCCGGCTCGAAGCCGAAAGCGGGGGAAAAAGCCAGCGTGTCGCCAGTCTGCGCATAGCGCCCGGCGATCGGCGTGCGGCCTGTGCAACACAAGACCTCTGTGCCCACGAAGACCTGCAACAGCTCGGAGGAACGGTTCTCCGAACGGGTGGTGTCAGAAAGCATCAAAGCCACCGGCTCTGCCCCGCTTTTCGGAAGCGCCAGGGTCTCGGCGTGAGCGGGGGCGATCATCAAAAGCACCATCAGGAGGGTCGCCAACACTCTGGCGACCCGGTTGGGGATCTCGCGGGTCATCCGCCCTATTCCATCCGAGACGGATCGGGTTGGTATTGCGGGAAATCGAACTCGGCGAGCAGGTTGTGGATGCGGTTGGGGAACCAAGTCGGATTGGTGTCGAGGTTCAGGTCACCGGAATAGGCGTCGCGATTGATCGCGGCAAAAAAGCCATCGCCCACCAGCGTCATATGCAGCGCCACGCCTTCATACATGACATGCTTGCCGACCGGGCCGAACGGCATCATCGGGTGGTCGTCAAGCTTGGGGCCACGCGCGAAGTCCGTATGCGTGACGACGGGCGTGTTTTGCAGTCCGCTGATCGGGATGAGTTGGGGCTGACGGCTGTTGCTGGTCACAAACAGCGACGGTTGAGCCTCGCCGCCAAAGGGGCTTTGGAAGTTGAACGCAATCATATCAAGCGGTTGCCCGTTTCCGTAATCCATGATTGTGCGGGCTGATATCTTCGCACCATCCTCGATTTCATCGAGCGGCACCAAGACGATTGGGCTGCAGGTATAAGCTGCAACCAATTGCGGCTTGCCATCGATTTCCTGGATCGACATGGCGCGGATCGGGGCGCGGCTTTCGTACTGGTCATGCGCGATGTGGTACATTTCGACATTGGCGACGCTTTGGGCGCCATCAAACGGATAGGGCATCCGGCGCAGGGTCGACAGAAAGTTATCCGTTGCGACGCCCGACACGAACAACTCACCGTCGTAATACTCCATGTCCATGATTGCGAGCGAGCTGATCGGCACCGCGGTCTTCGCACGATCTCGTGGCAAGGCGGGTCCGGGCCCGCCGGCGCGTCCATTGAAGGTGATTTCCCCGTCGGGGAATTCACTCAGCTCCTGCTTTTGGAACGCCAGCGCCGCAAGGTCCAGCAGGCTGATGTCATGGTCTTGTGAGACAGTGACTATCGCGGGGTGAGAGACCAAATTGCCAATCCGGGTCACCGAGATATAGATGTCGTTGGAGACCGGATGGGTCGCGATGTCGTTGATCTCAATCGCCCCCGCGCCAACGCCAAGCAGCTCGGCGATTTTGGCGTCGATATTGGCAATCGAGCTGGGCATGATTTGCTGCGCGCTCGCGTCTCCTGGGATTTCAAACGCATAGATGGCGCCGTTGTGATTGTCGCCGACGAAAAGCGTGCCGTCTTCGGCGAACTCAAGCGCGCCTGCGAATTTCATGTCGAGAGGCGTCTCAGCCACCGCGGCCGTGCTGAGTGCGAGCGCAGCGGCAAGTGACATGGCGAAACTGGGTGGTCTGGGCATTGGGTCGGTCTCCCTGATCTGAGTTGCATCCTTGTCGCGCAGCCCATAAGATGAATCAAATGAAACGTATTCACTATAGATGAATAAGGTTCAGTATGGGCGTGCCAACCCTTTCCAAAATCGATCTGAACCTGCTCGTCGTCCTCGACGTCTTGCTGCGTGAGAAAAGCGTCGGAAAAACCGCTTCTCGCCTGAACCTGACCTCATCTGCCGTCAGCCATGCGCTCAAACGCCTGCGCCTGCTCTTTGACAATGAACTGCTTGTACGGGACGGGCGGCGCATGGTGCCAACCGCGCGGGCCGAGGTGCTTGCCGAAACGCTGCCCGCTGTGCTGAACAGCATCGAGCGCACCCTCGCGGAACCCGAGACGTTTGACCCGGCCACATCGACGCGGGTGTTTCGCTTGGCCGCGCCCGACTTCTTTTCGCCCTTGATCCCGAAGCTGCTGAAGCGCATGGGACAAGAGGCCCCGGCGGTTCAGTTGGAAGTGTCGGCGCTGCCGATTACAGGGATGTCCGACTTGAAACAGGGACGGTACGACGCTCTTATTGCGCCAAGCTTCAAGCGGTCGGATGAATTGCGCGGGTCAGCGCTTGGTGCCTGGCCCTGGGTAGTCTTTGGTCGCGAGGACCATCCAGCCTTTGCAGATTGGTCTTTGGAAGCATGGGCGCGTTTCCCACATCTGCAGATCGGTAGCGGCGTCGCACCAGGAGGCAGCCCCATCGACCGGAAAGTCGCACCGCTTGGCGTGACACGACGCATTGGCGCAGTGCTGACCCATTTCACGATGGCCCCCCCAGTCCTCGCCCAGACTGACATGCTACTTTCCATCCCGTCTGTCGCGCTGCGAGACGCCGCGCAGGTCTACCGGCTTGCGCAGCGCGAGTTGCCATTCGACGTGCCGCCACTGGAACTGACACTCTTTCGAAGTTCGTCCAACGGCGATGAACCAGAAATCCGTTGGTTCCACGAACATGTTGCCGCCGCCGCCCAGGCGCTCAATGGCGTCGAGTAGCTTCCTTTAGTGCGCCAAAAAGCCGGCGATGGAGAAAGACTGAACTTTGGCGTTCGCGACCGCATTGTCCTGCGGATCTGACCCAAGATCCATCTCAGATTTTGCGCTAGCGGCGAATAGGAGCAACGCGGACTGCGACCGCATCAATTGTTGAACACGCTCAAAGTCGGCTTAGCGCTGTGATTGATAGCGATCCGCACTTGGGCTGTCTGAAAATGCGCGCCGCAGCATCTTGAACTTCGGTTCAACGTCCAGATTTGGCCGTTTGTCCCCATGAACGACTGTCCCGTTTTTTCATTGAAGTGCATCGCCAACGGATGAACGTCATTTGTGCAAAGACCGCGCTCGCTCAAAGCGTCGCGCGATTTGCGGCGGTTGCAAATCAAGAGTTCGCCCACAGCGCCGCTTTCCCGATGCGATTTTGGCTTCAACTTCTTCGGTATTCATGCTGCACTCACCACGCGCACACGCCTTGGAGGATGCTGTGATGAAGTTTGGTTTCTTGCAGGGCATAGCACTTGCCATTGCTTTGATGCATCCACTTGCGGCGTATGGAGACGACCTAGCGCCGAGGGTTGCGATCATTACGCAGATCGAGGCAGGAACCGAAGGTGCGACGCGGCAGTTTTTTGGGACGGTTGTGGCACGGCAAACGGTTGACCTGGCTTTCCAGGTGAGCGGTCAGGTCGTGCAACTGCCTGCGCAGGAAGGTGAAGTGCTGCCTGAAGGTAGCCTGGTCGCGCAACTCGACCTCGAGCCGTTTGAGCTTCAGCTTCGGCAAGCGCAGCTCCAGTTCGAGCAGGCGGAACGTACATTCGAGCGGCTGGAACAATTGGGGGCAAATGTCAGCCGCGCGCAACGCGATGATGCCGAAACGCAAGTGGGCCTTGCGCGCGTGTCGCTCAGAAACGCCGAAGTCGCTCTTGAGAACGCAACGTTGACGGCGCCTTTTGCCGCGCTCGTTGCCAGTCGGAATGTCGCGAATTTCACAACGATCAGCCAGGGATCGCCCGTTGTGCGGCTGCATGACATGTCTGAGCTGAGGGTTGAGATCGACGTGCCGGAAGTGCTGTTTCAGCAAGCCGGTGACGAGTCCGACATCCGTCTCGAAGCGCGCTTTCCCACCAGCGAAAACACCTACCCATTGGAGGTGCGTGAGTTCAACGCAGAGGCCTCCAGCGTCGGTCAGAGCTTTCGCGCGACGCTCGCGCTGGCCGGGGACCGACCTGTCAACGCGCTTCCCGGCAGCTCTGTCACAGTGCTGGCGACGTTCTTGGACGACGATACTCCGCTTTTTGTCCCGGCAACGGCGCTAAGGCTGGCAAATGACGGTGCCGCCAGTGTGATGCGATTTATGCCAGGGGACGGTGGCACGGGAATTGTCGAAGAGGTCCCCATCACCATCGCAGCCAATCGCGATGGCTTGGTCCAGGTCCTCGATGGCTTGAACCCCGGAGACGAGATTGTCCGAACCGGCGCCCACTTGCTGAGCGACGGCCAGACCGTCCGCCGCTTTGGCGGATACTGAAAGTGAGTGCGTCCGCCTTCTCGATTGCCCGCGGCTCAATCGACCGCCCCATTCTGACGTGGTTGCTGATACTGATCTGCCTTCTTGGCGGCATCTGGGGATTTCTGTCGCTGGGTCGGCTTGAGGATCCGGCCTTTACCATCAAACAAGCGGTTGTCGTCACTCAGTACCCAGGGGCCTCTGCTGAACAGGTTGCAATCGAGGTCTCCGAACCCTTGGAAGCCGCGATCCAGCGCATGGCCGAAGTGGATCGTGTGACCTCCAGCAACCGCCCCGGCGTGTCGCGGCTGGATGTCTTTGTCGAGGATACGGTGCCCGGCAGCGATCTGCCCCCTATCTGGACAGAGTTGCGAGAGCGGATCACCAACGTTCAAGGCGAACTCCCAAGCGGCGCGACTGCGCCCTTCGTTGATGATGGGTTCGGGGACGTCTATGGGATCTTCTTTGCGGTCACCACACCCGGGCTGTCTGATGCCGAAATACATGATCTGGCAACATTTCTGAGGCGGGAGCTGCTCGCCGTTGAGGGTGTTGCCGATGTTGCTGTGGCGGGACTGCCGGAAGAGGCCATCTTTGTCGAACCCGATCTCGCTTTGGCGGC
>JASJCC010000156.1 GCA_030066175.1 Paracoccaceae bacterium | reverse complement strand
TTGTTGGCGAGCGCCATGGCGATCATCACCCGCTGCCGCTGCCCGCCGGAAAGCTCATGCGGATAGCGGTCCAAACCGATCGCCCCCAATCCGACCCGGTCCAGCCGTTCCTCAGCTGCGGCCAGAGCCTCGGTCCGCCCCGCCGCGCCGTGCACGATCAGGGTTTCCGCCACCTGATCGCCGATGGTCTGCACCGGGTTCAGAGCGGTCATCGGTTCCTGAAAGATCATCCCGATCTCGCGCCCGCGCAGATCGCAGAGCGCCGCCTCGCTCTGCTGCAAAAGGTTGATGCCTTGCAGGTCGATCTGCCCTTCGGCCTTTGCGACCTCAGGCAAAAGGCTAATCGTCGCCAGCGCCGTCATGGATTTGCCCGAGCCGGATTCACCCGTGACGGCCACAATCTCACCCTCTCCGATGCGCAGCGACACCGATTTGAGGATCGGCTTGCCGTGGATGCTGACCTGCAGGTCGCGGATATCCAGCAAACCCGTCATGTGCGGATCTCCTTCAGCCGCGGGTCCAGCCAGTCGCGCAGCCCGTCACCCATCAGGTTCAGCCCCAGCACCATCAGCACGATGGCCAGCCCCGGGATCACCGCCACATGCGGCGCCAGCGCCACCATGGTCTGCGCATCCGCCAGCATCCGGCCCCAGCTGGGCGTCGGTGGCTGAGCACCTAGGCCGACGTAGCTCAGCCCCGCTTCGGCGAGGATCCCCAGGCTGAACTGGATAGTCCCTTGCACAATCAGAAGGTTGGCGGTGTTGGGCAGGATATGTTCGACGCTTATCCTGGTGGCGGATTTGCCGGCGACCCGGGCCGCGAGGATGAAGTCGCGGGTCCAGAGGCTCAGCGCCGCGCCGCGGGTCAGGCGGGCAAAGACCGGGATGTTGAAGATGCCGATGGCAATGATCGCGTTCACCGCGCTTGGCCCGAAGACCGCGGTGATCAGGATGGCGATGACCAGGCTCGGGAAGGCAAAGATCAGGTCGTTGCCGCGCATGATGATCTCATCGAGCCAGCCGCCTTTGCGTGCCGCCGCTGCCAGCCCAAGGGGCACGCCGGCGCCCATGCCGATGCCCACGGCGACCAAAGCCACGGCAATCGAGGTGCGCGCGCCAACCATGAGCATCGACAGGATATCGCGGCCAAAATGGTCTGTTCCCAAGAGGTTATCGCCATTGGGCGGCTGCAGGCGGCCAGCGATGTCCATCGCCTGCACGTCACCCGGCGTCCACAGAAACGACAGCAAAGCCGCGCCTACAAAGACCGCCGTCAGCGCGGCGCCAAGGGTGAGGCTGCGGCTCATACCCGTTGCCTCAGCCGCGGGTCGACGGCGGCGTAGGCGAGGTCGACGATGAAGTTGACCACGATCACGGCGAAGACCAGCAGCATGACAACGGATTCCACCACGATGAGGTCACGCTGGGTGATGCTCTGGAAGATCAGCCGCCCGAGACCGGGGAGGAAAAACACTTGCTCGATGATGATGGCGCCTGCCAGCAGGAACGAAAACTGCAAACCGATGATCGTCAGCACCGGGATCAGCGCGTTGCGCAGCGCGTGGCGCCAGAGTGCCTGACGGCGGCTGAGGCCCTTGGCGCGCGCGGTGCGCATGAAGTCTTCGCCGAGGATATCCAAAAGCGACGAGCGCATGACCCGCGTCAGGATCGCTGCCTGCGGCAGGGCAAGCGCGATCGCGGGCAGGGTGAGGGATTTCAGCGCCTGCAGCGGGTTGTCCCAACCCGGAAAGCCACCCGCCGAGAACCAGCCGAGGTTGATCGCAAAGAGCAGCACCAGCAGCATCGCAAACCAGAAATTCGGCACCGCGACACCCAGCTGCGTCGCGCCCATGACTGCGACGTCTCCGGCCTGACCCCGGCGCGCCGCTGCATAAATCCCGGCCGGAAAAGCGATGCAAGTGGAAAGGGTTAGCGCCATGAGCGCGAGTGGCAAAGACACCCAAAGCCGGTCCGCAATCATCTGCGCCACTGGCGTGCGATAGGTGTAAGAGGTGCCGAAATCGCCGGTTAGCATGCCGCCGACCCAGGCCAGATAGCGCTGGTATTTCGGCACATCGAGCCCCAGTTCGGCCCGCAAGGCCGCCACGGTTTCGGGCTGCGCGTTGATGCCCAACATATAGCTCGCCGGATCGCCCGGGGCGACCTCGACCACCAGGAAAATGACCAGCGAGGCGACCAGCAGGGACACCACAAGCGAGGTCAGGCGTTTCAGCGTATAGCGCAGCATAGGCGCCACGTTAGGGGCGCGATCAGGCCGGGTCCAGAGGGCACGATGCGGGGCGGTTTTGTGCTATGCTGCGGGCCGAAGAGTTTGCCGAGGAGAGGCCGGGATGAAACGCTTCGCTGTCTTGCTGGCGGGGTTGGGCGCCATCGCAATCCTCGCCGCGCTGGGCCACATGACGCTGACCGGCGTGGCGC
This sequence comes from Paracoccaceae bacterium, assembly GCA_030066175.1. Taxonomy (GTDB): domain Bacteria; phylum Pseudomonadota; class Alphaproteobacteria; order Rhodobacterales; family Rhodobacteraceae; genus JASJCC01. The sequence goes on along the minus strand of JASJCC010000156.1, from coordinate 6,948 downwards.
AAGGCGAAGGCGCCTGGGCCGACCGCGCCGCTGCCACCTGCGTAACTTGCCACGGCGGGTAAACGGCCCGTCCGGTGAGGTTAATCCGGCGGACGCTGTGGGGCGCGGGTAGCAATCCGTCCTGAACACTGCGAGTTTGGGACGTATTGATACCCCCCCGCGAAGGAGTCTCTGGGGCCCCACGCGAAGCAATCCGTCCGATTCGGCCCGATTTCGGGACGTATTGATCGACGCTCGGGTCGCCTCGGGACGCCAAACCGCATGACCTTGCGTCAGATGTGGTTAACGCAGCTATTTTCGGTTCGAGACAGGGTTTCACCCGGCGGATCAGGGCAATCGCCAAAGCTGCCTTGAGTGAGTGACAAAACGGGTGTTTCTGACTGCGTCGCGCCTTTCGCGTTCAACCTCAGCTACGTCGCGACAGATATCCGTCACGCCGAAGCACCTGCCGCGCGATCAGGTCCGCGTTTTGGAGCAAAGCCCTCGGCCGAGATGCCGACCGATGCCAGAGCGGTTTGCAAAACCGCCTATCCAGGTCTGCTTAGCCGCGCCGTTTGCGTTCCCGGTTCATGCGTGCCAATTCGCTGAGAAGACCGCGCAGACCGGTCTTTGGGTTGCCTTTGGGGGCTATGCCCTTTGCGGCATCGCCTGCCAGCCTCATGACCTCTTTTGCGCTCATCCCGTCCAGCATTTCGTCTATGCGACGATTGAGTTTCCAGTCTTTGGCCAATGCATAGCCGAGGATCTGCTCCACAAGGTCCTGGTCCAGCGCCCACCCATGATCGGCGTCGTGCAAACCGGCAACCATGCGCTCTAACGTAGGGGCGCGCGGCCAATGCCCCTTCGGATCTGCGGGCCAGGTGCCGGCATTGATCCGCGCCGTCAAACTGCTCATATGGTCGCGCAGCGCAACGGTATGAGGCGCACCGTAGTGAGGGCTGTTGCGATCGGCAATGCCGTAGGGAAAAAGCCTCCGAAGCCGCTCAATCGGCAGGTTCAGCGTGCAATCAGGCCGTGCCAGAACCGCCTCGATCAATCGAAAATCAGACCCGCTTGTGCCGGCGCCGATCCGGATCGCATGTTCCGCTTCGGTCCAAGGCAGGTGCGGTTCGATCTCAAGCGCGAGCTCTTTGTCTTGGCGCCAGACCATGCCCAAAAGCTCGGCCGGACGCTCGGCCGTTTCGGTCCATTGGACGCGGTTCATCAGGTGTTGTGGGATGTATGAAAACGTTGCCATGGACCAATACCTTGTTGCTTTGCGGTCATGCATGACACGTGAAAGCGGCGGGAATTGGGCTGCGACGCAGGGATTTCTTGCTGGCGGTGAGGCGATGCGCGAGATTGCCTTTAGAGTACGGCAAACCGAAGTGGACGATCCGGCTGGCAAGTCCATTTATGCAGTCGACGAACGGGTTTGGTGGGCGAAGTCATCCGCCGCGAAAAGGGAAGGACAGAGTGATTAACGCCTATCACCTCGCATTTTCGGTCGGCGCCATTGTTGCCACCGCCGGCGCCCTTAAGGCGGACGCGCAGAACACGGGTATTCGCTACGGCACGTGGGATGTTCCGACAGCGGCTTTGGATTGGGCCATCGCGAACGCCCAAGACGGGCAGCTTGAGAATGGATTTTGGGCGTCAAACGTGGCGGAGTATGACACGGTGATCGTCTTCCTGCGCGACTGGTCTGATGGCGACAGCTTCCCTCTTGCACCGAAAATTGGGCTCAGCGCGGATGCGATATCGCGGACTCCGGACACCGAAATTGTGCTGACGGAAAGCGTCAAGTTCACTGGTTTCGACGGGTACACGCACTTTGTCTTTGTGCATGCGGGCAAATTCGCGGGCAAAACGGCGCTCTGCCAGGGCCAGTTCTTGTTGCAGCTCATCACCAAGCAAGACTGGGCGGAGACGAATGGCGCGGATGTAGACAAGATTGCGGATTGTCAGAGCTGAGGTTTCCGCGATTCAGAGCAGACGATTGCTGCTGAATCGAACGCGTGGGTTGAGTCCTCCGCTTGGGGGTTGAGAAAGCCCGGCCGTTTCGGGGCCGGGCTTTGGGGTGGCGTTATTCGGTCCAGCGGACGCCCGTCAGGTCGGTGGCTTGGGTGGGGGCGTTTTGCCAGAGGCCTTCGATCCGAGCGTCGGCGACGGTGGGGAAGGCGAGTTGGAAGAGGTAGCCGTTGACGTAGTCGTCGGCGATGATCTGTTGGGCTTGGGCCAGAAGCTGCGTCCGCTGCGCCGGGTCGGCGGTGGCGGTGAGGGTGGTCATCAGCGCTTGGAAATCCGGGTTGTCGTATTGGAAGTAATACTCCGGTCGGGCGTAGATGCCGATGTCGAAGGGCTCGGTATGGCTGACGATGGTGAGGCCGTAATCTTTGCCGCGGAACACCTCTTCGAGCCATTGCGCCCATTCGAGATTGGTGATCTCGGTCTCGATCCCCACGGCGCGGAGCTGGGCGGCGATGATCTCACCGCCGCGGCGGGCGTAGGAGGGCGGCGGCAGTTTCAGCGTGGTGGTGAAGCCGTCCGGCAGGCCGGCCTCGGCCAGAAGCTGTTTGGCCAGTTCCGGGTCATAGGAGGATTGGCCGGTGAGGTCGACATAGTCGGGGTTGTGCGGCGCGAAATGCGTGCCGATGGGGGTGCCGAGGCCGAACATGGCGCCATCGATGATCGCCTGGCGGTCGATGGCGTGGGCGATGGCCTTGCGCACCTGCACATTGTCGAGCGGCGGCATCTTGTTGTTGGTGCTGAGGATCGTCTCGCCCTCGGTGCTGCCGGTCAGCACGGTAAAGCGCGGGTCGGTCGCGAATTGCGGCAGGTTTTCCGGCGCGGGGAAGCCGGAGAAGGCATCGATATCCTGCGCCATCATCGCGGCGAAGGCGGCGGTGGGGTCGGAGATGAATTTGAAGGTGGCGGCGGTCAGGGCAGGTGTGTCACCCCAATAGCCGGCGTATTGGCTGAGCTCGACCCGGTCGCCCTGCACCCATTGGTCGAACTGGAAGGGGCCGGTGCCGATGGGCTGTTGCTTGATGTTTTCGATGCTTTCGGGTGCCACGATGACGGCGTCGCCCCAGGCCATGTTGAAGAGGAAATTGCCGTTGGGTTGGCTGAGGGTGACTTGCACCGTCGTGGGGTCGACCACGGTGACCTCGGCGATATCGGCAAAGAGCGGCTTTTGCGCGTTGGCGCTGTCCTCGGCGCGGGCGCGGTCGAGGCTGAACTTGACGTCTTCGGCATCCATGCTGGTGCCGTCGTGGAAGGTGACGTCTGACGCGAGGGTGAAGGTGTAGGTCAGGCCATCCTCGCTGATCGTCCAGTCACGGGCGAGGCCCGGGGCGATGGAGCCGTCGGACTGAAAGCGGGTAAGGCCTTCGAAAACGTTGGAATAAAGCACGCTGTCGATGGCGCCGGCGGCGGCCGAGGTCGGGTCCATATGCGGGGGTTCGAGCTGGATCGCGATGGTGAGATCGGTTTGCTGTGCCAGTGTCGCGGTGCCGCAAAGCAGGGCGGCGGCCAGAGTGAGGCGGAATGTCATGGGGTCCCTCCCTTGGGGTCGTTGGTTGCCGTCATGATTGGGCCAATGGGAGGGCTTGTGCAAGGGAATGGGTGTCGCGGGTCTTGTGGCGCGGGGTTTGGGGGCGCTGCCCCCGTCGCTTGCAGCGACTCCCCCGGAGTTTATTGGGCAAGATGAAGCTGGGGTGCCTGTGCTAGGGTGGCAGGGGTTGGGCCTTTGCGGGGGAAAGGGATGTTTCAGGACAGAGCCGAGGCGGGGCGGCGTTTGCTGGCGGCTTTGCCGGTTTTGGAGGGGGAGGTGGTGGTGCTCGCCCTCCCACGGGGTGGCGTGCCGGTGGCGGAGCCGATTGCCACGGCGTTGGGGGCGCCGCTGGATGTGGTGCTGGTGCGCAAGGTGGGGGTGCCGGGGCATGGGGAGCTGGCATTGGCGGCGGTGACCAATGGTGACGATCCGGTGCTGACGGTGAACGAGGATGTGGCGCGCCACGCGGGGCTCGACCGGGATGCGATCTGGGAGTTGGCGCAGACGCAGCTGGCTGAGATTGCGCGGCGGCGGGAGAGCTGGTTTGGCGGGCGTGAGGCATTGCCTGTGAGAGGCAAGACGGTGATTGTGGTGGATGACGGGATTGCCACCGGGGCCACGATGCGGGCGTCCTTGCAGGCTATGCGCTTGCGGGAGCCCGCGCGGATCGTGCTGGCGGTGCCGGTGGCGCCGATGGATACTTTGCGCGAGATGCAGGGGCTGGCCGACACGGTGGTGTGCCTGGAGACGCCGACGCCGTTCTACGCTGTCGGCGCGCACTATCGAGATTTTGCGCAGGTGCCCGATACCGAGGTCGCTGCAGCGCTGGCGCGGTCAGGGGGGCGGTAAGATCAGGGCAGGCGCAGGTTGGGGGCGTCACCGAGGGGGATGGGGCCGAGAAAGAGCTGGCCGGACATCGCGTTGAGGGTGAAGTCGAGCGTTTCGGGGTTGCCCTTGAGCCCGGCCAGCAGCGCCAATGCGTCTTCGAGCGTCGCGGCGAAGCCAGGGGTGAGGCGACCCGCCTCGGTCGCCATCGTCAGCATGTCCCGCCAGTTCACTGCCTTGATGTCCAGCGCGCCGTCCGGGTAGCCCGCGGCATCGACATAGACATCGCCCGCCACCTTCAGCTGCAGATCACCGACCTGGTACTGCGCCAGTTTCAGCTCGACCCGATCGGGCTGGGGGCGGCCGCGATGCAGGGCGTCGATATGCCAGGGTTTGTCAAACCCCATCAGCGCCTGCACTTGCAGCGCCTGCGCGCTGTCGGGCAGGGCGCCGAGATCCGCGCCGGCGACCGCTTGGATGCCGAGACCCAGCCGGTAATCGGCGGGTGTCACCGGCGTTTGCTGCAAGGCGGCGGTGACCCCGGCGAGGGCCAGCGCGTCCTCGGGACCGGTGAAGTTCAGCACCTCCGCCTCGAGATTGCTGCGCAGCACGGTGCCCTCGGCGTCATGGATCAGGCTGGCGCGCATCCCCTGGCTGGTGATCTCCAGCTGTTGGTCGGGCAGGCCGAGGCGATGGGTGTTGGGCCACACGAGGATGTTGTGGCCGGGTTTGTAGCTGAGCGTCAGGATCTGGAAAAACGGCCCCTCCCACACCACGCCGCGGTCGGGATCGGCTAATAACAGGTCCGTCAACGTCACATCCAGCCGGTTGGGAAAGCCGCGGACCTTGAGGTCGGCATAGCTTGCCTCCCACCCATCGGCGCGGCGGTCTTCGAACCAGGTCGTGATCTCACCGCGCAGGGTATAGGCGGCATAGGCCCACCAGACGGCCCAGCCCAACCCGAGGGCGATGATCACAAGCGCCAGTCGTTTCATGGCCAAGGCCCCTTTCCCATGCCGTGCGGATGGTGTTTACAGCGCAAGTCGGAAAGGGGCCAGAGACATGACGCTGTGGGTGTTCGGATATGGATCGCTGTTGTGGGATCCGGGGTTTCATGTGGCTGAAGAGGCGCATGCCCGGCTGCACCACTATGCACGCAGTTTCTGCATGCGCTCGATCCATCATCGCGGCACCGAGGACGATCCCGGGCTGGTGTTGGCGCTCGATGAACATCCGGGCGCCTATTGCGAAGGGCTGGCACTGCGCGCCGCCCCCGGCACCGAGGACGACACGCTGGCTTATCTGCGCGAACGCGAGCTCATATCCTCGGCCTATCTGGAGCGGCGGCTGGCGGTGGGGCTGAGCGATGGCCGCCGGGTTGAGGCGGTGACCTATGTGATTGATCCAGACCACGTGCAGTATTGCGGGGGCCTGCCGCTGGAAGAACAGGCGCAGATCATCGCGCGGGCGCATGGCGGGCGGGGGCCCAACCACGAATATCTGCGAAACACCGCCGCCCATCTGGACGAGTTGGGGATTCCCGATGCAGACCTGCACTGGTTGACCGACCGGGTGCGGGCGCTGCTTGGATAACCGCTTGGCTAAGGTGCCGTTAACCAGTACATTTCGCGCGAGCAGAAAAAGGTGTCAGGTGTTCCTATGCACCAGCCCGACCTAGAGGCCAAACCGCAATTCACACAACCGACCCGTCAGGTGATCCTGATGCTGTTGGTCATCGCCTTGTCGGTGGGCGGGGCGGTGCTGGCGCTGCCGCGTGTCCTGCCGGTGTTTCAGACCAACCCGTATCTGAACGGCTTTATCCTGTTTGTGTTTCTGATAGGTCTGGTCGCCTGTTTCTGGCAGGTGGCGCAGCTGATCACCTCGGTGCGCTGGATCGAGCAGTTTGTCGCCAACCGGGATGTTGGTCGGCAAGCGCAGGCGCCGTTGCTGTTGGCGCCCCTGGCGGCGCTGCTGCGGCAACGGGCCCGGCAGATGCAGATCAACGCCACCTCGACCCGGTCGATCCTCGATTCCGTGGCGACCCGGATTGATGAGGCGCGCGAGATCACGCGCTATATCGTGTCGTTGCTGATTTTCCTCGGGCTTTTGGGCACGTTTTACGGCCTCGCCACCACGGTGCCGGCCCTCGTCGAAACCATCCAGTCCTTGGCGCCGGAGGAAGGTGAGACCGGCGCGCAGGTGTTTTCGCGGCTGATGTCGGGGCTGGAAAGCCAGCTGGGAGGCATGGGGGTGGCCTTTGCCTCATCGCTTTTGGGGCTGGCCTGTTCCCTGATCGTGGGGCTGTTGGAGCTGTTCGCGGGACACGGGCAGAACCGGTTTTACCGCGAGCTTGAGGAGTGGCTGAGCACGATCACACGGCTGGGCTTTTCGCATGGCGAAGAGGGGGAAGGCGGTCCGGACCTGGGGGCTGCGGGACTGGTGCTCGATCAGATGGCCGAGCAGATGGAGCGGATGCAGCTCTTGTTCACCCAGTCCGATCAGGGCCGGTCCAGTCGGAATAGGGGTAAAGCCGTTCGACCTCGCCGAAATAGAACGCCGCATCCTCGGCATCCTTGGTCGACAACTCG
>JASJCC010000158.1 GCA_030066175.1 Paracoccaceae bacterium | reverse complement strand
ATCCAACCGCCCCGCCTGCTCCGCCCAAAACCCCTCAGACTCCGAAACAGACCGACCATAAAGCTCATCATAACGAGACGCATCAACATGCGCGCTCTGGATCAATTCCGCGGACGGGGGGTAGGTGTTTTCAGACATGTCAATTCCTCCTGGTTGATAGAAAGAAAAAGCGGCCTGCACAAAACATGCAAGCCGCCATTCGTCGCATATGCCGGCCTGCCGGTCAGATGGCGAGGTATTCGGCGCGCAGGCTTTCGTTTTCCAGCACTTCTTCGGCGGAGCCGTCAAAGACGATGGACCCGGTGTCGAGGATCACCGCACGGTCAGCCAGTTGCAGCGCGCGCACGGCGTTCTGTTCGACGATGATCGTGGTCATGCCCTGTTCCTTGATGTGGCGCAGGGTCTTTTCGATCTCATCGACGATCACCGGGGCGAGGCCTTCATAAGGCTCGTCAAGCAGCAACACCTTGATGTCACGCGCCAACGCGCGGGCAATCGACAACATCTGCTGTTCACCGCCCGACAGGGTCACACCTTCCTGCTTGCGGCGTTCGCCGAGGCGCGGGAAGAGATCGTAGAGGCGATCCAGCGACCAGCCGACCGGCGGGGCGATCTGGGCCAGCTGCAGGTTTTCCTCGACCGTCAAGCCGGGAATGATGCGGCGATCCTCGGGCACAAGGCCGAGGCCAACGCTCGACGCCTCATACGAGGTCATCTTGTGCAGCGGCTGGTGGTCGAGCCAGATCTCACCATGGTTGACCTGCGGGCTGTCCAGCCGCGCGATCGAGCGCAGTGTGGTGGTCTTGCCCGCACCGTTGCGGCCCAGAAGGGCGAGGATCTCGCCCTCATGCACGTTAAAGGAAATGCCCTGCACGATATAGCTTTCGCCATAATAAGAGTGCATGTCCCACACCGACAGGAAGGCCGGGGCCGTTTCGGCGTAGTTGGCGTTCTTGGAAAAATCAGGACGGACGTTCATTTTTGGTATCCTCCCGTCCCGGGCTTGACCCGGGACCTCAATGGTGGAGGCCCCGGGTCAAGCCCGGGGCGCGGTGTCTCTCAGATCAATGCGATTCGCCCAGATAGGCTTCTTGCACCTTGGGGTGGCCCTTGATGTTTTCGGGCGTGTCCTCGACCAGCGGCGTACCCTGCGCCAGTACGGTGATCCGGTCGGCGAGGCTGAACACCACGTGCATGTCATGCTCGATGATGGCGATGGTGATGTCGCGCTTTTCCTTGATCTCCTTCAGAAGGTCGATCGTGTTGTTGGTGTCGGCGCGCGCCATGCCGGCGGTGGGTTCATCCAGCAGCAAGAGCTTGGGGTTCTGCACCAGGCACATGGCCATCTCTAGGCGGCGTTTGTCGCCGCGTGACATCGAGGCCGAATGCATGTTGCGCTTGTCGAGCATGTTCACGTCATCCAACATCGCCTCGGCCTGATCACGCAGTTCGGCCTCGTTTTCCACCGCTTCGATGGCGTGCAGGCGGAACGCACCGTCGCGCCGGGCAAAGCAGGGGATCATCATGTTTTCCATGACCGTGAGATCGCCGAAGATCTCGGGCGTCTGAAACACCCGGGAAATGCCCATCTGGTTGATCTCATGCGGGGTGCGGCCCAGCACGGACTGCCCGTCGAACAGCACCGATCCGGTGTCAGGGATCAGCTTGCCGACAAGGCAGTTGAGCAGCGTCGACTTGCCCGCCCCGTTGGGGCCGATGATCGCGTGCACGGTGTTTTCCTGCACGCTCAGGTTCACGTCACCAAGGGCCTGCAGACCGCCGAAGCGCTTGTTGACGTCTTTGACTTCAAGGATACCCATCTGTCCGTCTCCTTATTCTGCAGGCTCGGTTGAGGCCGATTTGCTGTCATCCTCGGCCTTCTTGCCGCGGAACATGCGCGCAACACGCTGACCCGCTTCGACCAGACCACCGGGCAGGAAGATCACCACCGCCATGAAGATCAGGCCCAGCGTCAGGTGCCAGCCTTTGCCGATGAAGGGGTAGATGATCGCGACGACAAAATCCTCGAGCCCGTCGGGCAGGAAGGCGAACCAGCCATGCAGGATGTCCGAGTTGATCTTGGACAGGATGTTTTCCATGTACTTGATCGCACCCGCACCCAAAACCGGCCCGATCAGCGTGCCGGCACCGCCGAGAATGGTCATCAGCACGACCTCACCTGAGGCGGTCCAGAACATCCTCTCGGGCCCGGCCAGCGGGTCCATCGAGGCCATCAGCCCACCTGCAAGCCCGGCATACATGCCCGAGATCACAAAGGCCGCCAGCGTGTAGGGTTTGGGGTTGAGACCGGTGTAATTGAGCCGTTGCTGGTTTGATTTGATTGCCCGCAGCATCATCCCGAACGGGGATCGGAAGATGCGGATCGACAGGTAAAAGGCGATCAGCATGACCACGGCGCTGAAGTAATAGCCGGCCGAGAAGGTGAAGACCCAATTGCCCAGCTCCAGCTCGGCCGAGCTGCGCATTTCCAGCCCGAAGATGTTTGGCACCGGCAGGTTGCCGTCCTCTGCCGCCTTTTGGCCAAGGATACGCGGATCCTGCAGGGTCAGCTGCAGACCGGTCTCACCGCCAGTCAGACCCTTTTGCAAGAGGCCCTGCCTGTCCGGGCCGTCCATATCCGTTGCCAGAACGGAATAGGCTAGCGCGTAGGACATCATCGCGAAGGCCAGCGTCAGGATCGAGAAGTAGATGCCCGAGCGGCGCAGGCTGACATAGCCGATCAGCACCGCAAAGAGGCCCGACATCACAACCGACAGCGCCAGCGCCGGGATCACGTTCATGCCGAACAGCTTGAACATCCACATCGCGGCGTATGAGCCGATGCCGAGGAACGCAGCGTGACCAAAGCTGAGATAACCCGTCAGGCCAAACAGGATGTTGAACCCGATGGCAAAGATGCCAAAGATCACAAAACGCTGCATCAGGTCGGGGTAACCGGCGTTGAACTGCGCCATGGCCGAGCCTTCGGGGAAGGGGTTCAGCAGGAAGGGCGCCAGCATCGTCAAGCCGAAGACGATCAGCAAAAGGGTGGCGTCTTTCTTTTCAAGACCGAGCATGGATCAGTCCTCCATCACGCCCTTGCGACCCATCAGGCCACGCGGACGTGTCAACAGAATGATGATGGCGACCAGGTAGATGATGACCTGGTTGATGCCGGGAAGGATTTCGATGACTTCGCGCATCGAGGCAAAGCTTTCCAGGATGCCCAGCAGGAAACCCGCCAGCACGGCGCCGGGCAATGAGCCCATGCCGCCGACGACAACCACAACAAAGCTGAGCACGAGGAAGTCCATCCCCATGTGATAGTTGGGCGAGTTGATCGGCGTGTACATCACACCCGCCAAACCCGCGACCGCGGCAGCGAGGCCGAACATGATGGTGAAGCGCCGGTCGATATTGATGCCCAGCAGGCCCACGGTTTCACGATCCGCCATACCGGCGCGGACAACCATGCCGAAGGTGGTGAATTGCAGGAAGGCAAACACCCCGCCGATGATGATCGCGGCAAAGATAAAGTAGATGATCCGCCAGTAGGGATAGATGATCGAACCCGGATCAAACCCAAGCAGCGCGCCAAAATCGAACGACCCGGTAAAGGCCTCGGGGGCAGGCGTCGGGATCGGGTTGGCGCCGAAGTAGTACTTGATGATCTCTTGAAGGACGATGGCGAGGCCAAACGTCACCAGGATCTGGTCGGCATGCGGGCGCTTGTAGAAGTGCTTGATCAGCCCGCGTTCCATGATCACGCCGATCCCGATCATCACCGGGATGGCGAACAGGATCGACAGCGGCACCGCCCAATCGATGATCGACGCGCCCATCGACTCGCCGAAGATGTCATAGACGTAAGGCACGTCCACCTTCAGCGGGTTGCCGAGAAAGTCGGTCTTGGTCTCGTCGACGACCTGGTGGCTCAGCGTCAGGATCCGGCTCAGCGTCACGGCACAGAAGGCGCCGATCATGAAGAGCGCGCCATGCGCGAAGTTGACCACGCCCAGCGTGCCGAAAATCAGTGTCAGGCCCAGCGCGATCAGCGCATAGGCCGAGCCCTTGTCGAGCCCATTGAGTAGTTGGAGGATAAACCAGTCCATTGTCCCACCCTTCAAGATCGGAGTTCGGAAAGCGCGATAGCCCCAGCGAAAGGGCCGACAGGGAGAGTGCGCAGAGGGTGGCTGGCGGCCGCGTCATACGGCCGCCAACCGGCGCGGATTAGGCGCCGTTGTTGCAGGTGCCGAGCGCACCGCCCGCGAACTGCGGGTGGTCGGGGGCGTAGGTCACCTGGTCGACCGGGGTAACTTCGACGATCTCGAGAAGGTCGAATTCCGAGGTCGGGTTCTCTTTCCCCTTCACAACCAGCACGTCCTTGAAGCACTGGTGGTCTTCGGCGCGGTAGAGCGTCGGGCCGTTGCCCATGCCGTCGAACTCGAAACCTTCCAGTGCTTCGACCACGGCACAGGGTGCGAACGAACCGGCCCGCTGCACGGCGTCTGCGTACAGAAGCGCCTGCACGTAGCAGGTGTGCGCGGCCTGCGACGGCGGGAAGCCGTACTTGGTGCCGAAGGATTTCACGAAGGCTTTGGAGCCTTCGTCCTGCAGCGACCAGTGCCAGTTGGTAGAGCCGAAGATGCCCTTCACGTTGGCGCCGGCACCCTTGGCCATCAGGCGCGAGTAAAGCGGCACGACGATTTCAAAGTTCTTGCCGTTGACCTGACGGTCACGCAGGCCGAACTGCACCGCGTTGGTCAGCGAGTTGACCATGTTGCCGCCGTAGTGGTTCAGCACCAGCACGTCGGCGTCAGACTGCAGAACCGGCGTGATGTAGGACGAGAAGTCCGTCTGCGTCAGCGGCGTCAGCACCTGGCCAACAGTTTCCCAACCCATGGCTTCGGTCGAGGAGCGCACGGCTTCCTCGGTGGTGTAGCCCCAGTTGTAGTCGGCGGTCAGGTGATAGGCCTTACGGTCGGTGCCGTAGTTCTTGGCCAGGATCGGCGCCAGCGCCGCACCGGACATGTAAGAGTTGAAGAAGTGGCGGAACCCGTTGGCCTTCTTGTCCTTACCGGTCGTGTCGTTCGAGTGGGTCAGACCCGCCATGAAGATCACGCCAGCTTCCTGACAGAGCGCCTGCACGGCTACAGCCACACCCGAGGACGAGCCCCCGGTGATCATGATCGCGCCGTCTTTTTCGATCATCGACTTGGCCGATGCGCGGGCGGCGTCGGATTTGGTCTGCGTGTCGCCGGTCACGTATTCGACCTTGCGGCCCAGGATGCCGGTGCCGTCCAGCGCCTTGGAGCTGAAGGTCGACAGCATGCCGCCGTCGCCACCACCGTTGAGGTGCTCGACCGCCAGTTCGTAGGCGCGCAGTTCGTCGGCGCCCTCGTCAGCGTAGGGGCCGGTCTGCGGAACATTGAAACCCAGTGTGACCGAGGAATCGCCCGGTGCGTTGGTGAAACCGGTATGGCTGCCGGCCGACAGATATGTCGGCAGCGCCAGTCCGGCACCGGCAACTGCGCCGGTCTTGAGCACGCCGCGACGTGTCAGGTTGGTTTTGGACATGGAATCCTCCCATTTCGTGAAAGGCGGCAATGGGCTCCTCATCCCGATGCCGCGGGCACTTTTGTGCAAAGGCACTATCGCGCAGTGATAGAAAAGGAGGCAACAAGCTCTTTTGTCGCAACAGTTTTTTTGTCAAGATATGTACAGTCGACGATGGTATTCTGTAAACGTCTTTATGTCGCGATGCAGAAAGGCCTTGATTACGCAGGGGAATGCCGATGGCACGGGACACGCTGACAGGCTCACGCATCCGCGAACGCCGGATCATGCGCGGGGTCAAGCAGGCTGATCTTGCACGTCAGGCGGGTATTTCGGCCTCCTACCTCAATCTGATCGAGCATAATCGCCGCAGAATCGGTGGCAAACTGCTGTTGGACATTGCGTCAATCCTCAAGGTCGATCCCATTCTGCTGACCCAGGGCGCCGAAGCCACCTTGATTGCCACCCTGCGTGAGGCCGCGTCGGCCCATGCCACCACCGAGGCCGAATTGGCGCGGGTCGACGAATTTGCCGGCCGGTTCCCGGGTTGGGCGCAGCTCTTGGCGGATAGCCAGGGGCGCATCGCCACGCTGGAGCGCACGGTCGAAACTCTGACCGACCGGATGACGCATGACCCGCATCTGGCCACCTCGCTGCACGAGATGCTGTCGACGGTGACGGCGATCCGCTCGGCCGCCTCGATCCTGGCCGAACCGGGCGAAATCGACCCGGATTGGCAGTCGCGCTTTCACCGCAACATCTATGAAGACAGCGCGCGGCTGGCCGAAACCAGCCGTGGTCTGGTGACGTATCTGGAATCCGAAGGCGAGGCCGCCAACGAAACCGGCGCGCCGCAGGAAGAGGTGGACGCGGTGCTGGAGGAAGTCGGGCATCACGTGCCGCAGCTGGAAACGCCGGAAGGAGACCCCGAGGCTGTTGCGGTCGAGCTTGGCCGGGCTTTGTCCGGTGCGGCGCAAGACCTGTTGTTGGCCTGGCTGGGGCGCTATGCGCAGGACGCGCAGGCTCTGCCGTTCGAACGGTTTGCCGAGGAAATCCAGACGTCCGGCCCAGACGCCGCGCAACTGGCTGCAACGTTGGGGGCCTCTGTCACCCGCGTCATGCGCCGTCTGGCGGCGATGCCCGAGGAGGTCCTGCCCGATCCGGTGGGCCTTGCGATCTGCGACGCCTCGGGTGTGCTGACCTATCGCAAACCGCTGCCGGATTTCCCGATGCCGCGCTTTGGCGCCGCCTGTCCGCTCTGGCCATTATACCGGGCACTGAACCGGCCGATGGTGATCCTGACACAGTCGATCATCCAGCCCGGCCAGACCCAGGCGCTCTGGGCCGAGGCGCTGGCCGAACCTATTGCCCCGCCCGCCGTCAACCAGGATCCGCTCTACGAGGCGCATATGCTGATCCGCCCCGGTGTGCCGGCCGCACAGGCCAGCGCGGCCGAGGTTGGCGTCAGCTGCCGCATCTGCCCGCGCGATCCCTGTCCGGGCCGGCGCGAACCGTCGATCCTTGCGACCGCCTGACGCGGCTTTTGACTTCGCTGTGAAAATGCCTCTAAGGTTCAAAGGCCGCCGCCAACAAGCCTGATCAAAAGGGCAATCGGCGATCATGGGAGGAAGGGATGACCGGTCATGTTCTGGTGATCGAGGACGAGCCCAACATCATCGAGGCCATCAGCTTTGTGCTGAGCCGCGACGGCTGGCGCGTCGACACGCATGCCAACGGGGTCGATGCCGTCGAAAAGGTGCGCGAAAAGTCCCCAGATGTTCTGATCCTCGACGTGATGCTGCCGGGCAAGAGCGGCTATGACATCCTGCGCGAGCTGCGGGAGGATGACGAGTTTGTCGCCCTGCCGGTCTTGATGCTGACGGCGCGCGGCCAGAACCGCGACCGTGAGATGGCCGAACGCGCCGGGGTCAGCCGGTTTATGACCAAGCCGTTTTCCAACGCAGAGGTTCTTGAGGCTCTGCACGCGCTCAAGGCGACATGACAGCGCCGCCGACGCCACGCCGCGGATCGGCGATGTTCGTCGAGCGGCAGACCTACCGCCGCCGCCGCCTGCGGGACGCGGCCCGGGTTTTGCCTGCTTTGGGCGTGCTCTTGTGGGCGGTGCCGCTTCTCTGGAGCATCGAGGGCGATCAGACCGTCGCCTCCAGCGCGCTGATGTATCTCTTTGGCGTCTGGGCCATCCTCGTGGTGGCCGCCGCATTGATCGCGTCGCGTCTGGGCCGGGAGGCAGAGATCACCGACAAAGCGGCGCAGGGGGGCGACCGGTGACCACGCTCAATGCGCTGGCGGCCATCTCCTTTGGCTATGTGCTGTTTCTGTTCGCGGTGGCGTTTGTCGCCGAACGGGCGGCCCGGCGCGGGCGCGGCAAGTGGCTGCGCGCACCGATTGTCTACACGTTATCGCTGTCGATCTATTGCACCGCCTGGACGTTTTATGGCGCCGTCGGCTCGGCGGTGCGCAACGGGTTTGAGTACCTGACGATCTATCTGGGCCCCAGCCTGGTGCTGATCGGCTGGTGGTGGGTGTTGCGCAAGCTGGTGCGGATCGGGCGCAGCCAGCGCATCACCTCGATCGCCGACCTGATCTCGTCCCGCTATGGCAAATCGAACCTGCTGGGCATCGGGGTGACGATCCTCGCGGTGATCGGCACGACGCCGTATATCGCGCTGCAATTGCAGTCGGTGACGCTGAGCGTCGAGGTGTTTTCCGACATCTCCGGGGATTCTTTGCAGCGCGAACGCCGGACGGCGCTGTGGGTGGCACTGGGCCTGGCGCTTTTCACCGTGATCTTCGGCACCCGGAACTTGGACGCCAATGAACGCCACCACGGCGTTGTCATGGCCATCGCGGTCGAGGCGGTGGTCAAGCTTGCCGCTTTGGTGGCGGTGGGCGGGTTCGTTGTGTGGGGCCTGTCGGGTGGCATCACCGGCACGTTGGAACGGATCGACGCCTCACCGCTGGGCGAATGGCAGGTGTCGGGTGGCCGCTGGGCCGGGCTGACCTTGCTGTCGGCGGCTGCGTTCCTGTGCCTGCCGCGGATGTTCCAGGTGCTGGTGGTCGAAAACGACAGCGACGCGCAGCTGCGCATGGCGGCCTGGGCCTTCCCGCTTTACCTGATGATTATGAGCCTCTTTGTCGTGCCGATCGCGGTGGTGGGGCTCGAGCTTCTGCCCGAAGGCTCCAACCCCGATCTGTTTGTCCTGACAGTGCCGATGTCGCAAGGCCAGAACGGGCTGGCGGTGCTGTCGTTCCTCGGTGGCTTCAGCTCGGCCACCTCCATGGTGATCGTTGCGGCGATTGCGCTGTCGACCATGGTGTCGAACCACATTGTCATGCCAATCTGGCTGCGGATGCGCGGCGGCGGGGCGAGTTTTTCCGGCGACGTTCGCTACGTCGTTCTACTGTCGCGCCGCACGTCCATCGCCGGTGTGCTGCTGCTGGGCTATCTTTATTACTCACTGTCGGGAGGTGGCGCGGCGCTGTCGGCAATTGGCCTGATCTCCTTTGTCGGTGTGGCGCAAGTGTTGCCGGCGATGCTGGGTGGGATGTTCTGGCGCGGGGCGACGCGCACCGGCGCGTTGGCCGGTCTGACCGTGGGCTTTGGCGTCTGGCTTTACACCGTGTTTCTGCCCAGCTTCGGCCCCGGCACCATCCTGCCGCTCGGCTTTTTCGAAACCGGGCCTTTGCAAATCGCTTGGCTGCGGCCCACGGCGCTTTTCGGGATCGAGGGGCTGGATCCGCTCTTGCACTCGATGCTGTGGAGCCTGTCGCTGAACACGGTGGTCTTTATCGCCGCCTCGCTGGCCAGTTTCCCGACCCCGCTGGAACGGCTGCAGGGCGCGCATTTTGTCAACGTGCAGGCCACGTCGGGCGGGCCGCGCAGCTGGTCGGGTGGCGAGCCGCAGGCCGAAGACCTGATGATCATGACGCAGCGCATCCTGGGTGCGCGAGAGGCGCAGCGGCTCTTTGCGCAAGAGGCGCGGCGGCAGGGCCTCTCCGGCGCCTTGCCCAACCCGACGCCCGACTTTCTCGAAGTGCTGGAACGAGAACTCTCGGGCTCGGTGGGCGGCGCAACGGCCCATGCGATGGTGGGCCAGATCGTCGGCGGCATGAGCGTGTCGGTCGAGGAACTGATGGCGG
>JASJCC010000159.1 GCA_030066175.1 Paracoccaceae bacterium | reverse complement strand
CGCAGCAGCGCGAGGATCTGTGCCTGGGTGGTGACATCGAGCGCGGTGGTCGGCTCATCCGCGATCAAGAGCTTGGGCCGCAAAGCGATGGCCATGGCGATCACCACGCGCTATCCGCATGAGCTGAGCGGTGGGCAGCGTCAGCGCGTGGTGATCGCCATGGCCATCGCTTTGCGGCCCAAGCTCTTGATCGCGGATGAGCCGACCACCGCGCTCGATGTCACCACCCAGGCACAGATCCTCGCGCTGCTGCGCGATCTGGTGCGCGAAGAAGGCATGGCGCTGATGATGATCACCCACGATCTGGCCGTCGTGTCCGACATGGCCGACCGTATCGCCGTCATGCGCCATGGCGAGATTGTCGAAGAGGGACCGACCCGCCAGCTCTTTGCCGAAATGCGGCATCCCTATACCCGGGCTCTGTTCGAGGCGTCGCGCCATCAGGCCGACCTGCCGCCGCCGCAGGCCCCCGCGCCGATGCTCGCGGTCACCAATGTCTCACGCGACTACTTGTTGCCGCGCACCCAGCTCTTTGCACCACGCCGGCATCTGCGCGCCGTGCGCGATGTCAGCTTTCAGATCGCGCGCGGCGAACGGGTCGGGCTCGTGGGTGAATCCGGTTGCGGCAAGTCCACCCTGACCCGCGCCATCCTGGGGCTGGAGCCGGTTCAGGGGGGCGAGATCACTCTGGATGGGGAGCCGGTGTTTCGCCACGGCCATCCCAACCTGAGTGTGCGGCGCAAGATCCAGGTTGTGTTTCAGGACCCATACAGCAGCTTCAACCCCCGTCACCGGGTGGCGCGGCTGATCACCGAACCCTTTCACCTCTTGCAAAACCCACCCACCGGGGCGGCGCGGGAGGAGGCCATTGCCGAGGCTTTGACCGCTGTGGGGCTGCGCCCCGAGGACGCGCAAAAACACATCCACGCCTTTTCCGGCGGCCAGCGTCAGCGCATCGCCATCGCCCGCGCGCTGATCATCCGGCCCGAGTTGATTGTCTTTGACGAGGCGGTGTCAGCCCTCGATGTACGGGTGCGTGCGCAGGTGCTCGACCTGATGGCGCAGCTCAGCCGGGAATACGGGCTGGCCTATCTCTTTATCAGCCACGATCTGTCAGTGGTCCGGTCGATCACCGACCGCGTGCTGGTCATGCGCCATGGCCAGATCGTCGAAGAAGGCGCCACCGACGCGGTGTTTGACGCGCCGGCGCATCCCTATACCCAAGACCTGATCGCCGCCGCGCCGCAATTACCGGCGCTGCCCGGCCCCTCTGATGGAGAGCCCCATGCTGCCCAACCTGCCCTTTGATCCCGCCCACGTCCTGATCGGCGGCACGTGGCGCGCCACCGCCGAAACCCTTCCGCTATCAAACCCCTCAACCGGAGAGCAGATCGGGCAGATCGCCAAAGGCACCGCTGCCGAGATCGACGCCGCCGTTGCCGCCGCGCAGGCGGCGCGCGCGGGTGACTGGGGTCAGTTCACGGCTGCCGAGCGCGGCCGGGTTCTGACGCGGATCGGGCAGTTGGTGCCGGAGCATGTGGATCTGCTCACCACGCTAGAGGCGCTGGACGTCGGCAAACCGCTGACCCAGGCGCGGGCGGATGCCATCGCCTTGGCGCGGTATTGCGAGTTTTACGGCGGCGCGGCCGACAAGGTTCATGGCGAGACTATCCCCTATCTAGATGGCTACACCGTCTACACCCTGCGCGAACCGCATGGGGTGACCGGCCATATCGTGCCCTGGAACTACCCAATGCAGATCATCGGCCGGTCGGTCGGGGCTGCCTTAGCGATGGGCAATGCCTGCGTGCTGAAACCGGCTGAAGATGCCTGCCTGACCGCCCTGATGTTCGCGCATCTGGCGCAAGAGGCCGGCCTGCCCGCAGGCGTCTTGAACGTGGTGCCGGGCTTGGGGGCCGAGGCGGGGGCTGCCCTCTCGGCCCATCCCGGCATCCAACATCTCAGCTTTACCGGCTCGGTCGCCACCGGAGCCGCCGTACAAATCGCGGCCGGCGCCAATGTGGTGCCCGTGACATTGGAACTGGGCGGCAAGTCGCCCCAGTTGGTGTTCGACGATGCCGATCTCGACGCCGCTTTGCCGTTCCTCGTTAATGCCGGGCTGCAGAATGCCGGCCAGACTTGCTCTGCTGCCTCGCGCATTCTAGTCCAACGCGGGGTGCTGGACGAGGTCACAAACCGTATGGCCGCCGCCTATCACACCAAACGCGTGGGCCCCGCCGACAGTGACCCCGATATCGGCCCGCTGATCAACGCCACGCAAAAGGCGCGGGTGCTGGGCTATCTCGATTTGGCCGCCGACCTGCCCCTGATCGCCTCTGCCCCTTTGCCGGGCGACCTGCCCGCAGGTGGCCACTATGTGCAGCCCAGCCTATACGGCCCAGTCCCGCCCACCCACGCGCTGGCACAACAAGAGGTGTTTGGTCCGGTGCAGGTCATCATCCCGTTTGAGACCGAAGAGCAGGCACTCCAGATCGCCAATGGCACCGACTACGGCCTTGTCGCCTCGGTCTGGAGCCGCGACGGCGCGCGACAAATGCGGCTGGCAAAGGCGCTGCGCTCGGGCCAGGTCTTCCTCAACAACTATGGCGCCGGGGGCGGGGCGGAGCTGCCCTTTGGCGGCACCGGCAAGTCCGGCCATGGCCGCGAAAAGGGGTTCGAGGCGCTTTACGGGTTTTCCAGCCTAAAGACCGTCGCCGCCTTTCACGGCTGATCCGCGTCACCTATGGCACAAAAAAACAACAGTTCGCAGCAAAGTTACCCTTGCCTGCACGCACCCTCTTGCGCAAGATCGAATCAGGCAGTGGGTCGACGAGGCAATTTACAATGCGTACGGGCAAACCGGTTCTTTTTCTTATATTATTGGTGACAGCAGTGATCGTCGCGGGGCTCTACGGCGCCCTGCATAACCAACTGAGCTACTCGGTCGGCAGCAGCTTTTTCCACGATCTGAAATTCGCTGAGTTCGGTATTTCGGAGGCCAATCACAATCGACTAGGTGCCGCGCTTGTTGGCTGGCAGTCCAGCTGGTGGATCGGGGCCATGATCGGCGTTCCGGCCTTTGTGCTGGGGCTGGTGCTGATCGACCGGCCCGAACGCTATGTCGCCGCCGGGGTCGCCGCCATCGGGGCCGCGATCTTTGTCACGCTTTTTGGCAGCATGGCGGGTCTGCTTTACGGCATGCTCACGCTCGACGGGGCGCTGGCCGCCAACTTGCCCAACGCCGACGCCATCAGCGACCCGATGGGTTACCTGCGCGCCGCGATGATGCATGAGGGCAGCTATTTCGGCGCTTTGGGCGGCCTTGGCATGGCGCTCTGGACGGTCTGGCGCGCCTCACGCGAAGAACGCCGCGCCAAGGAGGCCGCCGCGTGAGGCTTGAAGGCAAGACCGCCATCGTCACCGGCGCGGGATCGGGCTTTGGCGCCGGCATCGCCCAGCGCTTTGCAATTGAGGGCGCGCAGGTCATGGTGGCTGACATCAATGCCGAGGCGGCGCGCGATGTGGCTGACAGTTTCGACGGCATCGCCCACACGGTCGATGTGTCGGACGGCAGTTCGGTCGATGCCATGATCCACCGCGCCATCGACATCCTCGGCCATGTGGACCTCTTGGTGAACAATGCCGGGGTGACCCATCTCCCCACCTCGATGGAGGACGTGTCTGAACCCGATTTTGACCGCGTCTTTGCCGTCAACTGCAAGTCCGTCTATCTGACCGCGCGCGCCCTCGTCCCACATTTCAAGACCCGCGAAACCGGCGCCATCCTCAACATCGCCTCGACGGCGGGTGTCTCGCCACGCCCGCGGCTGAATTGGTACAATGCCTCCAAAGGCTGGATGAACACCGCAACCAAGGCCATGGCGGTCGAGCTTGCGCCAAATTGCATCCGCGTCAACGCGCTCAACCCTGTGGCGGGCGAAACCCCGCTGCTCAAAAGCTTTCTGGGCGAAGACACGCCCGAGATGCGCGCCAAGTTCCTCGCCACCATCCCGCTCGGCCGCTTTTCCACCCCCGAAGACATGGCCAACGCGGCGCTCTATCTCTGCTCGGACGAGGCGTCGATGATCACCGGCGTCTGCATGGAGGTCGATGGCGGCCGCTGTATCTGACATCCATGTCTTCTCTGGTTCAAAAATACCTCGGGGGAGCGCCGCAGGCGCGGGGGCAGCGCCCCCAAAATCCCCTTGGCATCACCGCAATAGGCCAGTCATGATCCCCGGAGCCAAAAACCTGATCACCGATGTCGCCGGCCTGCGGGTCGGCAATGCGCAGGATGACGCGCTGAAATCGGGCTGCACGGTGCTGACCGCCGACGCGCCCTTCACCGCGTCGGTGTCGGTCATGGGCGGCGCCCCCGGCACGCGCGAGACCGACCTCCTGGCCCCGGACAAAACCGCGCCGGGCGTAGATGCCCTGGTGCTGTCCGGCGGCAGCGCCTTTGGGCTTGCCGCGGCCCAAGGCGTGATGGACGCACTGTTTGAGAATGGCCGCGGGTATGAGGTGTTCTCCGCCCGCGTGCCCATCGTCCCTGCGGCGATCATCTTTGATCTGCTGAACGGCGGTGCCAAGGACTGGCCGGAAAACCCCTACCCCGCTTTGGGCCGTGCCGCCCTTGGCAACGCTGCCGAGACGTTCACGCTCGGCAGCATAGGCGCCGGCTGCGGCGCGCAGACGGCGATGCACAAAGGTGGGCTAGGCTCGGCCAGCCTGGTTCTCAATGACGGGATCACGGTTGGCGCGCTGGTGGCGGCAAACCCGATGGGCAGCGTGACCACCCCCTCGGGCCAGCACTTCTGGGCGGCCCCGTTTGAGGTCGGCGATGAATTCGGCGGGTTGGGCACGGACCCCGCGCTTGGCCTGCAAACGCAACCTGCCAGCCGCAAACGGCAGGCCATGGCGTCCCTCGGCAACACCACCATCGCCATCGTCGCCACCGATGCAGACCTCGACAAAGCGCAGTGCCACCGCATGGCTGTCGCGTCCCAAGACGGAATCGGCCGCGCCGTGTTGCCGGCGCACAGCCCGATGGACGGCGATCTGGTCTTTGCCGCCGCGATGGGCACCAAACCTTTGCTCATGCCCGGGCCGCAACTGGCGCAGATCGGCCATGCCGCAGCCCTGTGCCTGTCGCGTGCCATCGCCCGCGCGGTGTGGGAGGCCACCCCGGCCCCCGGCGACACCCTGCCCACCCTGCGGCAAGAGCTTGGCCATGCCTGAGCTGTCGTTGCCCGATGTCACGCTGCACTACGAGATCGCCGGCAGCGGGCCGCCGCTGATGCTGATCCCGGGGATGCTCAGCGACGGGGCCAGCTGGTTCCCAGTGATCGAGCTTTTGGCCACACAGCATCAACTAATCCTGCTTGACCCCCGCGGCGCCGGGCGCACTCTGCCAATGGACGCGCCGATCAGCCTGCAGGCTTTGGCCGGCGACATGCTGGCGCTGGCCGATCACCTGGGCCTGCAACGCTTTGCCGTGCTGGGCCATTCCATGGGAGCTTTGGTTACGCTGGCGATGGCCGCCGACGCACCGGAGCGGCTGAGCCATGTCATCGCGCTCGCCTCCACCCCGCGCCCCTCGGCCCGCCTGCCCGCGATCTTCGCGAGCTTGTGCGAGACCCGCGCGCAGGGGGATGATCGACTCTGGCTACACGCCCTCTTCCCCTGGCTTTTCCACGACAGTTTCTTTCGCGATCCCGAAGCAGTAGCAGCAGCCATTCAGGCGGGCATCGACTATCCCTATGCCCAATCGCTCGACTCGATGCGCCACCAGACCGCGGCGCTGGCGCGACTCGACCTGAAATCGATGGCCCAGTCTCTGCCGATGCCGGCACTCGCGCTGCTGGGCGCCGAGGATGCGCTGATCGCCCCCGGCCCGGCGCAGGCGGCTTGGACAAACCTGGGCGCGCAGGTCGAAGTGCTGAAGGACGCCGCGCATTCGCTGCATTGGGATCGACCCGACGCGGTGGCCGCGCGGATCACGGCTTTCCTGACCTAACGCAGGATCGGCGGCTTCTCCGGATTCGAGCCGGGGGCGGCGTGGGTCACAGGCTCGGGCGCGGGCGCGTCTGGCAGATCAAAGCGCAGGGCATGGCGGGCGAGTTGGGCGGTGATTGGGTCGCTGTCGGCCAAAAACACCACGTCGAGCGCGCCAGCCTCGAGCCCCGAGAACACCAGTGCCTCCTGGATCGCGCGGGCCAAAGCGGGTTCCGCACCGGCCACGGCGCCGGTGACCCCCAAAAGATGCCCCCGTGAGCCGCCTTCATAGGTGACCTCGGCCAGATAGGCCTTGCGCGCCAGCCCGGCCATACGGGCCAGCTTGGCATCCAATGACGTGATCAGCGCCTCGGGCAGGCCGCGGGGGGCGGCGATAGTTTCGGGGCGGGCCTCGGTCTCGGCAGGGCCTTCGGAAAGCGTTTGCGACAGCCAGACCATCGCCTCGGGTTGGATCAGGATGGCCGAAGGCGCGACCTCGATATTCAGGGCCAGACCAACCCCCTGCCCGGCGAGCATCTGCGCCATAACCCGCCCCGGCAGTGCCGCATAGGGCACGACGCGGCCGGCAAAACCCGACAGACGCTCCTCCAGATCAAAGGCCAGGACAAAGGCGGCATCCTCGACCTCGAACACCTCGGGCGACAGGTTTTCATCCTGCGGCTCTTCGGTCAGCATCAGGAAGAGCTCGCTATCGGCGAGGCGTTCGTAGAACCGCAGGCGCGCGGCGTCATCTTCGGGCGCGGCCTCCATCGCGGCGTGGGCGGTGTCGAGCGGGGTTTCAGTCATCCATCACCTCTTGCACGCGGGCGCGCAGCACCGGCAGCAGCTCGGCTTCGAACCACGGGTTACGTTTCAGCCATGCGGTATTGCGCCAGGACGGGTGCGGCAAGGGCAGCGCGTCGGGCAGATGGTCGCGCCAGGCGGCAACCGTGTCGGTCACGCCACCGCGCGCGCCCAGATGATAGCGATGCGCATAGCCGCCGATAAAGAGCCGCAAACGGATCCCAGGCAGGCTGGCAAAGATCCGGTCATGCCAGGTGTCACGGCAGATTTTCGGCGGCGGCAGGTCCGACCCTTTGGCGTCATAGCCCGGAAAGCAAAAGCCCATCGGCACGATCGCCACGCGCGTCATGTCATAGAACGCGTCCGCATCCAGCCCCAGCCAATCGCGCAAGCGATCCCCCGAGGGGTCGTCAAACGGAATGCCCGATTGGTGCACCCGCATCCCTGGTGCCTGCCCGGCAATCAACAGCCGGGCGCCGGGGCGGAACCAGACCACCGGGCGCGGCTGATGAGCGGTGACCGTCGCGGCAAAGCGGTCGGCGCAGAGACGGCAAGCGGCGAGGTCTCGGGCGAGGGGGTGGGGTGCGGACATGTGGGGGAGTCTAGGCCCGTCCCGCTGGATCGCAATGCGGAGTATCATTTCGACGAGTTTCGAAATAAGACTTGCGCGACTAAGTTATTTCGACAATTCTAGAAATATGAAAATAGATTCGCACCCCGACCTCACCCTGACCACCGCCGCGTCGAAATTTGCGGCGCTTGGGTCTGAACAGCGCCTGACGGTGCTGAACACGCTTGTGCGCGCCGGCAAAGATGGCCTGAGCACCGGCGCGTTGGGGGAACGGAGCGGGGTCACCGGGTCGACCCTGACCCATCACCTGAAAATCCTGACAACGGCGGGGCTGATCCGGCAGGTCCGGCGAGGGCGCAGCATCATCTGCGCTGCGGCGGATTATGCCGAGGTGTCAGCGCTGTCGGAGTTCCTCTTGCGGCAATGCTGTGCTGACAGCGCGATCGAGGACACCCATAATGGCTGAGACAACAACCCCCACCACCCGCCGCCTGCCCCGTATCTCCAAGGCCTGGGCCGCGGCGGGGCTGATCCTGCTGGCGGTGGCCGTGTTGGATACACCGCAATTCTGGCCGACGGTGACTTTCGCCGCCAACGCGCTGGCAAATACGGCGCCCTTTATTCTCTTTGCGGTGCTGGCGGTTGCGCTGTTAAAGGCCACCGGGGCCGAGACCATGCTGGCCAAGGCGTTCGAAGGCCGCGAGGTGCGGATGATCGTGCTGGCCGCGCTTCTGGGTGGCCTGTCGCCCTTCTGTTCCTGTGAGGTGATCCCGTTTATCGCCGCCCTTCTGGCCGTTGGCGCACCGCTGAGCGCGGTGATGGCATTTTGGCTGGCCTCACCCCTAATGGACCCGGCGATGTTCCTGATCACCGCGGGGACCTTGGGCTGGCACTTTGCCGTGGCCAAGACGATGGCAGCGGTGGGGCTGGGGCTGTTGGGCGGCTTTGCCACCCGAACCTTTGCCGCCAGCCCGGTCTTTGCCGACCCGCTGCGCGAACGCCCTCAGGTGGGCGGCTGCTGTGGGGTGAAAAAACCGTTCCAAGGCAAACCTGTCTGGCGCTTCTGGACCGAACCCGACCGGCGCCGGACCTTCATGGACACCGGTCTTGAAAACGCGCTTTTCCTGCTGAAGTGGCTGACCCTGGCCTATGTGATCGAGGCCGTGATGGTGCATTACGTGCCGGCCGAGCTGATCGCCGGTGTGCTGGGCGGCGACGGGCTCTGGCCGATCCTGCTGGGCGCTTTGGTGGGCGCTCCGGCCTACCTGAACGGCTATGCCGCTGTGCCTTTGGTCGATGCGCTGCTGTCGCAAGGGATGGCCACAGGTGCGGCGATGAGCTTTGTCATCGCCGGCGGTGTCAGCAGCATCCCGGCGGCCATCGCCGTTTGGGCGCTGGTGAAACCCCGCGTCTTTGCCGCCTATCTGGGTTATGCACTGATCGGAGCGGTGATCGCGGGGCTGGCCTGGGGTGCCGTTGCGTAACCGACACCCACACCCCAACAAAGACCATTAGGATTGTTGCCAAATCAGGCCCCTACCATGGCGCCTGCGTTGTCTTTGTTTCCCGATCGGGCCATAATATGGACAAAATCACGGCCTAGTACGGAGCAAACACTCTTCGGACACACGAAGATACGAGCAGAGCCGGGGCATCGACATGCTGGAATTCGACATGGTGAGCAAGTCCTTTTGGACCGGCACCCAACGGAAGGTGATCCTTGATCGCGTGTCCTTCCGTGTCGAGCTGGGCGAGTCACTGGGCATCCTGGCGCCCAACGGCACCGGCAAAACCACAGTGATCAAGATGATGGCCGGGCTGGAAAAACCCGACGAAGGCGAAATTCGCCGCGGCTGCCGCATATCCTTCCCGCTGGGTTATATGGGCGGGGTCGTGTCAAAGATCTCGGCCCGCGAAAACGCCCGCTATATCGCGCGGCTCTATGGGCTCGATCCCGACTATGTTGAAAGCTTCTGCCGCTGGATGTGCGATCTGAAGGAGTATTTCGATCAGCCCATCGGCACCTATTCGTCCGGCATGCGGGCGCGGTTCACGTTCTCGCTGATGCTGGCGCTGGATTTCGACATGTACCTGATCGACGAAGGCATGCCGAACTCGACCGATACCGACTTTAACCGGCGTGCCGGAGACATTCTGGCCGAACGGCTGCGCACCACGACGATCATCATCGTTTCACACCAGCCGCAGATCCTGGAAAAATTCGCCCGCAAGGCGGCCGTTCTGATGGACGGCAAAATGCACATGTTTGAAACCTTGGAAGAAGCGAAACAGCTCTATGACTACGAAACCCAAGGCTAAGAA
>JASJCC010000037.1 GCA_030066175.1 Paracoccaceae bacterium | reverse complement strand
CTGATCACCGCAGCCGGTGGCGCAGTGGCCGCAGAAAACGACTTCTAAGTCGTTCGCGGTCTGAAGACCGCTTGACCTGAGACGCGCCGGCCCACGCGGTCGGCGCGCCCACCCCACAATTTGCCCGGTAAACGGGCCTCCTGGAGAGACACCATGATCAAGTTCATCAAAAACTTCCGCAAGGACGAAGACGGCGCAGTGACCGTTGACTGGGTTGTTCTGACCGCAGCCGTCGTGGGCCTTGCGATCGCCGCGTACACGGCCATCGAAACCAACGCCAACACACTGATCACCGCAGCCGGTGGCGCAGTGGCCGCAGAAAACGACTTCTAAGTCTTTCTCGCTTGCGGATGCCTGAGCCGGTGCGCCGGCTCAGGTCAGCACCCCCAAATTATCTGAGCAGAAAGGGACTACGATGCTGAATTTCCTGAATAACTTCCGCAAAAACGACTCGGGCGCCGTGACGGTTGACTGGGTTGTGATCACAGCAGCTGTTGTCGGTATGTCCGCGATTTCGTTTTTTGTGATCGAAGACAATGCCAACGCTCTGATGACATCGGCCGGAAACGCCGTTGGCGCAGAAAACGACTTCTGATCCCCTGGGGACAGAGTTGGTCGCGAGAAAGGCTGAACCTAAAAGGGTGCAGCCTTTTTTTGTGCGCGGTATCAGCGACGACCGACACCATATCTCCCCGACTATGACGTCCTTTGGACACATTTGACCGATACCGCTGTTTAACAAAGCGCCCATCAAAACGGGCGTATCCGAGGCATACACGCGAGAGGTGACACATGCGACTTGTATTCGGACTGGTACTGATTGCAGGTCTGGGCCTTGCCGGCTTTGCCGTCTACATGGCGCAGAATTACATCGGCGCGTATCAGAACGCGCTGGAACAGGAACGGCAAAAAGCCACCGCCGCCGTGCCGACCAAAGAGATCTATGTCGCAACCCGGGCCATCGCCTATGGCGAACAGATCCTGCCCGAGGACGTCAAGCTCGCCCCCTGGCCCAAGGAAATCCTGCCCGACGGCGTCTTTGACGCGGAAAACCCGTTTTATGACGATGGCGATGATCCGCGCGTCGCTGTGCGCGCCATCGAACAGTTCGAAGCGATGATGAGCGTCAAGGTCAGCGATCCTGGTGGCGATGCCGGCCTGACCTCGCGGCTGGAACGCGGGCAACGCGCCTTTGCGATCAAGGTCGACGTGGCGTCGGGTGTGTCGGGCTTCCTGCGTCCGGGTGACCGGGTCGACATCTACTGGACCGGCCGCATCCCTGGCAACGATCCCAACCTGCCCCAAGGTGACGTGACCAAGCTGATCGAAACCGGTGTGCGCCTGATCGCCATCGACCAGACCGCCAATGCCGACACCACGGATGCCACGATCGCCCGCACCGTCACGGTGGCCGCCAGCCCGCAGCAAGTGGCGTCGCTGGCACAGGCCCAATCGACCGGTGATCTGTCGCTGTCGCTGATGTCGCATAACGACGACACGGTCGCCGAAGCCATCGAAGTGGACCAGCGTTCGCTGCTCGGGATCGAGCGCAAAGAGCAAAAAGCCGACAAATCGCTGGAGGTTTGCACGATCCGCACGCGCAAGGGCGCAGAGGTTGTCGAAATCCCGATCCCCTGCACAAACTGACCTGATTTCAGGGACTTGAATCCAGGGGGTGCCATTCCGGCGCCCCCTTTTTTCTATATGCATTCGGGCGGATTGTTGCGGGTTATCCACATAAAAGCCGCACAGGAAGTTATTGATTCTTGCAAAAAATATCAAACTGTCTCACATTCACTGACAAATGTGGGCACCAAAGACCCGCGACCGAGGCGTGATCGAAAGGCAGGTCACATGACATACGACAGATTTCTGAAGGCAGCCCTTGTCGGGCTGACTCTAAGCTTGGCCCCTGTGCCGCAAACCGTGCAGGCCGAAACCCTGCGCGTGGTGCGGACCGGGACGGAATCGACGCTCAACGTGCCGATGAATCGCGCGGTGGTCGTCGAAAGCGAAACGCCGTTTGCCGAGCTTTCCATCGCCAACCCCGCGATTGCCGACATCTCGTCGCTTTCGGACCGCACGATCTATGTGCTGGGCAAGGCGCCAGGGACCACGACATTGACCATTCTGGATGCCCAGGGGCAACTGATCACCAATGTCGACGTGCGGGTGGCCGCGGATGTGACCGAGTTTAAAGAGCGGTTGCGCCAGATCCTTCCCGACGAAAAGATCGAAGTGCGCACCGCCAATGACGGCATTGTCCTGTCGGGCACCGTTTCCAGCACCTTGCGGATGCAGCGGGCGCTGGATCTGGCGCAGCGCTACGCGCCCGAGCGGGTGTCCAACCTGATGAGCGTCGGTGGCGTACAGCAGGTGATGCTGAAAGTCCGCTTTGCCGAAATGTCGCGCTCGGTCGCCAAGACCCTGCGCAGCTCGGTCGCAACCGGCGGCGCGATCCTCGATGGCGATCTCGGGCTTGAGATCGGCACCGGCAACGCCGCCCCGCTAACAGACCGCGACACGATCGTAGCGAAGCTCAACCCGCAATCGGGCTCAAACGCCGCCGAAGGTGGCGTGCTCTTTGGCTTCAACGCCGGCGGGCTCGAAATCGGTATCCTCCTAGAGGCGCTCGAGGCCAAAGGCGTCGTGCGCACCCTGGCCGAACCAAACCTCACCGCCCTTTCGGGGCAAGAGGCCAAATTCCTGGCCGGTGGTGAATACCCGGTGCCCGTTTCTCAGGACGGCGGCACAATTACCATTGAATTCAAGCCCTTCGGTGTTGAACTCAACTTCATCCCCCGCGTGGTCGATGGCGATATCATCAATCTCGAGCTGGAAACTGCGGTGTCGGCGATCGACCCCGACAATGGCTTTAACCTCGAAACCATCCGCATCGACGCCTTCCGCCGCCGCGAAGCCTCGACCACGGTCGAGCTGCGGGATGGCGAAAGCTTTGCCATCGCAGGGCTCTTGCAGGACGACTTCCGCGACCTGAACGGCCAGGTGCCGTGGCTGGGCGACATTCCGGTGCTGGGCGCGCTCTTCCGCAGCGCCGAATATGCCCGCGAACAATCCGAGCTGGTGGTCATCGTGACCCCGCATCTTGTGACCCCCACCCGTGGCGAGGCGCTTGCCCTGCCGACCGACCGGGTCAAGCCGCCGTCGGAACGTGATCTGTTCCTCTTTGGCCGTGTGGCCAGCGACACCGGTCGCCAGGCGCAGGGTGCGGCCGGCGAAGTGGCCAAGCAGGATTTCAGCGGCTCGTATGGCTATGTGATGGACTGAGGAAAGATGATGCAACAGCATAGGACACTCCGGCTCACCATTGCAGGCCTCAGCATGACCCTGTTGTCGGCCTGCGCCTTCGGCTCTGATCCGGTCTACTCGGCCTTCAACCGCGAAGCCGGCGCCCTGGTCGATACAGGCAATTTCGGCACCGCGACGATGAACAACGTGCAGATCCACAACGGCGAAAAGCAGGTGATCTATGATCTGTCGCAGCGTTTCGCCTCTGAGGTGCTGACAACCGTCAATTTCGCGTTCAACTCGTCCACGCTGGATGCCGGCGCCCGCGACACGCTGCGCGAACAGGCCAACTGGATCCGCCAGTTCCCGGAAATCCGCTTCCGCGTCTACGGCCACACCGACAAGGTCGGTTCCAACGCCTATAACCAGCGTCTCGGCCTGCGCCGCGCGCAAGCGGTAGTGCATTTCCTGGTCAGCCAAGGCATCAGCCGCGACCGGCTTGAGGCGATGGTGTCATTTGGTGAAACTCAGCCGCTGATCGTGACCGAAGGCCGCGAACGCCGCAATCGCCGGACCGTCACCGAGGTGTCGGGCTTTGTCAAAGGGATCACCCCGCTCGATGGCAAATATGCCGAGGTGATCTATCGCGAATATGTGCGCAGCGCCGAGCCGCCGTCGAAACTTAGCGGCATCTCGGGCCAGGATTTCGTCACAACCGAGTGACCTGATCCTACGGCAAACCCGCGGCAAACCCGCATAACACATTGGAAAAGCGCGTAAATCTCTGGATTTGCGCGCTTTTTCTTTCATTTCGCGGAATCGACGATCCCGCCTCTCGGGCCCTGATCGTCACTCAATACCGTACAATTGGGGTTTTTTGGCCCAAATCTTGCCCCGTTTCTCCGGCAACGTCTTCTCCAAGGACCGGTCTATGCGGCGAGAGTCGCGTGGCCCGGGACCGGATCACGGGTGGGTTTCGCATATTATTCTCTCCCGCTGCGTTCCGGTTCCGTCAAAACCGTAAAGGACGTGAGGCACATGACGAGTACGACATCCCAGCAGGCTGATCCTGGCCCTATCCTTGCCTGTACGATCAGTCGAGATGTCCAGAACTTTGATCTGCTGATCGAAGACATGGAGTCGATCCTTGGTG
This sequence comes from Paracoccaceae bacterium, assembly GCA_030066175.1. GTDB lineage: Bacteria > Pseudomonadota > Alphaproteobacteria > Rhodobacterales > Rhodobacteraceae > JASJCC01. The sequence continues at coordinate 17,034 of JASJCC010000037.1, read as the reverse complement.
AAAGCTGGGGCGATCTTGGTTTTGAAGAAGCCCTGCCCTTCCTGTCACAGCCCGATGCCCAGAACCTGGAATTCGTGGCCATGGCCATCGACAGCATCGACGAAGAAAACGTGACCCGCTTGGGCGAGATCATCTCTGGCGCGAAGGGCCGCGGGGTCAAGGTTGTGCTGATCGCCGAAGACGTGACACCCGCCTCCTTGCACCAGCTCTTGCGCTGTGGCGCTGACGAATTTGTGCCCTATCCGCTGCCCGATGGTGAGCTTGCCGCCGCCGTCGAACGGATGCGCGCCCCGCCCAGCGCCCCGGTGGTTGCCGCCGATCCCGACGCCCCGGCCGTCAAGCTCAAAGGCGATGGAGATGGCGTGTTGATCGCTGTTCAGGGCCTCGCCGGCGGTGTTGGTGCGTCCACACTGGCGGTCAACCTCGCGGTCGAACTGGCCACCATCGACAAGGCCAAAGCGCCGCGCGTTTGCCTTGTGGATATGGGCCTGCAATTCGGCTCTGTGGCGACCTACCTGGATCTGCCCCGCCGCGACGCGGTGATGGAAATGCTGACCGACATCGATTCGATGGATGGCGACAGCTTTGCCCAGGCGCTGGCCAACTTTGAGGACATATTGCAGGTCTTCACCTCACCACCTGACGTATTGCCGCTGGACATGATTGGCCCGGCCGAGGTGCAAAAACTGCTCGATACCGCGCGCGAACACTTTGATTACGTTGTCGTCGACATGCCGTCGACCATCGTGCAGTGGACCGAAACGGTCCTGAACGAGGCGCAGGTTTATTTCGCCGTGGTTGAGCTCGACATGCGTTCGGCGCAGAACACTCTGCGGCTGAAACGCGCCTTGCAGGCCGAGGATCTGCCGTTTGACAAGCTGCGCTTTGCGCTCAACCGCGCGCCGAAATTCACCGACCTGCAAGGCAAGAGCCGGGTCAAGCGCATGGCCGAAAGCCTTGGGATCAAGCTGGATCTGCAGTTTTCGGATGGCGGCAAGGTGATCCAGCAGGCCTGCGACCACGGCCTGCCGCTGGCCAGCCATGCCGCCAAGAACCCGCTGCGCAAGGAAATCACCAAACTCGCCGAATCGCTGCACGCGATCGGCAATTCCGACGCCGAAGCCGCGTAAAGGAGAGCTGCAGATGTTTTCCCGTTACAAGAAAACCAAAGACGTCGCGGTCGCCGCCGCCCCGCAGGACGCAGCGCCGGCGGCTGAGGCCCCGGAAAAGCCCGCCGCGACCGCGGGCCCAAAGCGCGTGGCCATGGCCAAACAGCCGGCGCGCGCCGCCCCTGAGGACAAAGAGAAAAAGCGCAAGGAACGCCTGGGCGAAATCAAGCTCGAGCTGCACCGCGCGCTACTGGATAACCTCAACCTCTCGGCACTGGACCAGGCCGGCGAAGGTGAATTGCGCGAAGAAATCGGCGACATCGTCAACGACACGCTGACCGAACGCGGCATCGTGCTGAACCGCGAAGAGCGTCGCACCATCAACCGCGAGCTTTATGATGAGGTCAAAGGCCTCGGCCCGCTGGAAACGCTGCTGAAAGACGAAACCGTCAGCGATATCCTGGTGAACGGCCCGCACCAGATCTTTGTCGAACAGAACGGCAAGCTGTCTTTGTCGGATGTGACCTTCAAAGACGAAAAGCACCTGATGCGGATCATCGACAAGATCGTCTCCGCCGTGGGTCGTCGCGTCGATGAATCGAACCCTTATGTGGACGCCCGTCTGGCAGATGGGTCGCGTTTCAACGCCATGGTGCCGCCGATTGCCGTCGATGGCAGCCTGGTGTCCATTCGTAAGTTCAAAAAGGACAAGCTGGGCATCGATGATCTGGTGCAGTTCGGCGCCTTTACCGAGGAAATGGCTGTCTATCTGCAGGCCGCTGTGTCGACCCGGCTGAACCTGATCGTGTCGGGTGGTACCGGTTCGGGTAAGACGACCACGCTCAACGCGCTGTCATCCTTCATCGACAATGCCGAACGCATCCTGACGATCGAGGATACGGCCGAACTTCAGCTGCAACAGACCCATGTGGGACGGATGGAAAGCCGCCCGCCCAACGTCGAAGGCAAGGGCGCGGTCACACCGCGGGATTGTCTAAAAAACGCCCTGCGGATGCGTCCTGACCGGATCATCGTGGGTGAAACGCGCGGCGAGGAAGTCATCGACATGCTGCAGGCCATGAACACCGGCCACGACGGATCAATGACGACGATCCACGCCAACAGCGCCCGCGACGGTGTCGCGCGTCTGGAAAACATGATCGCCATGGCCGGGATCGAGATGCCGCTGAAGGCGATGCGCTCGCAGATCTCCTCCGCTGTGAACCTCATTGTGCAGGCCTCGCGTCTGCAGGACGGCTCGCGCCGGATGACCTCGATCACCGAGATCACCGGGATGGAAGGCGACGTGATTTCGATGCAGGAAATCTTCCGCTTCCAGCGCGTCGGCCTGACGCCGGACAACAAGATCATCGGGCATTTCACCGCCACCGGCGTGCGCAGTGCCTATTCCGAACGTTTCCGGATGTGGGGCTTTGACCTGCCGCCATCCATCTACGAACCTTTCAGAGGGGAGTGACCCTAAATGCTCAGCGCAGAACCGATCATCTATGGCATGATCTTTATTGGCGTGCTCGTGCTTGTCGAGGGCGTCTATCTTGTCGCCTTCGGCAAGTCGATCAGCCTGAACAGCCGGGTCAACCGCCGCCTCGAGATGCTCGACAAAGGCGACCGCCGCGAAGAGGTGCTGGCCAAGCTCCGCAAGGAGATGGACCAGCACATGAAATCGCGGTCCTTCCCGCTGTATTCACTGCTCGCCGACAAGGCACAAAAGGCCGCCCTGGCCTTTACGCCGCAACAGCTGATCATGGTGATGGTCGTGGTCAGCATCATGGCGTTTTTCGGCCTGACCATCGGGACAGAGGCCGGCCTGCCGGTGCGCATCCTGCTGGGTGTCGTGATGGGTGTGGGCGGCGTTTACATGTGGATCAACCACAAGGCCAAGAAACGCCTGAGCATGATCGAGGAACAGCTGCCCGACGCCGTCGAATTGATGGTGCGCAGCCTGCGTGTCGGGCACCCGTTCAGCTCGGCCATTTCGATTGTGTCAAAGGAAATCAAGGATCCGCTGGCCACCGAGTTTGGCGTTATCGCCGACGAGTCGACCTATGGCCGCGACGTGGGCGAAGCGCTCAAGCATATGGCCGAACGGCTCGACATGCAGGATTTGCGCTTTCTCGCCGTGGCTGTGACCATCCAGCAGACCTCGGGCGGTAACCTCGCCGAGATCCTCGAAGGTCTGGCCAAGGTGATCCGCGCGCGCTTCCGCCTCTTCCGCCGCGTCAAGGCGATCACCGCCGAAGCGCAATGGTCGGGCAAGTTCCTGTCGGGCTTCCCGGTGGCCGCGCTGATCTTCATCCAGGTCGCCAAGCCGGATTACTACGACGAGGTGCTGGATCACCCGTGGTTCATCCCCGCCTGTTTCATCGTGGCGATCATGCTGACGCTGAACATCATTGTGATGCGCGCGCTTGTGAACATCAAAGTCTAAGAGGACAGCCAATATGCTTGATACCCTCAACACGATGATCACCGACATGCTGGGCCCGGCCGGTCCGCTGATGGTGGTGGCGGGCCTCGCTTTCCTGCTGATCCTGGCAACCATCCCGATGATGCTGGCACAGCGTCCGGACCCGATGGAAAAGCTCAAAAAGACCGGTCAGGAACGGCTGGACGCGGAAACCCGCGCCGTGCTGCGCGAAAAGCGCAAGAACGAAAAACTGAACAAATACGCCCAGTTCCTGGAACCGCAGGACGCTAAAGAGCTGTCGGCGATCCGAATGAAGCTGCTGCAGGCCGGCTACCGGTCAAAAGACGCGGTGCAGATGTACTACTTTGCCCAGTTTGCCCTGGGTCTGGGTCTGCTGGGTGTCGGCGTCTTGTATTTCCTGCTGCTGGTGGATCAGTCCGCCGCCACGATGCAGCAAAAGATCATGTATATCCTCGGCCCCGGTGCCGTGGGCTACATGGCGCCGAAATACTGGGTCAACAAGCGCGTCGAAAAGCGCAAAGAGGAAATCCAGTCCGGCTTTCCCGATGCGCTCGACATGATGCTGGTCTGTGTCGAGGCCGGTCAGTCGATGGATCAGGCCATTGTCCGCGTGGCCCGCGAAATCCGCCCGTCCTTCCCCGCACTGGCCGATGAATTTGAAATCATCAGCCACGAGATGAAGGCCGGTAAGGACAAAACCCAGGTCTTGAACGACATGTCGGAACGCTGCGGCGTGCAGGATGTGTCATCCTTCGTGACGGTTCTCAACCAGTCGCAAAGCTTTGGTACTTCGATTTCCGACGCGCTGCGGGTCTATGCCAGCGAAATGCGTGACAAAAGGGTCATGCGCGCCGAAGAAAAGGCAAACCAGTTGCCGACAAAGATGACTTTGACGACTATGATGCTGACGGTGCCGCCGCTTCTGATCATCCTGGTCGGGCCTTCCGCGGTTGGCATCAGCGAGATGGGCAGTATCGGACAATAAAAACATGCGCCGACCCGTATTGGGATGCGTTTTGACAAGCTTCGCTTTGGCCGCCTGTTCCCCGGGCGGCCTTGCGCCGTCGGGTGACACGCCCTTTGCACCCGCGCTCGATCCGCGCGGCGAGGCGGTGGATGGCCTGCTGGTCGGCCACCGGCTGATGGAGGCAGGTGAATTTGAACTGGCTTTAGAGGCGTTTACCCGCGCCGCCGGTGATCGCGGGCTGACCGGCGAAGTGCTGGTCGCCCTGGGCAGTGCCAATCTGGCGCTTGGCCGCCTCAACCAGTCTGAATCCCTGCTGCGCAGCGCCGTAAAGGCCGAAGAAACCTGGCCCGAGGCGTGGAACAATCTGGGTGTTGTGCTGATCGAACGGGGCAAAACACCCGAAGCCGCCGAGATTTTCCGCAAGGCCTATGCGCTCGATAATGGCCAAAGTGACTCAATTCGCGACAATCTTCGCTTGGCACTCGCAAAATTGGAAAATTCAGTCTATGGTACAGAGTTAGAACAAGAATATAAATTGGTGCGCCGGGGCAGCGGGTCCTACTTGATCCGCCGGACATCGTAAGAGGCAAGAGCAGAAAAAGGACGCAGGCAAAATGCGCCACCCCATCTTTGTTTCCCTTTGCTTGGCAGGGGCAGTTACGCTTTCCGCGTGTGAGCAGGCCATCGACAAAGACGCTGTCGACCGTGAATTCACAGGTGTGAACGCCATTGACGCAACCAACCTGAACGAGGTCATGTTGTCGGTCGGCGATCCCGAAGAGGCCGTGAACTACTTCAAACGGGCCACGGCCAAGGATCCAAAACGCATCGATCTGATGCGCGGCCTGGCCGCGTCGCTGACCCGCGCCAAGCGCTTTACCGAGGCACGGACCGCCTGGGCCAAGGTTGTCGATCACAAAGACAGCACCAACGCCGACCGTGTGCAGCTGGCCGACACCCTCATCCGCGCCAATGCATGGGACGAGGCCGAAACGGTGCTCGACGCCATTCCACCCACACATGAAACCTTCAAGCGTTACCGGCTTGAGGCGATGATCGCCGATGGCAACAAGGAATGGAAGAAGGCCGACAGCTTTTATGAAATCGCCGTCGGTCTCACCACCTCACCCGCGTCTGTCCTGAATAACTGGGGGTATTCCAAGCTGACCCGCGGCGACCATGCCGAGGCAGAGCGGCTGTTTGTCGAAGCCATCCGCCAAGACCGCGAGCTCTTTACCGCCAAGAACAACCTGGTTCTGGCCCGCGGCGCGCAGGGCAACTACACCCTGCCGGTGATCCCGATGTCCCAGATCGAACGCGCCGAATTGCTGCATTCGATGGGTCTGACCGCGATCAAGCGGGGCGACGTACAGATCGGCAAGGGCCTGTTGCGCGAAGCAATCGAAACCCATCCGCAGCATTTTGAGGCCGCCGCCCGCAGCCTTGCCGCGCTCGAAGCGTCCGTAACCCGCTGAGGTCGACATGGGCATCGCCGCCAGTGCCGCCCTGTGGTTCGCGCCCTTTGTGCTGCCGATATGCCTCTATATCTGCTTCACGGATATGCGCGGCATGCGTATCCCGAACCATGCGGTGGTGGCGCTCTTTGTGGTGTTTGCCCTTGTCGGCCTGATCGCCCTGCCCTTTGACGCCTATCTCTGGCGCTACCTGCACCTTGTTGTTGTGCTGGTCGCCGGGATCGCGCTGAATGCCGGTGGCGCCATGGGCGCGGGTGACGCGAAATTCGCCGCCGCCGCCGCGCCTTTCATCCATATCGGCGATCTGCGTTTTCTCATGGCGCTCTTTGCTGCCAACCTGCTGGCCGCCTTTGTCGCGCACCGGATCGGCAAACACACCCCGCTGCGCCGTTTGGCCCCCGATTGGCACAGCTGGGAATCCGGCTCACGCTTTCCGATGGGGTTGGCGCTGGGGGGCACGCTGGGCATTTACCTCCTCCTCGGGATCTGGCTTGGTCGCTGACAGCCGCCTCAGAATTCCCTATGCCCAGCCCAGCTTTGGTCACATTGCCCGCGTAACGTCACACCAAACAAGATTGGCAGGCACAAACACATGAATATGCAATCCACCACCGTCATGGCGCCCCCGTCGCCCAAGCGACTGGACGAAATGCAAATTCCACTGGTCATGATGCGCGACATCGTGCTCAAGACCCTGTTCCGCAAGAACACCAACCTGGTGACAGACCTGGCCAAGGCCACCTGCCTGCCCGTGCCGGTCGCGCAAGAGCTGATCGACATGGCCCGCAGCCAGGGCCTGCTTGAGGCGATGGGCACCCTATCGGCCGGAACAACCACCAATGAAATGCCATATCAGCTGACCGATAGCGGCAAGGCGCGCGCGCTCGACGCGCTGGCACAGTCGGAATATTTCGGCCCGATGCCGGTGCCGCTGCAGGTCTATAGCGAACAGGTCAAACGCCAGTCGATCCGCAACATCCAGATCAGCCGCGACCAGCTGACCGGCGCCATGGGCCACCTGATCCTGCCCGACAGCCTGATCGGCAATCTTGGCCCCGCCGTCGGATCGGGCCGCTCGATCCTGATGTACGGCCCGCCGGGCAACGGCAAATCCTCGATCTCAAACGGCATCCGCGACGCCATGGGTGACAAGATCTATGTCCCGCGCGCCATCGAATATTCCGGCCAGGTGATCACCGTTTTTGACCCGATTGTGCATTCCGCCGTCGAAGAGGACGAAGAAAGCAAAACCCAGCTGCGCCGCACCACGCGCTTTGACCAACGCTACGTGCTCTGCCAGCGCCCCACGGTGATCACCGGGGGCGAGCTCAGCCTCGACATGCTCGACTTGGTCTACAACCCCACCGCGCGGACCTACCAGGCGCCGCTCCAGCTCAAATCCACCGGCGGCATCTTCATCGTCGACGACCTTGGCCGTCAAGCCGAACCGCCGCAGAAACTGGTCAACCGCTGGATTGTCCCGCTGGAAGAAAGCAAGGACATTCTGGCGCTGCAATCGGGTGAGAAATTCGAAGTCCCCTTCGACACGCTGGTGATCTTCTCCACCAACTTCCACCCGAATGAGATCTTCGACCAGGCCGCCCTGCGTCGGATCTTCTTCAAGATCAAGATCGACGGCCCCAGCCAAGAAGACTTCCTCAAGATCTTCGCGCTGGTCGCCCGCAAGAAGAAGATGCAGCTCGACGAGGCCAGCCTCGTACACCTGCTCAAGAACAAATACCCGACGATCAACAACACCTATGCCAACTACCAACCGATCTTCCTGGTCGACCAGATGATCGCGGTCTGCGATTTCGAGGGCCTGCCCTACAAGATGTCGCCGGAACTGGTGGATCGCGCCTGGGCCAACATGTTCGTCAAGGACGAGGCCATCGTCAAATAACGCCCCTGAAAGGCGCTCGGCTTGGCGGGCGGGCCGGCGGACGCATGTCCGCTCGGGGCGCCTTCGCCAAGGCGCGCGCTTTCAAAACATCAAACTGACATACAGCTTTCTTGATCTGAATCAACGCAAGGCCTCTTCACACATTCGATAAGCAGGATGTGTAACCGGAGGAGGCTCCATGACCGATTCAGCATTCACCCCGACCCGGCGGGGATTCCTGACCCTGGCCGCAGGCGCTGGCGCCCTTGCCGCAACAGGCGCCGCCAAAGAGGCTCAGGCCCAGACCCGAACCAACGCCAAAATCGTGATCCTCGGCGCGGGTGCCGCGGGCGCCGCCTTGGCCAACCGCCTTGTCCGCCGCCTCGACGGCGCGCAGATCACGCTTGTCGATGGACGCAAGGAACACTGGTACCAGCCCGGGTTCTCGCTGATTGCCGCCGGGCTCAAACCGCCCAGCTATTCCGTCAGCCAGACCACCGATTGGCTGCCCACCGGTGTCACGCTGAAACAGGACTGGGCCGCCAATATCGATCCCGAAACCCGCAAGATCGCTCTGCAAGGCGGCGAGACGCTGGACTATGACTACCTCGTCGTCGCCACCGGTCTCGTGCTCGACCATGCCGGCATCGAAGGCTTCGATCTGAACATGGTCGGCGAAAACGGCATCGGTGCGCTTTATGCCGGGCCGGATTACGCCGCGCGCACATGGCAAGCCGCGTCGAAATTCACCAAGGAAGGCGGCATCGGCCTCTTCACCCGGCCGGCCACGGAAATGAAATGCGCCGGCGCGCCGCTGAAACACACCTTTCTGATCGACGACATCGCCCGCAAGGCCGGCGGCCGCAGCAAGATGCAGATCACCTATGCCGCCCCGCAGGGCGCGCTCTTCGGGGTGCCAATCGTGGCGGAAAAAGTGCGCATGCTCTTTGCCCAGCGCGGCATCGACACCGCGATGAAGCACACGCTCAAGGCCATCGATCCCGGCGCCAAACGCGCCACTTTTGTCGATGCCGACGGCTTCGACATCGACATGGATTACGACTACATCCACGTCATCCCGCCGCAACGCGCACCCGAGGTGATCCGCCAATCCGGCCTCAGCTGGGAAGAAAAATGGCTCGACCAGGGCTGGGTCGAGGTCGACAAACACACGCTGCGCCACAACCGCTACCCGGACGTCTTCGCTGTCGGCGACATCGCTGGCGTGCCCAAGGGCAAGACCGCGGCCTCGGTCAAATGGCAGGTGCCGGTGGTCGAAGACCACCTCGTCGCGCAGATCGCCGGCGACACCACCGATGCAAGCTACAATGGCTACACTTCCTGCCCGCTGATCACCCGTGTCGGGCGCGCCATGCTGATCGAGTTCGACTACAACAACGATCTGGTCCCTTCCTTCCCCGGCATGATCGCGCCGCTGGAAGAGCTCTGGATCAGCTGGTTGATGAAAGAAGTCGCCCTGAAAGCCACCTATAACGCCATGCTGCGCGGCCGCGCCTGAGGAGGACACCATGAAGGACCTGACATTTGGCACCCTGCTTGCCGTCTTCGAAGAGATCTTTGGCCCGTTCCTGTTCTGGGCCATGGTCGCCGTCGCGATCCTCGTGACGCTGCTTTATATCTTTGTACTCTTCCGCGACCGCGAGGTCAGCTGGCGCAAGTTTCTCTGGGCACAGCTGTCGATGCCCGTGGGCGCAATCGCCGCTGTGCTCTTTGTGCAGGGCATGACACGTTCGGGTTTTGCCGATATCGGCGGGCCAATCGACGTGGTCGTCCTGCTGGGTGTCGCAACGGCCGGCGCCATCGGCGCGGCGATCCTTGTCTACACGCTGGAATCGCTGCTCTGGCCGCCCGCAGACCGGCATCAATAGCCCCGCAATGGCGGCGCTTGCCTGCATCGGCAACGCCGCCAATTTGCGCCCAATTTCCGCTTGACGGCACCGGGCCTGTGCCTTACCCACCGGCTCCACAAAGTGGCGCGGTAGCTCAGTTGGTTAGAGCGAACGACTCATAATCGTTAGGTCGGGAGTTCGAGTCTCCCCCACGCCACCATTTTCCACCTTCGCCTCAGAACGCCTGCGCCGCAGCCACGGCGCGTTTCCAGGCGACGTATTTCTCTTCGCGCAGGTCGGCGTCCATCGCGGGAGCAAAACTGCGGTCGAGCGCCCAGCTTTGGCCGAACTCGGCCATGCCCGGATAGAACCCGGCCCGCTGCCCGGCAAGCCAGGCGGCGCCCATGGCTGTCGTTTCCAACACCTGGGGCCGGTCAACCCCGGCGCCGATGATGTCCGACAGGAATTGCATCGCCCAGTCCGACGCGCTCATACCACCATCGACGCGCAGCACCCCCGCCTCACCCGCATGGGCCCAATCCGCATGCATCGCTTCCAGCAGATCGCGGGTCTGGTAGCCCACCGATTCCAGCGCCGCGCGGGCAAATTCCGCCGGTCCCGAATTACGCGTCAGGCCAAACACCGCGCCGCGGCATTCTGCGTTCCAATAGGGAGCGCCAAGGCCGGTAAAGGCCGGCACCAGCACGACGTTCTGGGTGGGGTCCGCCTGTTCGGCCAGTGGCTGCGTCTCGGGCGCCGTGCGGATCAGCTTCAAGCCATCGCGCAACCATTGCACCACCGCCCCGGCGACAAAGATCGACCCCTCCAAGGCAAAAGTCGCTTTGCCATCAAGCTGATAGGCGATTGTCGTCAGCAGCCGGTTTTGCGACGTGACCGCCGTATCCCCGGTGTTCAGCAATGCAAAACACCCCGTGCCATAGGTCGATTTCAGCATCCCCGGCTGGAAACAGGCCTGCCCGATCGTGGCCGCCTGCTGATCCCCGGCAATGCCCAGGATCGGCAACGGACGGCCAAAGAGATCGGCCCGCGTCGCGCCAAAATCCGCCGCGCAATCGCGCACCTCGGGCAGCATCGCCATGGGGATGTCGAGCATATCGCACATCTCGGTGCTCCACGCGCCTTTGCGGATGTCATAGAGCATCGTGCGCGCGGCATTTGTGGCGTCGGTGACATGCACTTGCCCGCCGGTCAGGTTCCAGATCAGCCAGCTGTCGACGGTGCCAAAAGCCAGCTCGCCCGCCTTGGCCCGCTGCCGCGCGCCATCGACGTTGTCCAGAATCCACCGCACCTTGGTGCCGCTGAAATACGGGTCGAGCAGCAGCCCGGTGGTCTGCGTCACCAGCGCCTCATGCCCCGCCTCGCGCAGTTTCTGGCACAAGGGCGCCGTGCGCCGGTCTTGCCAGACAATCGCATTGTGAATGGGCTGGCCGGTGTTGCGATCCCAGACCAGCGTGGTTTCGCGCTGATTGGTGATGCCGATGCCGGCAATATCCTCGGCGCTGATCCCGGCCTTTTCGATCACCGCCCGGCAGGTGGCGGCGGTGGTGGACCACAGATCCGACGGGTCATGCTCGACCCAGCCACTGTCTGGAAAATGCTGGGGAAATTCCTCTTGCGCCGTTGCGGTGATCTGCAGGTTGGCGTCAAACAGGATTGCCCGGCTCGAGGTGGTGCCCTGGTCGATGGCAAGGATATGCGTCATGAAAAACCCTCCGCTGTTTGGCGCAGGTTAGCCAGAGCCGGCGGTATTGAAAACGCGCAATCTGCGGCTGTTAGCCCGCTTTGACGTCCAGGCCCTGCCCGCCACCATGCATCCAATCCTCCAACCGTGCGATTTGGTCAGGCGTCAGTCTCAGCCCCAGCTTGCTGCGCCGCCAGACCACATCCTCGGCGCTGCGGGCATATTCGCGGGTCATCAGCCAGTGCACTTCCTGCGCGGTCAGGGTCGCGCCGAAGTCTTCGCCCAGATCGGCAGCGGATTTGGCTGCGCCCAATACCTTCCACGCGTCGGTGCCATAGGCGCGGATCAGGCGTTTGGCCCAGAACGGTGTCAGGAACGGGTAGTCCGCCTGCAGCCGCGTGATCAGCGCATCGACCCCATCGACCGGAAAATCCCCGCCGGGCAAGGCCACCCCCGCCGTCCACGCACCCGGCGTTCCGGGCAAGAACGGTGCGATCTTTTCCATGGCGCTTTCGGCGAGGCGGCGATAGGTGGTGATCTTGCCGCCAAAGACATTCAGCACCGGCGCGCCGCCGGTAGCCTCTACCTTCAGCGTGTAATCCCGCGTCGCCGCGGTGGCGCTGCTTGCCCCGTCATCATAGAGCGGGCGGACGCCGGAATAGGTCCAGACGACATCCTTTTCGCTGATCTCTCGCGCGAAATAGCGGTTGGCAAAGGCGATCAGGTAATCCCGTTCTTCGGGCGTGATTTCCGGCGCCTGCGATGGGTCGGCATGTTCGGCGTCGGTCGTGCCGATCAGGGTAAAGTCGGTCTCATACGGGATCGCAAAGATGATCCGCCCATCCGTGCCCTGAAAGAAATAGCATTTGTCGTGGTCAAAGAGCCGCCGGGTCACGATGTGACTGCCACGCACAAGACGCACGCCGTCGCTTGAGTTCACCCCGATCTTGGTTTGCAGGATGTCGCCCACCCAGGGGCCGCCGGCATTGACCAGCATCCGCGCCTTGGACACCGTGATCTTGCCGGTGTCCACGTCCTGCGTTTCAATCTCCCACAGAGTGTCCCGACGCCGCGCCGACAGCACCTTGGTCCGCACCAGAATTTGCGCACCGCGGGCTTCCGCATCGCGGGCGTTCAGCACGACCAACCGCGAATCCTCGACCCAGCAATCGGAATATTCATAGGCGGTGGCGAACCTCTCTTGTAGCGGCGCACCTTCGGCACTGCCCGCGAGCGACAGCGTCGACGTCCCGGGCAGGATCTGTCGCCCGCCCAGATGGTCGTAGAGAAACAGCCCCAGCCGGATCAGCCAGGCCGGGCGTCGCCCCTTCATCCAGGGCATCACCAGCCCCAAAAGCCGCGAGGTCGGCGTGTCGGACTCAAACCGCATGTCGCGGTGATAAGGCAGCACAAAGCGCATCGGCCAACTGATATGCGGCATCGCGCGCAGCAGCGTTTCGCGTTCCACCAGCGCCTCGCGCACGAGGCGAAACTCGAAATACTCCAGATAGCGCAGCCCGCCATGAAAGAGCTTGGTTGAGGCCGACGAGGTGGCCGAGGCGAGATCATTCATCTCGGCCAGCCGCACGCTCAGCCCCCGCCCGGCCGCATCGCGAGCGATGCCGCAGCCATTGATGCCGCCGCCAATGATGAAAAGATCAACGATGTCCTGAGCTCTGTTGTCGTGCATAACGCGACTCCGTATGTTCGCTTATCAGCGATTTACGCTTCATTTTGCGCGAATGGAACCGCGAAAATGTTCGTTTTTGCGCTTTTTATCGACAAACCGCGCATTTGTCGCAGCTTGCGCCGCGCCGCGCACCGTGCCAACACTGGTAAAAAAGGACGTTCCATGACCCAGACGATCCGCGCCCCGGAAATCCTCGAAATCGCACGCCGCGACGGCAAGGTCACCGTTGACGGCCTGGCGGCGCATTTCGGTGTGACCCTGCAGACGATCCGGCGCGACCTGACCGACCTGGCCGAGGCCGGGCGGCTGGAACGGGTGCATGGCGGCGCGATCCTGCCCTCGGGCACCAGCAATATCGGCTATGAGGAGCGCCGCGCCCTGAACGCAGACGCCAAGGCCGCCATTGCCCAGGCCTGTGCCGCGCGCATCCCCGAGGACATCTCGCTGTTTCTCAATATCGGCACCAGCACCGAGGCCGTGGCGCGTGCGCTGCTGCACCACCGCAACCTTCTGGTGGTCACCAACAACCTCAACATCGCCAATATCCTTGTCGCCAATGACAGCTGTGAGATCATCGTGACCGGCGGCACCTTGCGCCGCGCCGATGGCGGGCTGATCGGCACGCTGGCGGCCGAACGCATCCGCCAGTTCAAATTCGACCTGGCCGTGGTGGGCTGTTCGGCGCTGGATGCCGATGGTGACATGCTGGATTACGACATCCAGGAGGTCGGCGTCAGCCGCGCCATCCTGGACCAATCACGCCAGACCTTTCTGGTCGCCGATCACAGCAAACTCGCGCGCTCGGCCCCTGCGCGTATTGGCTCTTTGTCCGAGGTGGATGCGCTGATCACCGACACGGCGCTGCCCGAAAATCTGGCCCGCAAATGCGCCGATTGGCAGACCGACATTGTGGTGGCCCCCGGCGCCTGACCGCCTTGGTTGAAATTTCTGCAACAAGAATCGCATTGTTGCATTACTGTGAACTCAGCCGGAGCCGTGTGTTTGGCTTTGACCTCCGGCAAAAAAGAATAAAAACAGTTCCTTAGGGAGGACATTACCCATGAATCTCAGACCGGATCCCACCTTTTATCCCTCGCCCAAAATGGCGATGGAGGCCCCGGTAGAAACGCTTGCCTTTACCTTGTTGCTCAGCCCGGATGGCTCGCAGCCCGATGGTCTGGCGGTTGTGAATGTTGATCCAAGCTCGGACGACTACGGCAAGATCGTGCACACGCTCTTCATGCCCAACAAAGGTGACGAGTTTCACCATTTCGGCTGGAACGCCTGTTCCTCGGCCCTGTCGCCGCTGACCGGCCACGCGTTTCTGGAGCGCCGCTACCTGATCATCCCGGGCATCCGGTCGTCGCGGATTTATGTGATCGACGTCAAGGATCCGCTCGACGCCAAGATCCACAAGATCATCGAACCCGAAGAGCTGTTTGAAAAGACTGGCTATTCGCGCCCGCACACCATCCATTGTGGCCCCGAAGGCATCTATGTCAGCACCCTGGGTGGCGGTGGCGAAGACGGCACCGATGGTCCTCCGGGCATCTTCATCATGGATTGCGAAACCTTCGACATCCTCGGCCGCTATGAGATGGACCGCGGCGCGCAGGACAAACACTATGATTTCTGGTGGAACCTGCCGCGTGATTACATGGTCAGTTCCGAATGGGGTCTGCCGCCGCAGTTCGAAAACGGCGTCGTGCCTGAGGATCTGCTGAGCAACAAATACGGCCACAGCATCCATTTCTGGGATCTGCGCGGCCGCAAGGTGACCAAGACCATCGATCTGGGCGAAAACCACCAGATGGCGCTGGAAATCCGGCCCGCGCATGACCCGGTCAAGGAGTACGGGTTCTGCGGCGTGGTGGTGGACACCACCAACCTGCAAGGCGCGATCTTTACCTGGTGGCTGGACGACAATGGCGAATGGCAGGCGAAAAAGACCATCACCATTGATCCTGTGCCCGCTGATGCCGATGACCTGCCCGACCTGCTAAAGGGTTTTGGCGCCGTACCGCCGCTGGTCACCGATATCGACCTCAGCCTTGATGACAAATACCTCTATGTCAGCTGCTGGGGTCTGGGCGAGATGCACCAGTATGACGTCTCCGACCCGATGAACCCGGTGCTCGCCGGCAAGGTCGAGATCGGTGGCATCGTAAAGAACGCGCCGCACCCCAATGGCAAGACCTTTGGCTATGGCCCGCAGATGGTCGAGATCAGCCGCGATGGCAAACGCGTCTACTGGACCAACTCGCTCTATTCCACCTGGGACGATCAGTTCTATCCCGGGGATCGCGGCGCGGCGATGGTCATGGCGCATGTGGGTGAAAACGGTGGGTTGACCCTCGCCGAGGATTTCTGGGTTGAGTTCCCGGAGGGCTATCGCAGCCACCAGATCCGGCTGGAAGGCGGTGACTGTTCGACCGACAGTTTCTGTTACCCCTCCGCCTGATCCTTGGAAACGGTAAGCATGTCCGCGGCGGGCCTCTGGCTCGCCGTGGTGGTGTCAGGGCTTTATCACGGCATCAACCCCGGCATGGGCTGGCCGCTTGCGGTGTCATCCGCGCTGATGGAACGGCGCGGCGATGCCTTGTGGCGCGCCTTGGCGGCCTTGGCTCTGGGGCATTTCCTGGCGATGCTGGCGATCCTGCTGCCCTTTGCGCTGATGACGCTGCTGATAGACTGGCAGCGCGAGATCCAGGTCGGCGCCGGGGTGATCGTGATCGGCATGGGGCTCTACCTGCTGGTAACCCGCCGGCATCCACGGTTTTTGTCGCGAATCCCACCCTCGCGGCTGGCACTTTGGTCGTTCCTCGTGGCGCTGGCGCACGGGGCCGCACTGATGCTGGTGCCGATCTATCTGGGCCTGTGTGAGCTTGACGAACTTGACGCCGGCCACCGCGCAGCCACTTCGCTTATGGCGCAGAATGCCGGGCTGTCGCTGACTGTGGCTTTGGCCCATACGGCGGCGATGATCGGATCGGGCGGAGTGATCGCCTATGCGGTGCACCGCTGGCTGGGGTTGAAATTCCTTTCCCGTAGCTGGTTCGATCTGGAACTTGTCTGGGCCCTGAGCCTGATCATCGTCGGCGCCTTGGGTCTGTGGATGGCATTCCAACATTGAAAGCTATGATTGCCAAGCTGCAGAACGGTCAAACTTCCCACACTCAGCTGGCCAAGGGGGAAGAAAATTTCAAATTTTCTTATCAAATTTCTTGCAAGAAATTTCCAGCGCGCCTGGGCAAACAAAGCACGCAAACCCATCGTCTTGCGGTCTGCTCACCGCCCCTTCCACACCGGGTCGCGCTTTTCTGCGAAAGCGCGCGCGCCTTCCAGCTGATCCTCTGAGCGATAGAGCATTTCGACAGTCGGGAACTGAGACTTGGTGATCCGGTTCATCGCATCCTGGAACTTCATGTCTTCCGCCTCGCGGACAATCTCCTTGATCGCCGCGTAAACCAGCGGCGGGCCCGAGGCCAGCAGGTCGGCCATCTCGCGCGCCTTGGTCATTAACTCACCACCGGGATGCACCTGGTTAATCATCCCCCAACGCGCAGCCTCTTCCGCATCGATCCAACGCCCGGTCAGCAGCATCTCCATCGCGATGTGATAGGGGATGCGCTTTGGCAGCTTGATGCTGGCGGCATCCGCCACCGTGCCGGAGCGAATCTCGGGCAGGGCAAAGGTGGCATGCTCCGCGGCGAGGATAATGTCCGCCGACAGCGCCAGCTCCAACCCGCCGCCGCAGCAGATGCCGTTCACCGCCGCGATCACCGGCTTGTTCAGCCCGCGCAGCTCCTGCAGGCCGGCGAAGCCCCCGACGCCGTAGTCGCCGTCCACGGCGTCGCCCCCGGCTGCCGCCTTCAGGTCCCAGCCGGCGCTGAAGAAGCGCTCGCCGGCG
>JASJCC010000150.1 GCA_030066175.1 Paracoccaceae bacterium | reverse complement strand
CGGCAGACCGGAGAGGCGTTTGCGGATCTTGAGAACGGGCAGGGGGCACAGGAGGCCCAGGGCGTCGAGCGTATCATCCATGCCCCTCATCTAGGCGGGATGTTACACGGCGTCCACAGGGATGTGACAGGTTGTTGCGTGACGCTGCCGGGTGGATCGCCTATGTCTGGCGCATGTTCGGAATTGAGATCATCGATGCCAGCCTGTTGCCGGCCATGTTTGTCGCCCTTTTGGCGGGCGTGATCTCATTCCTGTCGCCCTGCGTCTTGCCCATCGTGCCGCCTTATCTGGCGTTTATGTCAGGGATGAGCATGACCGAAATGCAGGCCGGTGGGTCGGCGCGCTGGCGCGTTGGGATCACGGCGCTGTTCTTTGTGTTGGGGCTGTCGACGGTGTTCATCCTCTTGGGCTTCACCGCCTCGGCGTTTGGCATGTTTTTCTTGCAAAACCAGGTGCTTCTGGCGCGTATCTCTGGTGTCGTGGTGATTATCTTCGGGCTGCATTTTCTCGACATTTTCCGGATTCCGTTTCTGGATCGTGAAGCGCGGATGGAGACGGGGGAAGCCGGTGGGTCGGCGTTTGGGGCCTATATCCTGGGGCTCGCCTTTGCCTTTGGCTGGACACCTTGCATTGGTCCGCAGCTGGGGGCGATCCTCAGCCTTGCGGCGACCGAGGCGTCGGTCGCGCGGGGCACGACGCTGCTCGCTGTCTATGCGTTGGGGCTTGGCATTCCGTTCCTGCTGGCAGCGCTTTTCCTCAGCCGCGCAATGGGCGTGATGAACCGGATCAAACCCTATATGGGCCTCATCGAAAAGGTCATGGGAGGGCTCTTGGTGGCAGTGGGCCTCGCGCTGGTGACAGGCGCGTTTTCGGCGTTTTCCTTCTGGCTGCTCGAGACCTTTCCGGCGCTGGGGATGTTGGGCTAGGCACCCGTCAACAAAGCCGCTCAAAGTCCGGGATTGTCGCCTTTTGCCTTACTTTGGCCGGAAAGCGGAGCTAGATTTTGCGGCATCCAAGAGGTGTGCGCATGTCTCAAAGCCAAGAGGTCCGTCGTCGCCGGGTGTTTTATATCCCGGGCTATGACCCGATCCATCCCCGCCGCTATCGCGAGCTCTACCGCAAGGAAGGGGCCGCGCAGGCTGGGATATCCGGCTATGAGATTGGTCTGAAGCCGAAGACAACGCAGGGGCCTTATGGCTGGCATGTGGAGGCCGAGATCGACGGAGCCGAGGTGGCGGCCGATGTCGAGGTGCTGGTCTGGTCCGATATCGTACGCGGCAGCATGTCGAACAGTATTCCGGCCACTTACTGGCAGCTTGTGCGGACGGCCTGGGAGTATATCACCACCGGTGCGCTGCGGCGGCTGATGCGGCTGCGCAAGGGGCCGGTGATTGCGGCGCTATATCCGATTGGGATGCTGCTGGGGCAGCTCTTGCTGGCGGTGTTGCTGGGGTGGTTGGTGTTTCGCGTTGGTCAGATGCTGGATCCGTGGCTGGGTGGCTTTGCCTCCGGCCTCGGTGGGGCTGCCGGGATTGTTGTGGCCGTGACGGTGCTGCGCTGGTTCAAGGCCAAAGATGGCAAGCTTTTTGCCTATTATCTGATGCATGACTACGCCTATTCCGCGCGCTATCGCGGCGCCAATCCGCCCGAGCTTGAGGCGCGAATGGCGGAGTTTGGCGATATCATCGCCGCCGCCCTCGAAGAGAATGTGGATGAGGTGCTGGTGGTGGGCCATAGCTCGGGTGCGCATCTGGCGGTGTCGATTCTGGCGGATCTGATCCGCGCCGGGCGGGAGCCCGCGGACGGGCCTGAGCTGGCATTTCTGAGTCTGGGGCAGGTGGTGCCGATGGTCAGTTTTCTGCGCGGCGCCAACAGGTTGCGGGCGGATCTACAGTATCTCAGCACGCGGGATGAGCTGACTTGGGTCGATGTCACCGCGCCCGGCGATGGCTGCGCCTTTGCGCTCTGTGATCCGGTGGCGGTGTCGGGCGTGGCGCCCGAGGGCAAGCGCTGGCCGCTGGTGTTTTCGGCGCAGTTCACCAAGTCGCTGTCACCCGCGCGCTGGAAAGCGCTGCGCTGGCGGTTCTTTCGGCTGCATTTCCAGTATCTCTGTGCCTTCGATCAGCCGCGGGATTACGACTATTTCCAGATCACCGCCGGGCCGCTGACCCTAGGCACGCGTTATGCTGACAGGCCGCCTTCGGCCAGCCGGATCGACGTGCCGGTGTCGAAATACACCTCAGTCGCCCCCATCGCCGCATGATCCCGCCGAAACCCGCCGCGCGGCCGGATCGCGTTTCGCTCTGGCGGTATATGAAGCTTTTCCGCGCCGATATCTTGTCGGCGCAGCCGCAGCGGCTTTATCGGGCGTGGATGGCGGAGTTCAAGACGCCGTTTTTCCGGTCCTATCTGCTCAATCAGCCCGAGCTGGTGAGATTGGTGCTGAAAGAGCGTCCGTGCGATTTCCCCAAGTCGAACCGGATCAGTGAGGGGCTGCGGCCTTTGCTGGGCGAGTCGGTGTTCCTGACCAATGGCGCGCAGTGGGAACGGCAGCGGCGGATCATCGATCCGGCTTTTGAAGGCGGGCGGTTGAAGGAAACCTATCCGTCGATGTGGGCGGCGGCGCTTTCGGCGCAAGGCAGGCTTGCGGCGCGGGCGGGGGAGGTGGTGGAGATCGAGGAGATCACCAGCCATGCCGCGGCGGATGTGATCTTTCGCACGCTGTTTTCGATCCCGATCGAGGATGAGATCGCCTCCCAGGTGTTTCACGAATTCCGCGCTTATCAGCGCAGTCAGCCGATCCTGAATGTGGGCGCCTTTCTGCCGCTGCCGCGCTGGATGCCGCGGTTTTTCCGCGCCGATACGCGGGCGGCGGCGGCGCGAATCCGGGGGTTGATCACCCAGCTAACCGACCGGCGGATGCAAGAGATCGAGGCCGGGACGGCGCCGGATGATTTGGCGACCAAGATCATGACGACCTTGGATCCGGAAACCGGCGATCGCTTTGACACCGAGGAAATGGTTGATCAGGTGGCGATCTTTTTCCTTGCCGGGCATGAAACCAGCGCGTCCGCCTTGGGTTGGGCGCTTTACCTGATGGCGCTTTACCCGGACTGGCAAGACAAGGTTGCGGCCGAGGCGCAGGCCTTGCAAAGCGGCGATTTTGCCGAGGTGGCCAAGCTGCGGATCAGCCGCGATGTGTTTCGCGAGGCGCTGCGGCTTTATCCGCCGGTGCCGATGATGGTGCGCGAAACCACCTGCCCGGAGCGGTTTCGTGACCGCGACATCCCGAAAGGCGCGCAGATGGTGCTGAGCCCGTGGCACCTGCACCGCCATGAACGGCTGTGGGAGCGGCCGGATGAGTTCGACCCGGGCCGCTTCGCCACCGAGAACGGCAAGGCCTGTCTGCGCGACGCGTATATCCCGTTTTCGGCTGGGGCGCGCGTTTGTACCGGGGCGGGGTTTGCGATGGTGGAAGGCGTGCTTCTCTTGTCGCTGCTGCTCCGCGATCTGCGGGTGGAACCGGTGGAAGGGCGCGACCCGGTGCCCGAGGCGCATCTGACCGTGCGGGCACGCGACGGCATCTGGCTGCGGCTTGCGCGGCGATAGGGCACCGTTAGCGTTAAAGCTGCCGCCCCCCTCTATCCCTGCGAGAAACCTTGATCTAAGCCTGTCCCCGAATTGCATTTCAAAGAGGGTGACATGGGACAGGATACCGCCGCACAGGCCGAACGGATCAAGGCCGGCAAGGGCTTTATCGCAGCGCTGGATCAATCGGGCGGCTCAACCCCCAAGGCGCTGCGGCTTTATGGCGTCGAAGAGGATCAGTATGACGGCGAAGAGGCGATGTTTGCCGAGATCCACACCATGCGGTCGCGGATCATCCTCGCGCCGGATTTCACCTCGGAAAAGGTGCTGGGGGCGATCCTGTTTGAACGCACCATGCGTGGGGAGATCGAGGGCAAACCGGTTGCGCAACTCTTGTGGGAAGACCGCGGGATCGTGCCGTTTCTGAAGATCGACAAGGGGCTGGCGGACAAGGCCGACGGCGCGCAGGTGATGAAGCCGATGCCGGGGTTGGAGGCGTTGTTGGCCGAAGCTAAGGAGTTTGGCATCTTTGGCACCAAGGAACGCTCGGTCATTCACGAGGCGAACGCGGCCGGGATCGAGGCCGTGGTGGCGCAGCAATTTGAGGTGGCGCGTACGGTCTGTGATGCGGGCCTTGTACCGATCATCGAGCCCGAGGTGGACATCCACTCGCCGACCAAGGCCGAGGCCGAGGCGCGCCTGAAAGACGCCTTGCTGGCGCATCTGGATCAGCTGGGGGACGGGCAGGATGTGATGCTGAAGCTGACGATCCCCAGCGAGGACAACCTCTATGACGCCTGCGCCGATCACCCGCGTGTGCTGCGCGTTGTGGCGCTGTCGGGGGGCTATTCCACTGACGAGGCCTGTGAGCGGCTGGCAAAGCAGGGCAAGATGATTGCATCGTTTTCGCGGGCTTTGACAGAAGGGTTGTCGAAGCAGCAATCGGAGGCCGAGTTCAACGCGGCTTTGGGCGGCAATATCGACAAGATCTACCAGGCGTCTCTTTGAGCGCGGGCTGATTCAAAGGAGTGCTTCCGCACGCTTTTATTCAGCTAGTGGCAGGCGTGACGCTTTGATCTGCGGTCAGGGCGCCGTGGCGACGCGCCAATCGGCGAGGCTCTTGCCCGGCTCATCGACAAAGAGGCCGGGTAGGACCGTGAGATCGGTGATCCGGTCGATGCGGAAGGTGACAAAACTTTCGTCGCTTTCAGACCAAGCGACGCAGGTCCAGATCCGGCCCCAGTAATCGAGATGCAGGGGGCGGATGTCCTGCGGGGCGTCTGCATCCCGCAACACGACGCGGAGGCGCTGCCGGGCGCGGATCGCGGCGCGGATGCGGGGCATGAAAGCAAAGCCCTGAGCGGCTTCGGCCAGGTGGTAGGTGGCAAAGCCAAAGCGTGCAGGGGCGGGGCCGGAATCCTCGGGCAGCACCGCCTCAATCTTGGCCGACAAGGTCTGCGCAGCCTCGGCCATGTCGGCCATGTCAGACGCCCCAAGGGTGGCCAGCGCCAGGTGCAGCGCGTCCAGTTCGGCATCGGTCAGGTTGAGCGGTGGCAGGGTGACCGAGGCACGCGCGGTGTAGCCATATCCGCGCGCACCCTCGACCGGGACACCGGAGGCGGCCAGCGTTTCCATGTCGCGATAGATCGTGCGCACCGACACACCCAGGTCCTGGGCCATCGCCTCAGCCGTGTGCAGCTGCCCGTCGCGCAGGCGCTGCATCAGCGCGTAGAGTCGGTCTTTCCGGTTCATCACGCGCCAAATACTGACAGAAAACCGTCAACTGACAAGTTCATGACACATACGGTGGCTTTCGGGGCGTTTTGGCACTTTTCGTGCGCCCTTCGAATCATTAGATAACCGCAATGGAATTCAACGCGGGCCACGCGCCTGCCGGGAAGGAGAGACCTTATGGGTATCGGAAATATCGGCCTGCCAGGCCTTTTGCTGATCGCTGTCGTGGTGCTGGTGCTGTTTGGGCGCGGCAAGATCTCGTCGCTGATGGGTGAGGTCGGCAAGGGCATCACGGCGTTCAAGAAGGGCGTCGATGAAGGCAAGCAGGAGCTCGAAGAGCAGAAGGCAGACGCGGCCAAAGACGTAACGCCCGAAGACGAGAAAGACAAAGACAAGGTCTAAGCGCAGATGTTCGATCTTGGCTTTGCCGAGCTGCTGGTGATCGGGATCACGGCGCTGATCGTCGTGGGGCCCAAGGATTTGCCTGTCTTGTTTCGCAAGGTCGGCAACTTCATGGGCAAGGCGCGCGGCATGGCGCGGGAGTTCAGCCGCGCGATGAACGAGGCGGCGGACGATTCCGGGCTGAAGGACGTGCAGAACACGATCAAGACCGCGACCAACCCGGTGGGTAGCGCCATGGACGGGGTCAAGGATGCGGCCAAATCGATGACCTCGATCGACCCCGAGAGCAATACTGGCAAGCTCAGCGCCGAACGGCTGGCGGCGAAGAAAAAGATCGAAGCCAACGCGGCGCGCATGGCGGCGGAACGCAAGAAGCGCGAGGCCGACGAGGCGTTGGCGAAAGCCGATGAGCTGGAAGCGGCCGCCAAGGACACTGCCGCGCCGGAGAAGGACGCCTGATATGAGCGCCAGCGACGACGACATCCAGGACAGCAGCGCGCCGCTGATCGAGCATCTGTCCGAATTGCGCACGCGGCTGATCCGGTCGTTGATCGCGCTGTTTGTCGGGATCTGTGTGCTGTTCATCCCGCTGAACGGCGATTTCCTGGCCGAACACGTGCTGCGGTTCCTGCTGGGTCCGATTGAAGAGACGTTGCGCGCCCTGGGGGATCCCGCGCCGACGCTGCAATACACCAGCCCGCAGGAATACCTCTTTGTGCTTTTCCGCATTGGGTTGGTGTTTGGCTTTGCGTTGGCTTTTCCGGTGATTGCGCATCAGATGTGGCGGTTTGTGGCACCGGGGCTCTACAAGTCTGAAAAATCGGCGTTTTTGCCGTTCATCATCGCGTCGCCGGTGATGTTCCTACTTGGCGCCAGCTTTGCCCATTTCATCGTCACGCCGCTGGCGATGGCGTTTTTCCTGGGCTTCACCGATGCGCCGTCGCTCTTTGCCAACTTGCTTTCGGGCTCGGTGGATGTGGACGCGACCGCGGTGGTGCCCAGCACGGCTGAGGGCCTGAAGATCACCTTTTTCGGCAAGGTGAATGAAAGCCTGCAGACATCGCTTGTCTTCATCATGGCATTTGGGATGTGCTTTCAGCTGCCGGTACTGCTGACGCTGATGGGCAAGGCGGGGCTGGTGTCGGCCGAGGGGCTGGGCGCGGTGCGCAAATACGCCATGGTCGGTATCCTGGTGCTGGCCGCGCTGGTGACGCCGCCGGATGTGGTGACGCAAGTCATCCTCTTCACCGTGGTCTACGGGCTCTACGAAGTGTCGATCTTCCTCGTCCGCCGGGTCGAGAAGAAGCGCGAGAAAAAGCTGCGCGAAGAGGGGCTGTGGTTCGAGGATGATGAGGCTGAGGCCGACGATTTCGACCTCGAAGACGATCCGCTGATCCGCGAGTTCGACAAGGACGACAATGACCGCTGAGCCGATGACGAAGGCCCAGGCGGAACGGATCGCGGCAGCGCTGGAACGCATGGCGCCGCCACCGCAACCCACCCCCGATTTCAGCACGGCTGAGGCCTTTGTCTGGCACGTGACGCCGGACCGGTTGGAGCCGGTGGCGCGGGTCAACCGAATTGACCTGTCGCTGCTGGTGGGGGTGGAGCGGACGCGTGAGACGCTGTTGGCCAACACGCGGCAATTTGCGGCGGGACTACCGGCCAACAACGCGCTCTTGTGGGGCGCGCGGGGGATGGGCAAATCGAGCATCGTCAAAGCGGTGCACGCGGCGATCCGCGCCGAAGGGTTTGATCTGAAACTGGTGGAGCTGCAGCGCGAGGATCTGCCCTCGGTCGGGCGGCTCTTGAATGCGCTGAGGGGGTCAGAAGCGCGGTTTATCCTCTTTTGTGATGATTTGTCCTTTGGCCATGACGACGAACACTACAAAAGCCTCAAGGCCGTGCTGGATGGCGGCATCGAAGGCCGGCCGGAGAACGTGGTGTTCTACGCCACCTCGAACCGCCGCCACCTGATGCCGCGCGACATGATCGAAAACGAACGCTCCAGTGCGATCAATCCCAGCGAGGCGGTCGAGGAAAAGGTGTCAATGTCGGACCGATTTGGGCTCTGGCTGGGGTTTCATCCCTGTTCGCAGGACGAATACCTCGCGATGATCGACGGCTATTGTGCGGCCTATGGCGTGGGGGTGGACGCCGACACGTTGCGGGCTGAGGCGATCGAATGGCAGGCCACGCGCGGCGCCCGTTCGGGCCGGGTGGCCTGGCAGTTCTTTGTCGATCTGGCCGGGCGCAAGGGTGTCACGCTGGGGTGAAAGCGCACCGGTTCAGTTCAGATAGCTCATCGGATCAACGCTTTCGAAGCCTTTGCGGACTTCGAAATGCAGGAAGGCCGGGTTGCCGGGCTGCACGGCCCCGATGGTCTGGCCCCGGCTGACGGCGTCACCTTTCTGGATCTTGAGATCGTTGAGATGGGTGTAGACCGACAAGACGTCATCGGGGTGTTTGATCACCACGATGGTGATGTTGTCGGCGTCACGGGTGATCGCCGCGACCCGGCCGCTGGCGGCGGCCTTGACCGCGGTGCCAGCGCTGGCGGCGATGTCGATGCCTTCGTTACGGCCCTTGCTGTATTCGCGGATGATCCGGCCCTGCAACGGCATGACCATGGCCGCGTTGCCGCGCTGCACGCTGTTCTGGCCGATATCGGCGACGGGTTCCGGGGGAGGCGCCGGCTCGGCGGCCGGCGCGGGTGTCACAGGATCGGGGACCGTTGTCGGTAAAGGTTGCGAGGCCGAGGGCGGCTGCGGCGTGGGCGAGCCGCTACCCGGATCGGTCACCGCGTCGTCGCGGGCGCGGTCTTGCTGCGGCAAGGCAACCGGGATCAGCAGGAACTGGCCTTCGCGGACGGTAAAGCTGCTGTCGAGCCCGTTCCATTCCGCCAGCGCCCGGGGGGTCACGTTGTGAAGCCGCGCGATGGTAAAGGCGGTTTCCCCGCGGGCGACCTTGTGGCGCTCGGGCTCAACCCCGCTTTCGCCGCTTTCCACCCGCGGCGTGGTGGCAGGCGCGCGGTCGATGGCGTTGCCGGCCAAAGTGGCCACATCAACCGAGGGCGCCGGGCGGATCGGCCCGGTGCCGGCAGCACCCGTGGCGGGTGAGGGTTCGGCGACGCGGCGGGGCAGGGCGACAATCTCGCCCTTGCGCAGCGGATCCTCGGGTTTGATGCCGTTGAAACGCGCCAGTTCATCGGCGGGCAGGCCAACCCGGGCGGCCACATCGGCCAAAGTGTCGCCGCGCCGGGCCACCGCGACCTGGTAATTCGGGTAGGACAGCACCCCCCGATTGTCCGGTCTCGGGCGATCCGCGGTGGCGGTCTGCGCCGCGTCGGCGGTGTTGAACGCATCACCGATCTGGCCACGCAGGTCAAAATCCAGCGGGCCGGAACAGGCGCCCAGCACAGCAACGGACCCGGCAAGCAGGGTTAGGCGGAGGGGGGTCGTCCTCGTCATCTCGATATCCTCAAATGCGCCCCTTGTTGGCCGGGACGTCATGGAAACTGGCCTAGCTGTCTTTCGCCAGACCTTCGACCAGTGGCACAAAGCGCACGGGCA
Organism: Paracoccaceae bacterium; assembly: GCA_030066175.1. Taxonomy (GTDB): domain Bacteria; phylum Pseudomonadota; class Alphaproteobacteria; order Rhodobacterales; family Rhodobacteraceae; genus JASJCC01. The sequence continues at coordinate 352 of JASJCC010000150.1, read as the reverse complement.
GCAACTCGTCATACTCATAGCCGTCTTCACGCCGTGTGACGCGGATCAGGTGCTGCACGGCGTCGGACTGTCCCACCGGCAACACCATGATACCGCCAATCTTGAGCTGCGCCAAGAGCGGGCCGGGCGGGTCCTCGGCCGCGGCGGTCACGAGAATGCGATCAAACGGCGCCTGATCGGGCAATCCGCGCGATCCATCGCTGGTCACGGCGGTGATATTGGTCAGCCCCAGCTTGTCGAAAACGCCGCGCGCCTCGGCCACTAGCCGCTTGTGCCGGTCGACGGTGTAGACCCGGCGCGCCAGATGGCTGAGGATCGCCGCCTGGTAGCCCGAACCGGTGCCCACCTCGAG
>JASJCC010000151.1 GCA_030066175.1 Paracoccaceae bacterium | reverse complement strand
GCCGAGGCGATGATCAAGGAATTCATCCGCAAGGTGCACAAACGCTCGACCTTTTCCAAACCCAAGGTGATTGTCTGCGTGCCGCACGGCGCCACCCCGGTGGAAAAACGCGCGATCCGGCAATCGGTGCTGTCGGCCGGGGCGCGTAAGGCCGGGCTCATTTCCGAACCCATCGCTGCGGCCATCGGCGCCGGCATGCCGATCACCGATCCCACCGGCAACATGGTGGTCGATATCGGCGGCGGGACGACCGAGGTGGCGGTTCTGTCGCTGGGGGACATCGTCTATGCCCGTTCGGTTCGTGTCGGTGGCGACCGGATGGACGAGGCGATCATCAACTATCTGCGTCGTCAGCAGAATTTGCTGGTGGGCGAATCGACGGCCGAGCGGATCAAGACCTCGATCGGCACGGCACGGATGCCCGATGACGGGCGCGGTTCCTCTATGCAGATCCGTGGCCGGGACCTGTTGAATGGCGTGCCGAAAGAGACCGAGATCAGCCAGGCCCAGGTGGCAGAAGCGCTGGCCGAACCGGTGCAGGCGATCTGCGAGGCGGTGATGACCGCGTTGGAATCCACCCCGCCTGACCTCGCCGCTGACATCGTCGACCGCGGTGTGATGCTGACCGGCGGAGGGGCCTTGTTGGGCGATCTCGATCTGGCACTGAGGGAACAGACCGGGCTTGCCGTGTCTATCGCCGACGAGTCGCTGAATTGCGTGGCCTTGGGCACCGGCAAGGCGCTGGAATACGAAAAACAGCTGCGCCACGCCATCGACTACGACAGCTGACCGCACCGCGCCGCCCGGCATCACACGCAGCAAAGTGTACAAAACCGGCGCCATTTCGGTCATATTGCCCGAAGTAAGACGGAGGTGACGTGGCTCAGGACCGCACCAACAGCGAGGACTTTACAGGTCCGCTCAAGCGGCTGCTTTTGGCGGTGCTGCTGTTGTGCCTGCTGGGTCTGTTCCTCTTGTGGCGGATCGACAGCCCGCGGGTCGAACGTTTTCGCGCGCAGATCGTTGACGCGGTGGTGCCCAACATGGACTGGGCAATGGCGCCGGTCACCGGGGCGGTGAATATCCTGCGCGATTTCCAGAGCTACCAGAACATCTACGAACAAAATCAAGAGCTTCGCCGTGAGCTGCGCAAGATGACCGCGTGGAAAGAGGCCGCCCTGCAGCTGGAGCAGGAAAACGCCCGGTTGCGCGATCTCAACAATGTTCAGCTCGATCCTCGGCTGACTTTTATCACCGGGGTGGTTTTGGCCGATTCCGGCTCACCTTTCCGGCAGTCGGTGCTGATCAATGTCGGCTCTCGCGATGGGATTGTTGACGGATGGGCAACAATGGACGGGATTGGCCTGGTAGGCCGGATTTCCGGCGTGGGTGCCAATACCAGCCGGGTGATCCTGCTGACCGACCCCACCAGCCGCATCCCGACGGTCATCCAGCCCTCGGGCCAGCGCGCGCTGGTGGTCGGCGACAATACCGGCAAGCCCTTCATCGAGTTTCTGGAAAACCCCGACCTTGTGCGCCCCAGCGACCGCATCGTGACCTCGGGCGATGGTGAGGTCTTTCCCCCTGGGCTGCTGGTCGGCCAGGTCGAGCGCGACGCGGGCGGGCGCTTGCGCGCGGGCCTTGCTGCGGATTACGAACGCCTGGAATTCCTGCGCGTTTTGCGCGACCACGGCGCGCGGCGGGTGTCGCAACCGGGTGGGCTGATCCTGCCCGAAGAGCTGCCCGGCGCCGATGAACCAGCTCCTGACGTGGCCCCCGGCGATGGCTGATCGCAGCGCCACCCATCTCTGGCTGATCCGGCTGGCCTATGTGGGCATCGCCTTTGTGGTGCTCTTTGCCCATCTTTTACCGCTGGAGACCACGCCGCGCCTCTTCGCAGGGCCCGACATCGTCGTCGCTTTGACATTCGCCTGGGCTTTGAGGCGGCCGGATTACGTGCCGATGGTCCTCGTGGCGGCGGTCATGCTGCTGACTGATCTTCTGTTTCAGCGCCCGCCTGGGCTTTGGGCCGCGCTGGTGCTGATGGCTACCGAATGGCTGAAATCCCGCGGCGGGCGGATGCGTGACAGCACCTTTGCCGAGGAATGGCTGGTTGTCGCCACAGCGCTTCTGGTCATCACCGTGATCTACCGGCTGGTGCTGGGGGTCTTGATCGTGTCGCCCGGCGCGCTTTTGTTATCCGTGATACAATTCGCGATGACGGTGATCGCCTATCCTTTGGTAGTCGCTGTCTCCTACCTGATCTTCGGGGTGCGCCACGCCACACCGGGGGATTACGACGCAATGGGGCGCAGCCTATGAGACGCACGCCACGCGACAACGCCGAAAGCGCCCGCCGGATCACCCGGCGCGGGCTGGTGCTGGGCGGCGCGCAGCTGGTCTTTGCCGGCGCGCTCGGGTTGCGCATGCGGCATGTTCAGGTCGAACAGGGCGACGAATTCCGCCTGCTGGCCGAGGAAAACCGCATCAACATCCGGCTGATCCCGCCGGCACGGGGACGGATCTTTGACCGCAACGGCCAGGTGATCGCGGAAAACGAACCGGCCTACCGCATCACCATGGTGCGCGAAGATGCCGACGATGTCGAAGGGGTGATTGCCCGGCTCTCGACGCTGGTCGAACTGGACCCCGATGACCTCAACCGCGCCCTCAGCGAGATGCAGCGCAGCCCACCTTTCCTGCCGGTCACAGTCGCCGACCGGGTGACCTGGGAAGAGATCAGCCGCGTCGCGGTGAACGCCCCTGCCCTGCCCGGCATCACCACCGAGGTTGGCCTGTCGCGCTATTACCCGAAACGCGATGTCTTTGCCCATGTGGCGGGTTATGTCGGCCCGGTCAGCGAACGTGATCTCGCGCGCTATGAAGACCCGCCGCAGCTGTTGCGCATCCCGCGCTTTCAGATCGGCAAGGTCGGGGTCGAGGCCAATCACGAATCCGACCTGCGCGGTCGCGCCGGCGCCAAGCGGGTCGAGGTCAACGCCGTGGGCCGCGTCATGCGTGAGCTTGACCGCCGCGAAGGCGAGGCCGGCGCCGATCTGCAGCTGACCATCGACAGCGAGTTGCAGCAATACGTCCAGACCCGGCTGGGTGAGGAAAGCGCCAGCGTCGTGGTCATGGATCTGGAAAAGGGAGATTTGCTGGCGATCGCCTCGTCCCCGGCCTACGACCCCAACAAGTTTGTGCGCGGCATCTCGGTCGATGACTACGCGGTGCTGCGCGACAATGATCACCGCCCACTGGCCTCCAAAACCGTGCAGGACGCCTATCCGCCGGGATCAACCTTCAAGATGGTCACGGCGTTGGCGGCGATGGATGCGGGACTTGTGGCGCCCGATGAAACCGTCTGGTGCCCCGGGCATCTGGAGGTTGGCGGGAGGCGCTTTCACTGCTGGAAACGTGCCGGTCACGGGCATATGAACCTCGAACAATCCCTGCGCGAAAGCTGCGACGTCTATTACTACGATCTGGCCCTCAAAGTCGGGATCGAGCGCATCGCCGACATGGCCCGCCGTCTGGGCTTGGGCGAGGCGCATGACGTGCCGATGTCGGCCGTTACCAGCGGCCTTGTCCCCGACAAGGCATGGAAGCTGCGCGAACGGGGCGCGGAATGGGTGATCGGCGACAGCGTGAACGCCTCGATTGGGCAGGGCTTTGTGCTGTCATCACCGCTGCAACTGGCGGTGATGACGGCGCGTCTGGCCACTGGGCGTGATATCAGTCCGCGGCTTGTTCGGTCGGTTGATGGGGTCGAGACACCCTCGATGGCCGGGTCCGACATGGGGCTCAACCCCAACCACCTGCGCCAGATCGGCCGGGCGATGTACGCGGTGTCGAACTCGCGCCGCGGCACCGCTTACCGGTCCCGTATCATCGCCGATGCGATGCGCATGGCGGGCAAGACCGGCACCAGCCAGGTCCGCAACATCACCGCCGCCGAACGCGCCCGTGGTGTGACCCGCAACGAAGACCTGCCTTGGAACCGCCGCGACCACGCGCTTTACGTCAACTACGCGCCTTATGAAAACCCGCAGATCGCGGTGGCGGTTGTGGTGGAACATGGCGGCGGCGGTTCGATTGCCGCAGCCCCAATCGCGCGCGATGTGACCTTGCAGGCGCTTTACGGGGGTGACCCGCCGCTTGAGGCCTATCCCACCGCCGACCGCTCACGCATCCGCGCCCAGCAGGAACGCCTCCGGCGTGAGCTGCAAGAGCGCATTGACAGCGGGAACAACCGCGCATGAGCTATCTTGAGTACTCCGTCAAAACCGTCCCCTCGGGCTGGCGCAAGTTTCTCTATCTGAACTGGCCGCTGATCGTGCTGCTGACCGCGGTGGCAAGCATCGGGTTCCTGATGCTCTATTCGGTGGCCGGCGGGTCGTTCAGCCCCTGGGCCGAACCGCAGATGAAACGTTACGCTCTTGGGATGACCCTGATGTTCATCGTTGCCATGGTGCCGATCTGGTTCTGGCGCAACGTGGCGTTTCTGGCTTATAGCGTGGCCTTTGTCCTGCTGATCGCGGTGGAGCTTTTCGGCACCGTTGGCATGGGTGCGCAGCGCTGGATCGACCTTGGCTTTATGCGCCTGCAACCGTCCGAGCTGATGAAGATTACTCTGGTGATGCTCTTGGCCGCCTATTACGACTGGCTGCCGATCCAGAAAACCTCGCGTCCTTTGTGGGTGCTACTGCCGGTGCTGATCATCCTTCTGCCGACCGCGCTGGTGCTGGGGCAACCCGACCTTGGCACCGCGATCCTGCTGCTGACGGCGGGCGGGTTGATGATGTTCCTGGCGGGAGTGCACTGGGCCTATTTCGCCAGCGTCGTGGCCGCGGGTGGGGCCGGCATCTGGGCCGTGCTGCAAAGCCGCGGGACGGAATGGCAGCTGTTGAAAGACTACCAGTTCCGCCGCATCGACACCTTTCTTGATCCCTCCTCGGACCCGCTGGGCGCCGGCTATCACATCACCCAGGCCAAGATCGCCATGGGCTCGGGCGGCTGGACCGGGCGGGGGTTCATGCAAGGCACCCAATCGCGGCTGAACTTCCTGCCGGAAAAACACACCGACTTCATCTTCAACACCCTGGCCGAGGAGTTCGGCTTTATCGGCGGCGTGTCTCTCTTGCTGCTCTATGTGCTGGTGCTGATCTTCTGCATCACCTCGGCGCTGCAAAACCGTGACCGGTTTGCGTCGCTGATGACGCTGGGGATCGGGCTGACGTTTTTCCTGTTCTTCGCGGTCAATATGTCAATGGTCATGGGGCTGGCGCCTGTCGTGGGTGTGCCGCTTCCGTTGGTCAGCTATGGCGGGTCAGCCATGCTGGTGCTGATGGTCGCCTTCGGCCTTGTGCAAAGCGCCCATATCCACCGCCCGAGGTAAGCAATGATCCATATCCTATTCGCCGCCGCCGAGGCCCTCTGGGTGGACTATGAAGCCGTGTTGAGAGACGCGCTCGATGCCCATGGGCTGACCTATATGCTGGATACCGACCTGCCGCCCGAGGTGGTCGATTACATCATCTACGCACCCAACAGCCCTTTGCAGGATTTCACGCCCTACACCCGGTTGAAGGCCGTGCTAAACCTCTGGGCCGGGGTCGAAGCGGTGGTGGGGAATGAGACGCTGAAGGTACCGCTGGCGCGCATGGTGGACGATGAAGGTCTGACCGCCGGCATGGTGCAATGGGTCACCGGCCATGTGCTGCGGCATCATCTGGGGATGGATGCGCAGATCGTGAATCCTGATCACGTCTGGCAGCCCAAAGTCCCTCCGCTCACCACCGAGCGCCCGGTTACGATCCTCGGGATGGGCGCCCTGGGGCAGGCCTGCGCCGCGGCGCTGGTTGGGCTGGGCTTTCCGGTCCGCGGGTGGAGCCGGTCACCGCGTGACGTGCCGGGGGTGACCTGTCTGCACGGCAAACCTGGCTTGATCGATGCGCTGCGGGGCGCGGAAGTCGTCGTGCTGCTCCTGCCGGATACACCGGCGACGCAAAACGTGCTCGATGCCAAAAGGCTCGGGCTGCTGTCGCCCGGCGCCTTTGTGATCAACCCCGGCCGCGGGGCGTTGATCGAGGATCAGGCCCTGCTGGCCGCGCTGGATAGTGGGCAGGTGGCGCATGCCACGTTGGATGTGTTCCGCGTTGAACCTCTGCCTGCCGATCACGCCTTCTGGGCGCATCCACGTGTCACCGTGACGCCGCATATTGCAGCCGACACGCGGCCCGCCTCGGCCGCCAAGGTGGTGGCCGAGAACATCCATCGTTCCGAAACCGGGCAGCCGCTTCTGCACCTTGTGGACCGCGCCGCGGGCTACTAAACCCGCGGCAAAAGGAGAGAGCCATGCCCCGCGCCATCAAGATCGCCCCGTCGATCCTGTCTGCCGACTTCGCCGATTTCGGGCGTGAGATCCGCGCGATCGAGGATCAGGGCGCCGATTGGGTCCATGTCGATGTGATGGACGGGCATTTTGTGCCCAACCTCACCTTTGGCCCACCCGCCGTGAAGGCCTTCCGCAAGCACGTCAAGACGGTCATGGACGTGCACCTGATGATCGCGCCGGTCGACCCCTATATCGAGGCCTACGCCGAGGCGGGCGCTGACATCCTCACCGCCCATATCGAGGCCGGCCCGCATATCCACCGCACGCTGCAGGCCATCCGAGGCGCCGGGATGAAGGCTGGGGTCGCGCTCAACCCCGGCACGCCGGCGGAGGCGGTTGCTCATCTGTTGGATCTGACCGACCTGGTCTGCGTGATGACGGTGAACCCAGGATTTGGCGGGCAGAAATTCCTCGACATGATGGATAAAATCACCCGCCTGCGTGAGATGATCGGCGACCGCGAGGTGCATATCGAGATCGACGGCGGCGTGGACCCAACGACGGCGCCTTTGGTGACGGCCGCTGGCGCCGATGTGCTGGTGGCGGGCTCGGCCGTGTTCCGGGGTGGATCGGTCGACAACCCGCAAGTCTACGGCCAGAACATCCGCGCCATTCGTGCGGCGGCCACCGGGGCGGCGGATGCCGCCTGAGGCGCTGATCTTTGACGTCGACGGCACGCTGGCCGAGACCGAAGAACTGCACCGCCGCGCGTTCAATGAGACCTTTGCCGAGGTTGGGCTCGACTGGCATTGGAGCCGCGCGGATTACCGGCGACTGCTGAGCACCACCGGCGGCAAAGAGCGGATCGCGCGGCATATGCGCGAGATCGGTCTTGGGTCGGGCGCGGTGGATATCCGCGCGTTGCACGCCGCGAAAACCAAACGCTACACCGCGCTGATGGCCCAAGGTGGGCTCGACCTGCGCCCAGGCATTGCCGCGCTGATCAATGAGGCGCGCAACGCCGCCCTCACCCTCGCCGTCGCCACCACCACCAGCCGGCCAAACGTCGAGGCCCTGTGCCTGGCCACGTTCCAGCAGCCCGCGGACCAGGTGTTCGCCGTGCTCGCCTGCGGCGACGAGGTGACCGCGAAGAAACCCGCGCCGGATGTCTATCTTCTGGCGCTTCAACGCTTGGGGCTGCACCCGTCGCAAGCGGTCGCGTTTGAGGATAGCACCAATGGTTTACGCGCAGCTCTTGCCGCCGGCTTGCCCACCATCGTCACACCCTCAGCCTACACCGACAAAGACGATTTCACCGGCGCGCTGACCGTTGTAGACACGGTCAACGATCTGGGCGGCCTCGCCGGCCTCAACCACCTGCTGAGCACCCCGCAACCTGCCTGAGAGGAGCCGGAAATGGCCGTGACACCCCCTGTCTGTGAGTTTGGCTGGCGCGCGCCGGATTTCGCGTTGCGTGGCACCGATGGCAAGACCTATACGCTGACGGACATCGCCGGGCCGAAGGGCATGCTGGTGATGTTCATCTGCAACCACTGCCCCTACGTGCTGGCCATTCTCGACCGGATCGAACGGGACGCGCGCGATCTGAAAGCGCTCGGCATCGGCGTCGCAGCGATCTGTTCGAATGACGCTTTGGCCTATCCGGCGGACAGTTTTGCCAACATGAAACGTATGGCGGAGGAGCGTGGCTTCACGTTCCCGTATTTGCATGATGAGGATCAATCGGTGGCGCGCGCCTGGGATGCCGCCTGCACGCCGGATTTCTTTGGCTTTAACGCCGATGAAGCGCTGCAATATCGCGGGCGGCTGGATGCCTCGGGCCGGCAGGCGGGTGATCCGAATGCGCCGCGCGAGCTTTATGAGGCGATGCGGCAGGTGGCCGAGACCGGGCAGGGGCCGGCCGAACAAGTTGCGTCGATGGGCTGTTCGATCAAGTGGAAAGCGGCATGAGCGGCGGGATCGTCTTTGACCTCGACGGCACGCTGGTCGACAGCGCGCCCGACATTCACGCCGCCGCCAACGCCATGCTGGCCGAGCGTGGCATCGCCCCCTTGCCGCTCGATAAGATCGTCAGCTTCATCGGCAATGGAATCCCGAACCTGGTCCGCCTGGTGCTGGAGGAAACCGGCCTGCCGGCATCCGAACTGGACGCGATGAACGCGCTTATGCTGGCGCATTACAGCGCCCGTCCGGCCGACTTGAGCCAGCCTTACCCCGGGGTGGTAGCCTGTCTGGAGGCGTTCAAGGCGGAGGGCTATCGCCTGGGCGTCTGCACCAACAAGAACCACGCGCCGACGATGCAGATCCTCGACGCGCTGGGCCTGTCGGCGTTTTTCGACGTGGTGATCGGGGGGGATACTCTGTCCGTCAAGAAGCCCGACCCCGCCCCCCTGCACGCTGCCTTTGTCGCGCTGGGAACCCCGGTGATCTATGTCGGCGACAGCGAAGTCGACGCCGAAACCGCGAAGCGCGCCGGCGTGCCCTTTGCGCTCTTTGAACACGGCTATCGCAAGACCCCGGTGGCGCAATTACCCAAGACGTTTGTGTTCTCTGACTTCAGCCGGTTGCCGGCATGTCTCAAAGGAACGTCGCTGCCCCCGGCAGCATGAGTGTGGAAAGGACCTGATCCTTGTTGGCGCTGCTCTAGTCCCGAATATCGGACTGTTTCGCTGGGTGTGTGGTCGGTGTGCCATGGGGGCCAACAGTCTCTATCATGGCAGGCCAAATAGCCTTCGATTAATTAGCACAACCGAATATGAGCTGCAGTTCAATACCGGCAACAGCTTCACTTCCGACGCCGCTGCACACAGAGGTTCCATCGTCGCTAGATTCCTGCTTCGACTTATTCGCACGCAGCAGTTTCAAGGTGTGTTCGTCTGAATGCTGATCCGTCTCCATGTCCTTTCTCCCTTTCGACGCCGGTGCATTGAACCAATTTTGAGTGGCGTAACCTGATGACGATCACGCCTACTTAGGTTGTAGCAGGCTTGCGAAGACCAGGATTTTGCAAGGGTGATTTGAGTGGTTCGACGGGTGGGATTACGATGTGCTGCAGCGGAATTCGCCCGGTCATGATGCGTTCAGGTGTACCTGCATGAAGAAGAACGGTGGGTTGATGACGTGTATTATCGTTTCGAGGCTGCGCTGCTTTTCGTTGAGGCACAGTAAAGAGAAGATGAGATGCCCCGGGGATTTATCCTTTGGTTGTTTGACCAGCATCAATACATCTTCGAATGCTTGGCGTATCACCG
>JASJCC010000152.1 GCA_030066175.1 Paracoccaceae bacterium | reverse complement strand
CCGGGATGATTGACGTGCTGCCGGATGTTGTGCCGGTGGTGGATCATGTCAAAGCCTTGCCCGGCCTGATCGCCGTGACCGGCATGTGCGGCCACGGTTTTGGCATCGGGCCGGCGTTCGGCCGGATCGCGGCCGACATGGCGGCGGGGGACGACCCGGGCCATGACCTCAGTCGCTTTCGCCTGTCACGTTTCAGTGATGGGTCAAAGATGGTGCCGGGGCCGAATATCTGAGTGGTTGCACCGCGCAGGCCTCGGTGGCAGGTTGCGCGCAATATCAGCTGAGGGGAGCGCGACACCATGCCAGTCAAGAACCGGTTTGCCGAATTGCAGGACGAAATCACCGCCTGGCGGCGGGATTTCCACGAGCATCCCGAGATCCTGTTCGAGACCTATCGCACCTCGGAGATCGTTGCAGACAAGCTCAAGGAATTTGGCTGTGATGAGATCGCAACCGAGATTGGCCGCACCGGCGTGGTCGGCGTGATCAAAGGCAAATCCAACACCAGCGGCAAGGTGATCGGGTTGCGCGCCGATATGGACGCGCTGCCGATCCACGAAGAGACCGGCGTGCCCTATGCCTCAAAAACCCCCGGTGCGATGCATGCCTGCGGCCATGACGGGCATACAGCAATGCTCTTGGGCGCGGCCAAGTACCTGGCCGAGACGCGCAATTTCGACGGCACCGTGGTGGTGATCTTTCAGCCCGCCGAAGAAGGCGGCGGCGGCGGCAAGGAAATGTGTGACGACGGCATGATGGACCGCTGGGGCATCGATGAGGTCTACGGCATGCACAACTGGCCGGGCAAACCGGTCGGGTCCTTTGCGATCCGCGAAGGAGCATTCTTTGCCGCGACCGACCAGTTCGACATCGAGCTTGAGGGCAAGGGTGGCCACGCCGCCAAGCCGCAAGAGACGGTCGACACCACGGTGATGGCGAGCCAGCTGGTGCTGGCGATGCAGACAATTGCCGCGCGCAACGCCGATCCTGTCGATCAGATTGTTGTGTCGGTGACGTCGTTTGAGACATCCAGCAAGGCGTTCAACGTGATCCCGCAGAAGGTGCACCTGAAAGGCACCGTGCGCACGCAAAGCACCGCCATGCGCGACCTGGCCGAAGAGCGGATCAAGGCTCTGGCCTCCGGCATCGCAACCTCGTTTGGCGGCACTGCCGAGGTCTACTACCACCGCGGCTATCCGGTGATGGTGAACCATGCCGAGCAGACCGAGTTCGCCCGCGAAGTGGCCCGCGCTGTGTCGGGCGACTGCGAAGAGGCGCCGATCGTGATGGGGGGCGAAGATTTTGCCTTCATGCTGGAAGAGCGGCCCGGCGCCTATATCCTTGTGGGCAACGGCGACACAGCGATGGTCCATCACCCGGAATACAACTTCAACGACGAAACGATCCCGGCGGGCTGTTCCTGGTATGCAGAAATCGTCGAACGCCGGATGCCCGCCGCGTAAATCGTCCTTCGGGGGTGAAGGGAGGCGCGGCCCAATCCGCGCCTCTCGCCAGTCTATGGAAAACCTTCGGCTCAGTCTTTGCGACCGCTTTGAGCCTAATTCGACTAATGCTGCGACGTGAACGTATTTTGGTTTCAACCGAAAGGCATCGGAAAGGTTGAAAAGGCATCTTCCTGCGGTGCGTATCCAAGCACTCTACGAGTTTCCGTCAAATCGAGGCGCTTAAATCGATTGTTTGAGATGCCGTGCGCGATAAAGCTCCCGTCGATCTCAGCCTGGATGGCACGATCAATCAGGTGCGTTGCATCGCGAGGACTCAGCCAAGCGCTGAGGTCACGCATGGTGTCAAGTGGCGGGCCGTCAGCTGGCTCAAACGCGCCGATCCTCAGAGAGACGCAGGACATGCCGTGCTGTGTTGCGTAGAGCGAGCATAGGGCTTCCCCATAGCACTTGGAGACGCCGTAGAGATTGGCCGGAGCGACAGCCATCCCAGGCATAATCTGTCGGTCAACCGGGTAACCTTCGATGGTTTGCGCACTGCTGGCGTAAACGAAACGTCTGACCCGTGACTTACGGGCCGCCTCAATCAGATAGGTGGTCGCCAGTATGTTGGCGGGCAACACGTCGTCAAACCCAGCGTCTGGGTCGGGTACACCAGCGAGATGCACAACAGCGTCCATTCCCGTGCAAAGATCGGCTGCGGTACTGGCATCGGACAGGTCAGATTGCACGAAGCGATGTGGGCCCATGATGGAGTGCGCGGGCTCTCTCAAATCGGTGAGCACAAACTCATAGCGCTCCTGATACGCGGCGACGAATGCCTGCCCAATCCGGCCAGATGAACCAGTCACTAAAACCTTCCGCATAATGTGCAGCCTTATCGTTGTGATCCCATCGTTTTGTGGAGACCAGTCCTAAGGCGGTCACGAACGAAACGAAAGCGGTCCGGCGATGGCTCTTGCCAAGCGGACCTTCGTTCAGGCGCAGCCATCGGCTGTGAATCCAGTCAAGCTGCAATACGAAACACAGTGTTATGCGGAAACCTGAAGCAGGGGCGATTTGAGTCCGCGGCGTGCTTAAACGTTCACCGCTTGTAACGGGTCTTGTCGGCCATCACGCTTTTTACCATCTTGCCAAAGCTTTTGTCCTTGGCGCGCGCCTCGGCGAGGGTCAGCGAGTTATGCGCATCCTCGGCCTCGAGCTTGCGCCAGCGGGTCAGGCGGTCTGGATCCAGCGTGCCGTCCGCGACGGCTGCCTGCACGGCGCAGCCCGGCTCGGAGTCGTGCGCGCAGTTGCGGAATTTGCATTGCGCGGCAAGCTCCAGCACGTCGTCGAACACTTCGGCGATGCCCTCTTGCATGTCCGCCAGCTGCAGCTCGCGCATCCCCGGCGTGTCGATCAGCCAGCCGCCGGTGGGGGTGGGCACGAGGCTGCGGAAGGTGGTGGTGTGGCGGCCTTTGGCGTCGTCTTCGCGGATGCCTTGCGTGGCCTCCGCGCTGCCCGTGAGCGCGTTGCGCAGAGTGGTTTTGCCGACACCGGATGAGCCGACCAGCGCCAGCGTCTGGCCGTCCGAACACCAGGGATGCAGTCGCGCAACCTCATCCGGGTCCTTGGCGTTGAGCGCAAGTGCGGTGACCATCGGCGACAGGCGTTCGGCCTCCCGGATGTAACTGCGGTCATCCTCGGTCTGGTCCGCCTTGGTCAGGATCACCAAGGGCAGGCAGCCGGCGGTTGCGGCCAGCGCCAGGTAGCGCTCCAGCCGGGCGACGTTGAAATCGGCGTTGCAGCTGGTGACGATGCCCAGCGTGTCGACATTGGCCGCGATGCGCTGGGCGGTGGCGGTATGGCCGGCGGCCTTGCGCACGAGGTCGGTCTTTGCCTCTAGCCGCCGCGCCGCATAGGTGCCGTCGCTCAGCACCCAGTCGCCGACGGCATAGGCACCGGCGGTCTCTGCGGGGATCAGCATCTGTGCGCCGGCAGTGCCCAGCACGCGCAGGCGGTCGCGCTGCACTTCGGTCACGCGGGCAGGGGTCAGGGGCGCGTCGTCCTCGTCGTCGATTTGGCGCGCGAAAAACGCCGACCATCCCAGGTCGGCAAGTGTCAGGTCAGTCAATGGAATCATCCCGATAAGACAAGCGTTTGGTCCCGCCGGGCTGGCGGGGACAAGGCGTGCACGGGTCGCGGGCTGATCAGCCTGCGGCCCGGAGGGAAAGGACAAGCTCCATCAATCCTCCGGTCATCGGTTTGCGTACTTAGGATAATGCGCCGGGGCCGCTTGCTCAAGCGCCCCGGGGCGCGTCGGGCCGCGTTTCGCACGAGTTGTGTCTGCCAGGCCGCGCGAGTTTCAACTGGAAGCCCGCCGCTGCCCGGAGTAGGCAGGCGCCATGACCCAAGTCGCCAACATCATGTGCATCAAGTGGGGCACGCTTTTTGGCCCGGAATACGTCAATCGGCTCTATTCCGGGGTGCGGCGCAACATGGCGCGACCTGTGCGTTTCATGTGTATGACCGAACATGCAGAGGGGCTGCACCCGGATATCGAGGTGCTGAACCTGCCGGTAGAGCCCTTTGCCGAGCCGATGAATGCCGCCTTGGCCGTGGCCAATCGGCAGGGGGCGATGCGCAAGGTGTCGCTATTCAAGCCGGGGCTGGTGCCGGATTTGCAGGGGCCGGTTTTGGGGTTCGATCTCGACGTGGTGATCACCGGGCCGCTGGACGATATCCACGATCTCGCGCCCGGCACGGTCGCGATGCGCCACGACTGGACCGAAAAGCGCAAGGGCCGGCCCACAGGCCATGGCTCGGTCTTTCGGTTTGATCCGGCTTTGCACGGCTATCTTTATGACGATCTTGCCGCCAACCCCTATGCCGAGGTCGAAGAGGCGCGCGGGTCAGAACAGCGCTATACCAGCCACAAGGCGATGGCGCGGGATCAGTTCACTTATATCCCGCCCGAGTGGGTGGTTTCCTATAAATACGACTGCAACCCGTTCCCGACCAATTACCTGCGTCCGGCGCGTCTGCCGTTCGAGGCGCGGGTGGTCTGCTTTCACGGTCGCCCCAAGATGCCCGAGGCGGTGGCCGGCTATACTGGGTCGTTCATCCGCTATTCGCGGCCCTGCGACTGGCTGGAAGAGCACTGGACACGGCGGGCGCGTGCCGATCTGGGGGCGGACTGGGCCTGAGCGCTCTTGCCCCTTGGTTGCCCAGCAAGGTAAAGAGCACCCAAAGAGCACTTGAGGAGAGGGCAGACCCATGCGTCGCGTTGTAGTCACTGGGCTGGGACTTGTCACACCGCTGGCCTGCGGTGTCGAAGAAACCTGGAAGCGGTTGTTGGACGGGCAGTCTGGCGCGGCCACGATCGCCAAGTTCGACGCCAGCCACCTGGCCACGACCTATGCCTGCGAGGTCAAATATGGTGACGGGTCGGACGGGACGTTCAACCCGGACGACTGGCTCGACAAGAAAGAGCAGCGCAAGGTCGATGAGTTCATCCAGTTCGGCATGGCCGCCGCCGCGCAGGCGGTTGCAGATGCCGGTTGGACGCCCGAGGATGAGGAAAGTCTCTTGCGCACCGGCGTGATGATCGGCTCGGGCATTGGTGGGCTGAATGCGATTGCCGAAACCGCCTATCTGATCCGCGACAGGGGCGTACGGCGGGTGTCCCCGTTCTTTATACCCGGCGCGCTGATCAACCTGATCTCGGGCAATGTCAGCATCCGTTACGGCTTCAAGGGGCCGAACCACGCGGTGGTGACGGCCTGTTCGACCGGCGCACATGCCATTGGCGACGCGGCGCGGCTGATCAAGTACGGTGACGCGGATGTCATGGTCGCCGGTGGCGCCGAGGCGGCGATTTCCGAGATTGGCATCGCTGGCTTCAACGCCTGCAAGGCGCTGTCGACAAAGCGCGGCGACGATCCCACCAGCGCCAGCCGGCCCTATGACGCCGACCGTGACGGCTTTGTCATGGGCGAAGGTGCGGGCGTTGTGGTGCTTGAGGAATACGAACACGCCAAGGCCCGCGGCGCCAAGATCTATGCCGAGGTTTGCGGCTATGGCCTGTCGGGCGACGCCTATCACATCACGGCCCCGTCCGAGGATGGCGAAGGCGGCGAACGCTCGATGCGGGCGGCGCTGAAGGATGCGGGGCTGGAGCCGTCTGCCATCGATTACATCAACGCGCATGGCACCTCGACCATGGCCGACGTGATCGAGCTTGGCGCGGTCGAACGGATGCTGGGCGATGCTGCTGGTACGGTCACCATGTCCTCGACCAAATCGGCCACCGGGCACCTGTTGGGGGCGGCTGGCGCGATCGAGGCGATCTTTTCCATTCTCGCCATCCGCGACCAGGTGGCGCCGCCGACGATCAACCTCGACACCCCGGCGGTCGACAGCCCGGTGGATCTGGCCCCGAACGCCAAGCGGGAACGTGCGATCACCTATGCGCTGTCGAACTCCTTCGGCTTTGGCGGCACCAATGCCAGCGTGATCTTCGGCAAGACGGAGTAGGCCCATGTGGCGGCACATCGCCTCGAACGCGCTGACCTTTCTGGTCGTCGCGGTGTTCCTCTTCGGCGGCGTCCTGATCTGGGCGCAGAATGAATACAGCGCCGAAGGGCCGCTGGATCAGCCGATCTGCCTGCAGGTCCAGCGCGGCACCAACATGACAAGGGTGTCCGAGGACCTGGCTGATGTTGGCGCGATTTCCAGCCCGGTGATGTTCCGCCTTGGCGCCGATTACACCGACAAGACGCAATCGCTGAAGGCCGGCAGCTATCTGGTGCCCGAGGGCGCGTCGATGTCGCAGATCGTCGACATCGTCACCCGCGGTGGTGCGTCGACCTGCGGGACCGAGGTGGTCTATCGCGTCGGCGTGACCCGCGCCACCGTGCAGGTGCGTGAGCTTGACCCAAGCTCTGGCCGCTATCAGGAAATCGTCGCCTTCAACCCCGCCGAAGCCGATGTGCCGGCTGCTTATACCGAGGTTAAAGCGGCGCAGGATACGCGCTATCGCGTGGCTTTGGCCGAAGGGGTGACCAGCTGGCAAGTGGTTGAGGAACTCAGCCAGATCGACGTGCTGGAAGGCGATGTGCCCGATCTGCCGGTCGAAGGCTCCCTGGCGCCTGATAGTTACGAGATTGTGCCCGGCGACACCCGCCAATCAGTGGTCGACCGAATGCAGCGCGCGCAAGAGGTGATCCTCGCCGCCGCCTGGGATGGCCGCGCAGCCGGCCTGCCGCTCGACAGCCCCGAAGAGGCGCTGATCCTGGCCTCGATCATCGAAAAGGAAACCGGCGGCGCCGAGGAACGCCCGCAGGTGGCCAGCGTCTTTGTCAACCGCCTCAACCGCGGCATGCGTCTGCAAACCGACCCGACAGTGATCTATGGCATAACTAAAGGTGAGGGCGTGTTGGGGCGCGGCTTGCGGCAGTCCGAGTTGCGACGTGAAACGCCGTGGAACACTTATGTGATCAACGGCTTGCCGCCCACACCCATCGCCAATCCGGGCCGCGCCAGCATCGAGGCGGCGCTGAACCCGGACCGGACCGAGTATATCTACTTCGTCGCCAAGACATTGGATCCGGCGGACGGGCACAACTTTGCAGTCTCGCTGGATGAGCACAACCGCAACGTCGCCGCCTATCGCCGGCTCGAGGCTGAACGCGACAACTAAAGCGTTTCGGTAAGGGCTTTGCGCAGGGTGCTGTAATGGCCCAGCCCATCGTAGCGATGCAACGTGGCGTCGGGCAGGGCATCTGCCAAAGCCTGAGCCATCGTCACAGGCGCCCAACGATCCTCCGTCCCGTGATGCAACGTGACCGGGCAACGCACAAAGGCCAGATGCCGCGCCCAGGGCTGCACATAGGCCGTGATCTCCCGCAGATAGGCGGCGCGGTGCTGGGTCAAACCTTCGCGCAGGCTTTTCTGTAGAGCGGCACGCGCCTGCGCCTCGGCAAACAGCGCCTGATCCGCGGGATCCGCGTTTTGCAGCAGAAGACGGGTAAAAAAGCCCGGACTGATCCGCGCCAAAGTCGACTGCACCCGCGTCAGCGCCGACAGTTGCCCATGGCTGGTTGCGGCGCGAAACACCGCCCGCCCAGCCATCTGCGGCAGGAACGCCCCAAGCTCTAATGGCGCAGCGGCTGAGATCAGCGTCAGGCGTGTGACCTTCTCGGGTGCCAGAGCGGCCAGGCGCAGGGCACAAGCCGCGCCCAGCGAAAACCCGATCAGGTGCAGGAGGCCTTGAGGTAAGCTCAAAGCCAGCTGCGCAAAGGATGGCTGATCGCACCCCAGCACAGGCAGATCGACCCCCGCAATGGCCAGCTCAGCCGCGCTGCCGGGCAACCCATGCAGGTAAAGCGGCTGTTCAGTCATCGCCATCCGGCACGTCCCCTAACAGGTAACGCGGGCCAGCCCCTTTGCGCGCCGCGCGGTCCTCGGCGTTGTAAAGTGTACAGGTTTTCAACGACAGGCAGCCACAGCCGATACAGCCATCCAGCCGGTCGCGCAGCGATTGCATCTGCGCAATCCGCGCATCCAGCGCCTTGCCAAAGCGCCGCGAAATCCGCGTCCAATCCGCCTTGGTCGGGGCCTTGCCCGGCGGCAGATGCGCCAGCTCGTCCCGGATTTGCGCCAGGGGAAAGCCCAGCTCTTGCGCGATCAGCACAAATGACAGCCGGCGAATGTCGGCCCGTTCAAACCGCCGCTGACCGGCCGGGGTGCGATCGGGGTGCACCAGCCCTTCCTCTTCGTAATACCGGATCGCCGAGGGGGCGAGGCCCGTGCGCGCCGAGATATCGCCAATGCTCAGCCCGCGTTTCTGTAATGCCATGAAAAGCCGCCTTTCTTTTCTCTTGACCTCAAGTGCACTTGAGAAAGCATAGTGGTTAAAAACAGAAAGCAAAAGGAGATCGCCGTGCCCGCCCGATTGGAACACGTCAACATCGCGGTGCCGGACCCCAAGGCGACCGCGGCCGTGCTGAACCAACTTTTTGACTGGACTATAAGGTGGGAGGGCGCGGCGCTTGGCACCGGCTATTCGGTGCATGTGGGCACCGATGACGATTACATCGCGCTCTACAACCCCGGCCATGACATGAAGCCCCCCGCAGCCAAATACCGCCACTGGGCGGGGTTGAACCATATTGGCGTGGTGGTCGAGGATCTCGACGCGACAGAAGCACGGGTGCGAAAAGCCGGTTTCACGCCGCAAGAGCACGCCAATTACGAACCTGGCCGCCGGTTCTATTTCGACGGGCCGGATGGGGTGGAATACGAGGTGGTCGCCTATACCTGAGGCGGGCGGACAAAACGCTTGGCCGCGAACGCAACACGTGTTACCCCTCGTGCATGACCGTAATTGCAACCATCATCTGCTGCATTACCCGCTAACAATTTGGCGGGCCGGTCTTCTATTCCAATCCCTAAGTGAAGTTGCTAAGCCCGCCGCGACCCTGCGCGAAGGACAGGCTTATGCAAATCCAGCTGACAAACACCAAGACGCGCCGCAAAGAGGCGTTTACACCGCTCGATGAAGATCACGTGCGGATGTATGTCTGCGGGCCGACGGTCTATGACCGCGCGCATCTGGGCAACGCGCGGCCGGTGCTGGTGTTTGACGTGCTATTTCGGCTGTTGCGGCATGTTTATGGCGCCAAGCACGTCACGTATGTGCGAAATTTCACCGACGTCGATGACAAGATCAACGCGACCGCTTTGGCCCGCAAAGAGGCCGGTGCCAAGGGCACGTTGGAAGAGCTGGTGGCACAGCGCTCGGACGAGACCATCGGCTGGTATCACGCCGATATGGACGCATTGGGCGCCCTGCGCCCGACCTACGAGCCGCGGGCGACCGATTATATCAAGCAGATGATCGCCCTGATCGTGATGCTGATTGAAGGGGGCCATGCCTATGAGGTCGAGGGCCATGTGCTCTTTTCCGTCGAAAGCTACCCGGAATACGGAAGGCTTTCGGGCCGCAGCATCGACGACATGATCGCTGGCGCGCGGGTCGAAGTGGCGCCGTATAAGCGCAACCCGATGGATTTCGTTTTGTGGAAACCGTCGACGGATGAGCTGCCGGGCTGGGACTCGCCCTGGGGCCGCGGGCGTCC
>JASJCC010000154.1 GCA_030066175.1 Paracoccaceae bacterium | reverse complement strand
CATGCTGGCGCCGATGGTGCTGGCGGAGATCTTGTCGACGCAAGGCCGCGCGCGCATTTTCAGCTCGCAAACGCAGGTCTTGGACAACCGCGCGGCGCAGCAATACAACAACTCGGTCCGGCTGCAGCCGCCCAAGGTGGTGACGCCAACCAAGTATGGCCCGATGGTGGATGGCGTGTTGCCCACTTATCGCGGACGCTATGCCGGGATCTATGCTGACATGGCCCGCGCCGCCGCGCGCCGAAATGGCGTGCCCGAGGATCTATTCCTGCGGCTGGTGAACCAGGAAAGCCGGTTCAAACCCAAGGCGCTGTCGCACAAGGGTGCGATTGGCCTCGCGCAGCTGATGCCGGCCACGGCGCGGTCGTTGGGGGTAAACCCACATGATCCGCAAGAGAATCTGGACGGTGGCGCACGCTATCTCAAGATGATGTACCGCAAGTTCGGCTCCTGGCGCCTGGCGCTGGCGGCCTACAATGCCGGCCCGGGGGCGGTGGAGAAACACGGTGGCGTGCCGCCTTTCCGCGAGACCCGCAACTACGTGAAAAAGATCTGGGGCTCGTAACCGCCCGCTGGCGCGATGAACTACGTGCTGGCCTATCCCACCTTCGATGACGCGGTGACCCGGCGTCTCAACGCGTTTCGCACCGCGCATGAACCCGAGCGCGCCAAGCTGGTGCGTCCGCACGTGACCCTGGTCTTTGGGGTGAGGTCGGTACTGCCGTCAGATTTCATCGCATTCTGTACATCGCAGATCGGCAACATGGTTACTATCCCCGTCACCTTTGACAACGCGAAGATCGCACATGATCCCTATGACAAAGCTTATAAAATGATGCTATCGGTCTCAAAGGGCAGGGCGGCTTTGACGGACCTGCATAAACGCCTCTACGACGGCCCGCACCGCCAAGAATTCGACAACACCATACCCTATCAGCCGCACATGACCGTCGCCACCAATCCCAATCGCGCTGCGTTGGACCTTATCGACATCAGCGCCATTGGCACCTTTCCGATCCAAGGCACGATCCGTGAGATTGAAATCGTCGCGCTGCAAGATGGGAGCTTGGAACGGCTGCAAGGCATTGCCTTGCAGCCGTAGCGTTGACTCAGGTCATTCGAAAATCTTGCTGAGCTCATCAATGACGTCGTCAGCGGCCGAGATCAGACCATCGAAGGCGATCATCAGAGCCGATCCCTTGGCGAGTTTGGTCACAATGGCCTTGAGGATCGGTTTGATCACTTCCCATGCGTCGGTAAGGATGTCCTTGATGCTCTGGGCTGACTCTTCCTCTACGTCGGGCCAGTCTGGCAGAATTGACGGATCATCAACCGGCTCATAAGGTTTGTCTTCGTTGAAGTCCTTGATCGCAGTAACAAACTCACTATTCACGCCCTTCGTCGCGAAATACAGCGCATGAAATCCCTTGCTGATCTTTTTCGCGATCTCAGGCTGGCTTGGTTTCAATGCCTGGCTAATAATGCCCTCGGCAAGCATGACGGTGTATCCCAGACCGTACGTCCATTGCGTCCATTTCGTGTAGGTATTGCACCGCTCGATATCAGGTTTGCTGGTGTCGCAAGTGACGCTTTCATCGGATGCCGCGTTGAACTGCTCCCAGTCGGCCAGCACTTGTGCGGGTACGCATTCAATTACAGTCATTGTCTTTCTCCTCCTGTTAACCTTGATCTTGCTCACCCGAGCCGTCGGGGTCGGGGAATTTCCGTGCCAAGTCAGACAATTGTTGAGCAAAGGGGCCATCAATGATGTCACCCTCAACAGTTTCCGTTTCACCGGTTTCGGGGTTCAGCCACTCGTAGGATTTGGTGGCCGCCAACTCGGATTTGAGAGCGTCAAGGGCCGTCGCCAGTTGACCCGCGTCGCTGGTGACCCCAGCCACTTCGCCGGTCAGGGCGTCGGATGCAGCCTCTAAATCGCGTTCGAGTTTGGAAAGTGGCAAGGCTTCATCGGCGAAGTCCCTGATTTGCTGCGCAAGGTGGTCGTGCTTGCCGTGCAGATAATGCTTAGCTTGAACAAGGATTTGCCGCGCACACTCTTTTCCGCCCTCATAAACCATTTCTGGAATACCGTCTGCATCCGCGTTTTCGGACAGGCATCCTTCCATTTCCAAAAGATGCGAAAGCGGATCAAAGATCGACACCGTCTTGTCCATAACATCGCGCGTCTTGATCAGCGCCGGCATCGCTTTGTCCTGCACCAGCGCGCTGTGGTCCGAGAAGGGTTTCAGGGTTTCGCCGTAGCGGCCAAGAGCGCCATTCAATCCGCCCTGTCCATCCGCGCCTGTGATCGACACCTTGAGGGACTTGCTATGAGCGTCGATGGATGCCGCACGTGTTGCCAGTCCGCTGGCAATATCCTCCAAAGTCGCAGCAACGGCATCAAGCTCGGCCTTGTAGGTGCCATCCGGGTCTTGCGCGCGCATCGCGTCAATCATCGCGGCCAGCTGCGCCACGCCCAAGCCCCAGCCATCCAAATGGCGCACCGCCGCACCAATGGTGGCAAGATCGGGTACCGAGGTGATCACGGGAGCAACCGCAGCGCTGATGGCGTTGACCGACTGGGTCAGCGCCGGTGTTTTGGCGGCGACTTTGGCAGCGGCGGTATTCTGCGTGGTGATCACATCGTCAATGACCGAGATCACCTCGACCAACACGTCGGACTTCACCTTTTTCAGCGTCGATAGAATGCCATCTGCGTCAGTGAGGATCGCGGCAAGATCAACAAGCTGAGTGCTAAAGGTGCTGGGCAAGGACAGGGACGTCTGAAAATGGTCCAACCCTGTCGAAAGTTGCTCGGCAGTGGCGTTCAAGGTACTGAGATCGCTGGCGATGCCGGTCAGAGTGCCGATCAGCGCTGTCGATTGCGGCCAAACCGCCGGATCAAGATCGGGCAGCGGCACATCTTCGTTGGCGGCGGCAAGAATGAGCAAAAGCGAGAACGCCGCCCGTCCTTCCGTCGGCGCCGCCAGCCAGGCGATGCTGGCTTCGACGTGCGCGGGAGCAACGCGAAGCAGCGCGTTCCGTCCGCTCTTGTCTGGCGTCTCCTTCTTGAAATCCGGCAGATCCGGCCAATCTGGCAGCTCGGGTGCCGCATCCGGATCTACCGGCGTGCCGGTTATCGCTGTGGCAAAAGCCGCCATCGCGTCTTCGACAGCGGCGCCCTTGTCAGTGCGGTAGTTGCTCAGGGCGCCGATGATATCGTTGAAGGCGGTTTTGGCCACATCACCGCTTTTCGCGTTCACCGACTTCCCACCTTCCTCGGTCGCGTCGGGATCCATGTTGGTTTGGAGCAAATCCAGCACTGGTTTGACGTGGAACGCACCAGCGATTTCTTGACCAGCGGCGTCGAACAGCGCCTGTAGGCCGGTCTTTTCGGTGATCCACTTGATTACCGGTTTGACGATTTTGTTAAACAGCCACTTGATGGCGTGCAGCGCCCATTTTACCGGAGCAATCGCGTTGATCGCAGCTTGCACGCCGTTCGAAATCGGCTGCAACACTGAATCAATCGCCGCTTGAAAGGCATTTGCCGCTTGCTTCATCTGGTCGCCGATCGCATCGACAGCCTTTTCGATGGCGTCTTCGATTGTCTTTGCCCCATCGCCTACGGTCTTCAGCACGGAACTCAGCGGCTCGACAGCTGTGCCAACCGCATCCCGAACGGCGATCAACTCATCCAGCAGCGCCTTTAACCTCTCAGCCGGTTCCATGCCTTTCAGCACGTCAGTGACCGGCTCGGCCACATCGGCCAAGTAAGAAAGGACTTCGACCGTATTGAGGTAATCCGGCAGCTTGACCGCGACGACATCAATCACGTCGCGCACACGCTTCAGCCCAATCAGCACCTCGGCCAAAACATCATCCACCGGATCGATGATGTCGGTCTTCAGCGCCGACAAAACGTCACTGACGCCGTCTAGTGCCGCCTCGATGGCTTCCAGCACCGCGTTGATCGCCTCGGCGACCCATCCAAGTGCCGGGATCGCAACGATCGCATTTGCTGCGCCCTCAAAGACGCTTATGAGCGTGGTCACGATGCTGAATCCGCTGATAAGATCGCTCACGGCTTTCAAAACCAAGTCGATGTCCTGGACAATCGTAGTTGTGATATCGATTGGTTTTTCAAGCAGCGCAGCGGCGCTCACGGTCGATTTCAGGTCACTCATGACCTTGGCGAATGGATCGTCACGTGTCGGCATGGTTGTCTGGCTCCCCCCCCATCGATTGACGCTCTGCGGTCGGCATCGATGCCCGGCAGGAGATCAATCTTTAGCTTTATCGAAATATCTGGATTCGCGCATACGTTGCTTTGATTGAAATCAAGAACGGGGCAGAGCGTCATTGTCTTCGCGCCTCGGAACGTCCCTTTCGGTCAATCGATAACCTGCCGGGCGGGGCCTCCGGCGCTTGACACAGGTCATGGGCGGCGCGGCGAAAGCTGCTTAGGCTGAGCCTTGGTTTTGGGGGGCAATGCCGCGCTTATGATTAGGGTTTTACTGTCGCGCCCCGTGGCTGCTGCGTTGGTGCTGGTTGCGGTCACGGCGGGGTTTTTGGCGATTGCATTGACGATGCTGCGCATCGAAGGCGACGTCGCGCGCGCTTTGAAGGGCACGACGCCGGCCTTTGCGGCCCACCAGACCGTCGAAACCCTGTTTGGCGCGCCATCAAAGGACGAAGTTTTCCTGGTCCGGGCCGAGGATTTCGGGGATCCCGCCAGCTTTTCCGCGCTTGAGGACCTGGTGCTGGGGCTGCAGCTGACCGAAGGTGTCCGCGCGGTGCTGAGCCTGTTCATCCTGCCCGACCCCGATGGCTCGGGGCTGAGCTATCTCACCCGCGAAGACGTCAATGGCTTGCCCCCCGCTGACCGGCTGGATCAGTTGCGGTCAAGCTCTCCGCTGGCGCCAAACCTGATCTCGGCAGATCGCAGCGCCGTGCTGCTGACCATCCTGCCCGATCTGGCAATCCCGGCCGAGGAGAGGCTGGCCTATCTGCGCCAGGAAATCGGTTTTGCCGATCCCGCTTTAAGGATCGAATCCGTCAGCCTCGCCGCGTTGCAACGGGAAATCAGCGCCGGGCTGGTCGCCGATCAGGTCTTCATCACGCCGATAGCAACCGCGCTGTGCGTGTTCATCGCCTTGCTTCTGTTTCGCTCGTGGCGGGCCGCGGTGCTCTGCGCGGTGCCCAGCCTGATGGCGCTTGCCTGGACCTTTGCGACCATGGCGCTGATCGGCCTGCCGTTTGATCCGCTGATGGCGATTGTGCCGACGCTGATTATCGTGCTGGGCATCGCCGATTGTGTGCATGTCTTCCACGTGGTGCAGCGCTATGCCCGTGACACGCCGATGGACGCGGCGATGATCCGCGGGCTGCATGAGACGATGCCGGCGGTGATCCTGGCCGCGTTGACCACGGCGCTGGCCTTTGGTTGCCTGCTTTTCGTAGGCTCCCCCACGCTGACCAATGTGGCGATGGCTGGGCCCATCGCGCTCGTTCTGACCACGCTGGCCGTCTATGTCGGTCTGCCGCCGTTCGCCATGCTACTCTTTGGCAAACGCCCCTTGGCGCATGCACATCCGATGGAGTTCGGGCGGGTCATCGGTGCCACGCTGGCGATGATGCGGCAGTACCGGTTGGTGTCGGTCACGGCACTGGTGCTGCTGGGTGGATTGCTGGTGATGCAGACGCAGACGGTGATCGGCTACCGCCTGATGGATCACATCCCGCGCAAAGGCGCCTTTCGCAGCACCCTGACCGAGCTGCGCGAGGTGTTGCCCGGCAGTGATCAGAGTTTTGTCATTGTCCAGGCCGCCGATCCTGAACCGGGCCTGTCGGACGCCGACCTTTCCGTCTTGGCCGAGGTCAGCGCGGTGCTTTACGGCTCCGGCGCGGTGCTGGTGCCATCGCGCAATGGTCCGGGGGCCGACAACGCCATCATGCGGCGGTTCGAAAGCGGCGACGGGGCGGCCTTTGCAGTGCCGGTGATTGGCGAGCTTGACCGGACATGGGAGGATATCTTGGCCGCAAGGGACAACCTGCGCGCCGAGCTTGACGCCGCCGGATTAGAGGAGGCACAGATCGCTGGCTACTCGCTGATGTCGAGCGTTGAGTTGCCGATCGTCGTCGAAGAGCTGCGGTTTTCCTTTTACGTGGCGGTCGCCCTGGTCACGGTTCTGGCGGCGATCCTGCTGAATTCGGTCCGGGTGGCGTTGTTGTCGCTGGTGCCCAACCTGGTGCCGATCCTGGGGGTCGAGGCGTGGCTGGTGCTGTCGGACCGGCCGCTGACGATCATCGGCGCCATCGCCTTTACCATCGCCTTCGGCATCGCGGTGGATGACACGATCCACCTGCTGAACCGCGTGCGGTTGGCGCGCGGCCCCTCGGGCAAGATCGACCGCAACGCCATTGAGGCCGCCCTGCGCCAAACCGCGGCGCCGATCCTGACCACCAGCCTCGTGCTTCTGGCAGGCTTTACCGTCACCGCCTTCAGCATTCTGCCCAGCGTGTCAGTCTTTGGGCAATTGACCGGGGCGGCCATGCTGCTGGCGTTGGTGACGGATTTGTTTTTGTTTCCCAGCTTGCTCTGCTGGGGTGGGATAGGAGCGAAGACGCGATGAAACATCTGCTTTTGACACTGTTTCTGATGCTGCCGGCCGCGGCACAGGCCGAGTTCAAACTGTCGGACATGGTCGGAAATTGGAGCGGCAGCGGTCAGTATTACGAAAAACCCACGCGGGCCAAGATGCAGTGCCGGCTGACCATCACTGGCGGCGACGCCAAGGTGACCTTGTCGGGCCGCTGCGGATCCACCCTAGGATCGGAAACGATGAAGCTTGATTTCATCCGGCAGGGCGGTGGCAGCGTGATTGTCCGCAACGCCCCCGGCGCGCCGCGCAACACCACCGATATCGGGCAGCTCACTGGGCGGATGTCGGGGAACTTCCTGGTTGTGTCGGGCAGCGCCGGGCCGGATGCCGTGACGATCCAGTTCGAAAAGAAAGCCGATGGCCAGCTGCATTTTGTCACCGACCGCAAGTGGAAGGAAAACTCGGGGCAATCCTCGGTGATGCTGGTGCGGCGCTAGGGGTCGTTGTGCCCTGAACACATTCGGAAAGTTTCATAAATCGCGCAGGCTTGGGCCGGTCGGATTTGCGCTAAGCTGCCCTCGGGGGCAGTGCGTAGGGGAGACAGAGCAATGAGATTTGCCGCAGCCGTAACCGCGGGCATCATCGCGACACAAGCGACCGGCGGAGGCATCGACACGACCGGACAATCGGTCAACTTCCTCTTCCGCGAAGGCACGGTGTTCGAGGTCGGCTTTGGCCGGGTGGTCCCCAGCATCTCGGGCCAGGACGCGCCACTGTTCGGCGGCAGCGATACCGGCAATATCGGCGAGGCGTTTTCGCTGCCCGTCGTCAGTTTCAAACACGATTTCAACGACCAGCTGTCTTTCGGGATCATCGTCGAAAAACCCTTTGGCGCCGAGGTGGCCTATGGCCCGGGCTCAATCGCCTTTGCTGGCACCGAAGCCAGCGCCAGCGTGACCAGCACGACGCTGCTGCTGCGCTACAAGTTCAACGACCGGTTCAGCGTCTATGGCGGGCCGCGTTTCCAATCTGCCAAGGCGGATTTCCTGCTCTCTGGCGCGATCTACGGCCCGCTTTCGGGTTACCGCGCCAATTTGGCCAAGGACGAGTCAATCGGCTATGTCGTCGGCGCCGCGTTCGAGATCCCGGAATACTTCCTGCGTGCGTCGCTGACCTATAGCTCGGCCATCGAACATGAATTTGACACCACCGAGGCCACACTTTTTGGGCCGGTAGTCTCGACCGTACAAACCTCTATCCCGCAATCGCTCAACTTCGAGTTCCAGACCGGAATCGCCCCGGGCACCTTCGTCTTTGGCAGCGCGCGCTGGGTGGAGTGGTCAAAACTGCGCTTTGAACCGCCCGTTCTGTCGGCGCTGTCGCCCGATCCGCTGGTCGAGTTCGAAGACACCGTGACCTATTCGCTGGGCATCGGCCGGCAGTTCACCGACAATTGGGTCGGCACGCTGACACTGCTTTACGAGCCGGCGGAAAACTCCCGCCCCGTGCCACTGGTGCCGGTCGACGGGTTCCAGGGCTTTGTGCTGGGCGCGATCTACATGCGGGACGATTTCGAGTTTCACGCCAACTACGCGATGACGCAATTCGGCGACACGACGCCCTTCGTAAACGCCTTGGGCACCACGGTGTCGTCCTTCACCGGTAACACAAGCCAGAGCTTTGGCGTGAAACTCGTCCAGAAGTTCTGAGACCGCAGCGCTATTCCGCTGCGATCTTGATCACCGGCTCCATGGAGTTGAACGCCTCTTGCGACAGGTGGCATTTCACCTGGTGGCCGTCGCCCATGTCGCGTTGCGGTGGAACCTCGGTTTCGCAGAGATTGCCCGGCACCTTGGCCTTCCAGCGGCAGCGGGTCTGGAACGGGCAGCCCGAGGGCGGGTTCATCGCCGAGGGGATGTCGCCTTCCAGCACGATATGCTGCTTTTCGACCGAAGTATCAGCGATCGGTACGGCGGACAGCAAAGCTTCGGTATAAGGGTGGTAGGGCGGGGCAAAGACCTGCTCTGTATCGCCCAGTTCCACCACATGGCCCAGATACATCACCATCACCCGGTCGCTGAGATAGCGCACAATCGAAAGGTCGTGGCTGATAAACAAGAGCGTCGTCTTGTGTTCGCGCTGGATTTCCATCAGCAGGTCGGTCACGGCGGCCTGCACCGAGACGTCAAGCGCCGAGACGGGTTCGTCCGCCACCACGATCCGCGCGTCACCGGCAAAGGCCCGGGCGATACCCACACGCTGTTTCTGCCCACCCGACAGCTGGCGCGGCATGCGGTCGGCAAATTCGCGTGGCAGCTTCACCAGATCGAGCAGTTTCAGCATGCGCTGGCGGCGCTCATCCTCGGTCTTGCCGACGCCAAAGATCTCGAGCGCCCGCATGATCTGGCGGCCCACCGTCATTGATGGGTTGAGCGTGTCGAACGGGTTCTGGAACACCATTTGCACGTCCGCCACGGTGTTGGTGTCGCGGCTTTCGATGGGCGTGGATTCGATGTTGCGGTTGTCGAGCAGAATCTGCCCGTCGGTCGCCGTCTCGAGCCCCATCAGAACCTTGGCAAAGGTCGACTTGCCGCAACCGGATTCGCCCACGATGGCGAGCGTTTCAGATTCGCGCGCCTCGAAGGACAGCGTTTCGTTGGCCTTGACGACCTTGGTCTCACCACTGCCGCCAAAGAGCGCATTGGCCGCGACCTCATAGTATTTCTTGAGGTTGTCCATCTTCAGCACAACCTGGCCGGGCTCGGACTTTTCGGTCTGCTTGCCGGCCACCAGCGGGGCTTGCCAGTCGATTTCCTGGAATTTCAGGCAACGCGTGGCGTGGCGGTCATTGCCGGGCACGTCGAACATCTGAATGTCACCGGCGTCACAGCGTCCAGCCTCAAAATAATCGCAGCGCGGGCCAAAGTTGCAGCCCGGCGGGCGTTCATGGGGCAGGGGGAAGTTGCCGGGGATCGCCACCAGTGGGCGGCTGTTCTTGTCGGCCCCCGGCAGCGGGATCGACCGGAAGAGTGCCTGCGTATAGGGGTGCTGCATCTCGTCAAACACATCCTCGATCGACCCGCGCTCCACCGCCTCCCCGGAATACATCACGCAAAGCCGGTCGCATGTCTCCAGCACCAAGCCGAGGTTGTGCGAAATGAACAGCATCGAGGTGCCGTATTTCTTGCCCAGCTCCTTGACCAGCTCGACCACCGCCGCCTCAACCGTCACGTCGAGTGCGGTTGTCGGCTCATCCAGAATAAGCAGCGACGGTTCCGCCATCAGCGCCATGGCGATGACGATGCGCTGCTGCTGCCCACCGGACAGCTGATGCGGATAGCTGTCGAGCATGCGCTTGGGGTCGGGCAGTTTCACGTCCGTCACCACCTGCAATGCGCGGTCATAGGCTTCTTGTTCAGAGGCGCCGCCATGGATCATCGGCACTTCCATCAGCTGCTTGCCGATCTTCATCGCCGGGTTCAGCGAGGCCATCGGTTCCTGATAGATCATCGCGATTTCGGAGCCGCGGATATGGCGCAGGTCCTCGTCGGTCATGTCGTTGAGGTCACGGCCCTT
>JASJCC010000153.1 GCA_030066175.1 Paracoccaceae bacterium | reverse complement strand
TTATCCGACCAAGCCGCAGGTGGTGCTGGTCGTGGGTGTCAATGGCTCGGGCAAGACGACGACAATCGGCAAGCTCGCCTCACAATTCCGCGCCGCCGCGCGGAAGGTGTCACCGGCGGCGATCACCACCTTTTTGCCGGCGGCGCGGAATTGTGAGGCGAGCTTGCCGATTGTCGTCGTCTTGCCCGAGCCATTGACACCCACGACCAGCACCACCTGCGGCTTGGTCGGATAAAGCGGCAGCGGGCGGGCCACGGGTTCCATCACGCGGGCGATCTCGGAGGCCAAGAGACCCTTGATTTCCTCGGTCGATACGCGGCGGCCATAGCGGCCTTCGGCGATGTTGGCCGTCACACGCAGGGCGGTGTCGACCCCCATGTCCGACGCGATCAGCAGCTCTTCGAGGCTTTCGATCATGTCGTCGTCCAGCACCCGCCGGATAACCGGCGCTTGGCCGGCCTTGCCACGGCCCAGCAGGCGGCCGATCAAGCCGGGGGTGCTGGGGGCGATCGGCTCTTCCACCGGGAGCGGATCGTCAAAGGGCGGCATTTCGACCGGGCCGGGATCGGGAACCTCGGGCGCCGGGGCCGGTTCTGGATCCGCGGGTGGCGGCACGTCCGGTGCGGGCTCGGGCTCATATGGCGACGGCGCCGGCGCATCGGGGATCGGGTCGTCGGGCTGCGGCGTTTCCTGCGGCGGCGTTTCAACCGGCACCTCCTGCGGTGCCTCCGGTGTCTCGGGCGGCGCACCTGGTGGGGTTTCGGGCACATCCGGGGCCGGCGTTTCCTGCGGTGTTTCGGCCGGTTTCGGGTCGGCCTCCAGAGCGGGCGGTTCCGCGACATCGCTCTCCCCGCCTTCTTGCACGATGGCATCCAGCCCCTCTTCCAGTTTGGACGAGGATTTGAACAGTCTGCTTTTCAGCTTGCCGAAAAAGGACATGGGGACGGTCTTTCGCTTGGGTTCCTTTCACCTAATCGCTCTGGCGCGCTAATGAAAGTGTGAGTTGACCCCGCGCGCAGGCCGCAGCCATAACGCGGGTATGTTTGCGCGTATGCTCTTGTGTGCGTTGATCCTGCTGCCCGGCGCCGGGGCGGCGGAGCCGGGCACGATGTGCAGCCGCGGCAGCTTTGGCCAGGTGCAATGCATCCGGCCCAGCCATTTCGTTTATGACACCTGCCAGGCGATCGAGACCTATGCCACAGCACACGGCCTGCCGGTGGGGTTCTTTGCCCGGCTGATCTGGCAGGAAAGCCGGTTTGATCCCAACGCGCTGAGCCACGCCAATGCGCAAGGGATCGCGCAGTTCATCCCGTCGACGGCCGCGCGGCGTGGCTTGCTGGATCCGTACAACCCCGCCGACGCCTTGGCGCATTCGGCGGAATACCTGGGTGAGCTGGCGCGCCGCTATGGCAATCCGGGCCTCGCGGCGGTGGCATACAATGGAGGGGAGCGGCGCGCGGACGGGCTGGTGGCGCAGACCGGCGGTCTGGCGCAGGAGACGGTGGATTATGTTCAGATCATCACCGGGTTGACGGCCGAGACATGGCGGGATGCGCCGCCAAAAGCGCATGACTTCCGGCTGCAAAAGGACAAGAGCTTTGCCCCGGCCTGTTATGAGCTGGCACTGAACCGCCGGCTGACACCGCTGAAACCACCCGAACCTGATATTCGCAAATGGGGGGTGCAGATGGCCTTTGGCACGACAAAATCAAAGGCCATGGCGCAGTACAAAACCCGCGCGCGCCGCTGCGCGCCATTGGTGGCCGGCGAAAAACCCGATCTGGTCTGGAAGAAAAGCCGTGCCAGCCCGCGCGGTGGCTATTTCATGGTGCGGATCGGGCGCAACAACCGCGATGCCGCCTGGCGCTATTGCAGCAAGCTGAAGGCCAGTGGGTGCCTCTGCGCGGTGTACCGCAACCACTGAGCGGCCGGTTTGTTCCTAGGCCACCCAGCGCTACCTTATCAGGGATAATTAGCATATCCAGGGAGGCACATATGCGACTATCCACACTTCTCGCGGCCACCGCGATCACGGCAAGCTCGGCTCTGGCCGACGACGTCGCCTACACGGTCGATGGCGAAGCGTTCACCGGCTATTTTGCCGCGGCCGAAACCCCGAAAGGGCTGGTTCTGATCGTGCATGACTGGGACGGCATGACGGATTACGAACGCCAGCGGGCGGATATGCTGGCCGAGATGGGCTACAGCGCTTTTGCGCTGGACATGTTCGGCGATGAAACCCCGACCGACACGATGGATCACCGCCGCGCCGCCACAGGCGCGCTCTACAAGGACCGGGAGCGGATGCGGGCGTTGATCGAGGCCGGGGTCGCGCAGGCGCAGGCGCAGTCGTCCACCGATCAGATGGTGGTGACCGGCTATTGCTTTGGCGGCGCCGTCGCGCTCGAAATGGCGCGCAGCGACATGGGCGGCATGTCCCAAGGCTATGCAACCTTCCATGGCGGCTTGTCGACGCCCGAGGGCCAGGCATGGGACGGGGATGAACCGCCGATCCTGGTGCTGCATGGCGGGGCGGATACATCGATCACCATGGCGGATGTGGCCAATTTCGCGAACGAGCTGGAAACCGCCGGCACGACCTATGCGATTGAGGTCTATTCCGGCGCGCCGCATGCCTTTACGGTATTCGGATCCGGCCGCTATCAAGAGCGGGCCGATACCGCCAGTTGGGAGGCATTTTCGGCCTTCCTGTCCGAGCATCTGCCGGGCTGACCCCCCAAGCAAACATGAAAAAGGCCGGTCGCTTGACCGGCCCTTTGCGTTTTGCGATGTCCGATTGCTTATTCGCGGTTACCCAGCAATTGCAGCAGGAACATGAACATGTTGATGAAGTCCAGGTAGAGGTTCAGCGCGCCCATGATGGCGGCCTTGCCCAACCACTCCTTATCACCATGCGCGGCATGCTGGATGTAGGTGTTCTTGATGTTCTGCGTGTCATAGGCGGTGAGGCCGGCAAAGATCAGCACACCCAGGATCGACACGGCGAACTGGATCGCCGGCGAGCCGAGGAAGATGTTGATGATCGATGCGACGATCAGGCCGATCACACCCATGATCAGGAACGATCCCCAGCCGGAGATGTCCTTTTTCGTGGTGTAGCCCCAGAGCGACAGGCCGGCAAAGGCAATCGCGGTCACCAGGAACACCTGGATGATCGAGGTGCCGGTGAACACTAGGAAGATCGAGCTGATCGACAGGCCCATCACGGCGGCAAACACGTAGAACACGGTCTGCGCGGCCGCGGCCGACAGGCGGTTGATCGCGGCGCCAAAGCCGAAGACGAAGAGCAGCGGGGCAAACATGATCACCCACTTGAGCGGCGACATGTAGATCGCGCTGCCCAGCGAGGTCAGGTATTTGTCAGCGCTGATCTGCGCCACGGCTTGCGACGGGTCGGTCGTCACGGCCAGGCCAGAAATGGCCCATGCCGCTGCAAAGGTGATGAACATGCCCACGGACATCGTGCCGTAGACCTTGTTCATGTGGGCGCGCAGTCCTTCGTCAATCTGGGCAGCGCGGGCGCCGGAGACGCCAGCCGCCTGGATCGTGTTGTATTCAGCCATTTAAGCCTCCGAATGAAATCCCTGTTCCGTCTTGTGACGGTGGTGCCTCAGATATTGGCGATGATGGCGCGCATTTCAAGGATTTCCGGGCGCATCAGGTGCATTAAAATGCATCTTAAATGCGCCAATTCTCCGGGGCGTCCCAAAACGGGCGGTTTGCCTCGTCGCGCGCGTCTTTTGCGGTGACGCCAATATCGGCCAGCGCATCGGCATCCAGACGCGCCAGATCCCGGCGTTGGCGGGCCAGAGACACCCAAGCCAGAAGGCGCTGCGCGAAGGACACAGAAGGGACGAAGCGGCGGGTTGTCTCAGTACGGATCATGATGCTCTCCTTCACGATTTGTGATGAATCGGCTTTTGCCATTTCAGTGATTGATATATGCGCGCATCCCGTGTATTTGTGAAACGAATGTTTTTGCGTTGATACATCACAGGATTTGATGGATGAGAAATCTCGATATCACGGCGTTACGTTCCTTTGTGGCGGTGTCCGAGGCGGGCGGCGTCACTCGGGCCGCCGGGTTCCTGAACCTGACGCAATCGGCTGTGTCGATGCAGATCAAACGGCTGGAAGAGATGCTGGGGCTCAAGCTCTTGGACCGCTCCGGGCGCGGCGTGACCCTGACGCCCTCGGGCCAACAATTGGTGATCTATGCAAGGCGCATCGTCGATCTAAATGACGAGATCCACGCCAAGCTGACCCGCCAGGATTGGGAGGGGGAGATCACCCTCGGCGTGCCGCATGACATCATCTATCCGGTCATTCCCAACGTGATCAAACGCATGCAGCGCGACTATCCAAAGATCAAACTGCATCTGGTCAGCTCATTTACCTATGACCTCAAGGCAAAGTTTGCCCGCGGGGCGATCGACGTTATCCTGACAACCGAGCCCGAGCCCGACAAAGGCGGCGACGAGCTTTTGGAACTGCCGCTGCGCTGGTACGGCGCGCCGGGTGGACAGACCTGGGCAACGCAGCCCCTGCGCGTGGCCTTTTGCAACCATTGTGCCTTTCGCGGCGGAGTGACGGAAAAGCTCGACGCCGCCGGGCTGGACTGGGAGCTGGCCGCCACCTCGGACAGCGACCGCGCCATCGAAGTGGCGGTCAGCGCCGATCAGGCTGTCACCGCGGTTCTAGAAGGGCACGAGCCGGCGCAATACGAAGAAGTGCCGGAAAACTCCGGCCTGCCCGAACTGGGGATGCAGAAGATCATCCTTTACGCCAGCGGTGAGCGGCGTCAGATTGTCGAGCCGTTGCTGACCTTCCTGCGCAGCGAATTCGGCGCTTTGCAGAGCAACGCGGCGGATGTGGCCGCGCAATAAGGTCAGTCGATGGTGATGACCACCTTGCCGGTCGATTTGCGCTGCCGCAGCAGTTCCATGCCGTCTGCGGCCTGCGCCAACGGAAAGGTGTTGCTGACATGCGGTTTCAGCTTACCGGCGCTGTACCAGTCCAGCAGCGTCGACAGCGACCCGGTCAGCACTTCGGGCCGGAAGCCCAGATAGCCGCCCCAGTAAAGGCCCAGCACCGACAGGTTCTTGACCAGCAAGTGGTTGGCCTTGATCTGCGGAACCTCGCCACTGGCAAAGCCGATGGTCAGAATCCGCGCCTCAGGCCGGCAGGACCGAAACGCGGCGGTGAACTGCTCACCCCCAACCGGGTCATAAACTACATCTGCGCCGCCCAAGGCCTTCATCTCGGCCCGTATATCCGTGGTGGAGGCGTCGATCAGGTGATCGGCCCCGGCAGCGCGCGCCGCTTCCAGCTTATCGGCCCCGCGCGCACAGGCCGCGACCCGCGCGCCCATCAGCTTGCCGATCTCTACCGCAGTCAGGCCAACCCCGCCAGCCGCCCCAAGCACCAACAGCGTCTCACCTGGCTGCAACCGCGCCCGGTGATCCAGCGCCAGATGCGAGGTGCCATAAGCGATCTGAAAGGCGGCGGCGTCGGTCCAGCTCATGTCAGCAGGCAGATGCACAGCGCGCGCTGCGTCGAAACAGCCATACTCTGCCAGACCACCCTGCCCGCCAAACACCGCCACGCGATCCTCTACTGAAAACCCGGTCACCCCGTCGCCTAAGCTGTCGATCGTCCCGGCCACTTCCATCCCCAGAACAAACGGCAGATCAGGCGTGTCCTGATAGGTGCCCTTGCACATCAGAAGGTCAGCGAAATTTAAACCACAGGTGGCAATGCGCAGTCGAATTTCACCCATTTGGGGTGTCGGCTCCGAGATTTCCGTAACGGAAGGTTCGGTGTCGTGACTTGTCAGGAAAAACGCGCGCATTTGACGGCTCCAACAGTTGCGGAGCGCAGGTTGAGCGCAATTTCAGCGCCCTGTCAAACGCTTGCCAAAAACAACCCACAGTTCATATTCCGTTAACAATGATTGCCGTATACAACCATTGGGTGTGATTGGTTAACCAGTTTCATCGAAAGGGGTCAAATTGCCTTGATTTATTGGCCCTTGGCGATGTACCAATGCTGCGTCAATCTGTAACGCAGGCGGTTGGCACTTGGGGATGGGCGACAAGCCCGTGTCTGACTTGCCCGCCCCAGCAAAAAAAAATGAGAATGCGAATGGCACATCCGGTAGATGTTCACGTCGGGAAACGTATCCGCCACCGTCGGTGGCTTGTGGGCATGACCCAACAACAACTGGCCGAAAAAGTCGGCATTAAGTTCCAGCAAATCCAGAAATATGAAACCGGCGCCAATCGCGTCAGCGCATCGCGGCTTTGGGACATCGCGGATTCGCTGGAAGTGCCTGTCAGCTTCTTCTTCGACGCCTATGAGCGCGATGGCGAAGGCGAAGACGCCGCCGCCAAGATCGAAGGTGTGCCCGCCGACATCCTCGGCGACAAAGAGGCGCTGGACCTCGTGCGCTCTTACTATGCGATCCCGGAAAACCAGCGCCGTCGCCTCTTCGAACTGGCGCGCGTACTCTCTGACGTTGCATAAGCCTTTTTCGTCCTGACAATAGCTGTCACAAAGGCAGCGTAGGACAGGACGAAGCCATGCAAATCGCGGAACGAGAAGACCTGATCGAGCTTGCCCATGCGCTGGCGGATGCCGCGCGGCAGGCCATCCTTCCGCATTTTCGGACGGTGTCGATTGCCACCGAAAACAAGGACGCCGCCGGGTTCGACCCGGTGACTGTCGCCGATCGCGCGGCCGAGCAGGCGATGCGCGACATCCTTGCCGAAAGGCGCCCGCAAGACGGCATCCTGGGCGAAGAATTTGCCGATCAGCCCAGCCAAAGCGGGCTGACCTGGGTGCTTGACCCGATCGACGGCACGCGCGGTTTTATCAGCGGCACCCCGACTTGGGGGGTGCTGATCGCGCTGGCGAATGCGCATGGGCCCATGATGGGCATTATCGACCAACCCTATGTCGGCGAACGCTTTTTCGGCGGTTTTGGCCTGGCGGAAATGACCGGGCCATTGGGCAAGCTGCCACTTGGGGCGCGGCCCACCACCGCGCTGGCCTCGGCGCTGCTGTTCACCACCTTTCCTGAGGTCGGCACAGCCGAGGAGGAGGCCGCGTTTCGCCGCGTCGCCGCCGAAACGAAGCT
The DNA here is from genome assembly GCA_030066175.1 of Paracoccaceae bacterium. GTDB lineage: Bacteria > Pseudomonadota > Alphaproteobacteria > Rhodobacterales > Rhodobacteraceae > JASJCC01. The sequence goes on along the minus strand of JASJCC010000153.1, from coordinate 3,032 downwards.
GGTGCGCTATGGAATGGATTGCTACGCCTACGCGCTTTTGGCCGCGGGTCAGGTCGATCTGGTGGTCGAGGCGGGGCTCAATGCCTATGACATCCAGGCCCCAATCGCGGTGATCGAGGCCGCCGGTGGCATTGTCACCAACTGGCAGGGCGATCCGGTGCACCAAGGCGGTCAGGCGATTGCCGCGGCGACCCCGGAATTGCACCAGGCCGCGCTGGCTTTGCTGCAGCCGTGATGCGCGATAGGGGCGCCGAATGACCGACACGCTGATCCGGAATGCGCGCCATGTCCTGACGATGGACGATGCGGATCAGGAATTGCAGGGCGTGGATATCCGCATCAGCGGCGGCGTGATCGCCGAAATTGGCCCGGGCCTCGCCCCGAACGATACTGAGATCATCGAGGCCGCCAACTGCGTGGTCACCCCCGGCCTCGTCAATACGCACCATCACCTCTACCAAACCCTGACCCGCGCGGTGCCCGGCGGCCAGGACGCGCTGCTCTTCGGCTGGCTCAAGACGCTCTACCCGATTTGGGCGCGCTTCGGCCCCGAAGAGATGTTCACCTCCGCCCAGATTGGCCTCGCGGAATTGGCCCTGTCGGGCTGCAGCCTGACCTCGGATCACCTCTATCTCTACCCGAATGGCGCGCGGCTGGAGGATACGATCCACGCCGCGGCCGAAATCGGGTTGCGCTTCCACCCCACGCGCGGATCAATGAGCATCGGCGAAAGCGATGGCGGCCTGCCACCCGACACGCTGGTCGAGCGCGAAGAGGATATCCTGAACGACTGCATCCGCGTGATCGACGCTTTTCACGACCCGTCCGAGGGATCGATGTGCCGCGTCGGCATCGCGCCCTGTTCGCCGTTTTCGGTCAGCCGCGATCTGATGCGCGACGCCGCCCTCCTGGCGCGTGACAAACGCGTAATGCTGCACACACATCTGGCCGAAAACGACGAAGATATCGCCTATTCCCAGGCGCAATTCGGCTGTCGTCCGGGGCAATATGCTCTGGATCTGGGATGGACTGGCACCGATGTCTGGCACGCGCATTGTGTGAAGCTCGACGGGCAAGAGATTGACCTTTTTGCCAGAACGCGCACCGGGGTGGCGCATTGCCCATGCTCGAACTGCCGTTTGGGATCGGGGATTGCACCGGTGCGGGCGATGCGGGATGCCGGGGTGAAAGTGGGCCTGGGCGTCGATGGCTCGGCCAGCAATGACAGCGGCAACCTCTTGGCCGAAGCGCGTCAGGCGATGCTGTTGCAGCGGGTGACGCGCGGTGCCGACGCCATGAGCGCGCGCGAAGCGCTGCGCATCGCCACACGCGGCGGGGCCGAGGTTTTGGGCCGCGATGATTGTGGTCAGATCGCCGTGGGCAAACGCGCGGATATCGCGCTTTGGGACGTCTCGGGGATCGAAAGTGCGGGCAGCTGGGATCCCGCTGCGCTGTTGCTGGCCGGGCCGACGCAGGTGCGCCACTTGTTGGTCGAGGGGCGTCAGGTGGTGCGTGACGGAAGATTAACCACCATCGATCAGGATGCCGTCATCGCCACCCAGAATAGATTGGCCCGAAAGCTGGCCGAAACGACATGAGAAACGGAGCCACAATGCTGCGCATCGCCTTGATCGGATTGCTTTTGACCGCGGTCTCCGCCAATGCACAACAGGCGCGGCAATTGCTCAACGGCATCCGCGCAGAACAGGGCCTGCCACCGCTCAGCCCCGCGCCGCGGCTGGAAGAGGCCGCCATGGCGCACGCGCTCGACATGGTGGAGAACGGTTTTTTCGCGCATGATGGAACGGATGGCAGCACGGTCGGGTCGCGCGCGCAGGACCAGGGCTATGGCTGGTGCAGGATCGCTGAGAATATCGCGCAGGGCCAGAAAAGCCTGCCAGAGGTGATGCGCGCCTGGGTCAACTCACCGGGGCATCGGCGCAATATCCTGCTGTCCGACATCACCGATTACGGCCTTGTGCGCGCGCAAGGCGATATCTGGGTGCTGGTCCTGGGGCGCGACGGCTGCTGAGCCGGGTCAGGCCACGGCTTTGGTCTTGCGCGCGGCTTTGGGGATCTTGCGGGTCAGGCTGCGCATGTAATCCATGCCGGCGCATTCGCGGGTTTCCATGACCTTGCGAAACACCCCAACCGTATCCCCCCAATCAGTATCGAGGTTCAGTGCCTCGCGCCGTATCCGCCGGGCGATGGTTGGCTTTTTCGCGGCCAGCATGTCGATGTCGGAGGTGCGCCAATCGGTGCTGGCGGCGAGCAGTTCCATCCCTGACCAATCGGCCAAGGCCCGCATGCCGTCGCGGTAAAACCGCCAGCAATCCTGGGGCGCGCGATGCTCAAATCCACGGGATGGCGCCACGTGGATCATCACACCGCCCATGCGCAACACCCGCGACATCTCGATAAAACTCAGCCAAAACATCGTGTTATGTTCCAGCATCTGACCCGAAATCACGACATCATAGCTGTCATCCGCAATCGGAAAATCGAACGGATCTTGCAGCACCAGATCGACATTCGGCCCTGCGTCAAGATCGCAGCCGGTGTAATCCCAACCGTTCTTTTCAAAGAGCTTGCGGTATTCCGCCTTGCGATCCTTTGAGCCGACCTCCAGCACCTTGCCAGGGCCAAGCGCTCTGGCATGGACGCGGAATGCGCGCCGCATGTGCGACAGGGATTCGTGGTGCATCTGCTCAACCTTTTTTCGGCGGACGCCAGCAGGATACGCGAATCACATGAAGAAATGCCCCATAGCGGGTTAGCGCACTTGCCCTTGGGGCAAGGCCTGCCGCCCGGCCACAAACGTGGCGGTGATGGCGCGGTCGTCGCCCATCATGATGGTGGGAAAGAGCGCCTCCCAGATGTCACCCGCCTCGTCCGCGCGCTGCGCGATGGCGGGTGACATCTGGGAGGCGCTCTTTCCCACCATCATGATGGGCGACGACCGCGCCATCACCGCCACGTTTGTGGCCGGGCGGCAGGCCTTGCCCCAAGGGCAAGTGCGCTAACCCGCTATG
>JASJCC010000038.1 GCA_030066175.1 Paracoccaceae bacterium | reverse complement strand
ATGAAGTCGGGCCTGATCGACGCGGCCGAGTTCAACAACCCGACCTCGGACCGTGACTTTGGTATGCAGGACGTGTCCAAGCACTACCACCTGGCCTCGTTCCACCAGAGCCAGGAGTTCTTTGAAGTCACGATCAACAAGGACCGCTTCAACGCGCTCAGCGATGAACACAAGGCGATCATCCGCAACGCATCCATGGCGGAAAACTCGGGCTTCTACTGGGGCAACACCAAGCGGTATTCCGACGACCTGGTGAAGCTGCAGGAAGCCGACGGCGTGAACGTCTACCGCACACCGGATTCGGTGATGGAAGCGCAGCTGGCTGCCTGGGACGTGGTCACCGCCCGCATTGCCGAAGACGATCCGTTCTTTGCCAAGGTGATGGAATCGCAAAAGGCCTATGCCAAGGACGTGATGAACTACCTCAACCTGAACCAGCCCGACTACAAGCTGGCCTATAACCACTACTTCGCTTGAGGCGTTCTACCTGAAAACCGGGATCGGGCATCGTAATGGTGCCCGATCTGTCTTTGCCAGCGGCGCGCGCCGGTGACGGATGCGCCTGCCCACAAGAAAGACCACAAGATGAAATTCGTACACGCGATTGAAGGGTTGAGCCTTTGGGTAGGCCGGGCCTTTGGTTGGTGCATCCTGATCCTGACGCTGTCGGTTTCCTACGAGGTTTTCGTACGCTACGCGCTGAATGCCCCCACCGTCTGGGCGTTTGACATGATGATCCAGATGTATGGCGCGCTGTTCCTGATGTGCGGCGCCTATGCGCTGGCCCAGGACACCCATGTGCGCGCTGACGTGATCTATCGCCTGCTGCCGACCAAAGTGCAGGCCGGGCTCGATTTCCTGCTGTATTTCCTGTTCTTTTTCCCCGGTGTGCTGGCGCTTGTCTGGTACGGGTACGAGATCGCGTCTGACAGCTGGCGTTACAAGGAAGTCAGCTTTAACAGCCCGGCCAGCATCCAGATCTACTTCTTCAAATCGCTGATCCCGGTCGCGGGCGCGCTGCTGCTGATCCAGGGATCAGCCGAACTCGTCCGCTGCGTGATGACCATGCGCACCGGCGTCTGGCCCGAACGGCTGGCGGACGTGAAAGAGACCGAAGACCTGCTGTCGGAGGCCGATCTCGCCGAGATCGCGGCCATCCATCCAGAAGACCAAACCCGCCGCTGACGCGCAAAGAAAGACAAAGAGATGACAGACCCCGAAGTCGCCCTTTTGATGCTGGGCCTATTCATTGTGCTCGTGCTGCTGGGCTTTCCGATCGCGTTTACCCTGCTGGCGATGGGTGTGGCCTTTGGCTACTACGCCTATTTCCGCGGGCCGGTGGACAGCATCGCCGATGTGTTCAACAACAACATCTTCTACCTGCTGAACCAGAACACCTATTCGGTGATGGAAAACCCCACGCTGGTGGCCATCCCGCTGTTTTTGTTCATGGGGTACGTGGTCGAACGCGCCAACATTGTCGACAAGCTGTTTTTCTCGCTTTACCAGGCCGCGCGCAATCTGCCGGGCAGCTTGGCCATCGCGGCGTTGATCACCTGTGCGGTGTTCTCCACGGCCTCGGGCATCGTGGGCGCGGTGGTGACGCTGATGGGGCTGCTGGCCTTCCCAGCGATGGCCAACGCCAACTATAACAAGAGCTTTGCGTCCGGCGTGATCTGCGCCGGCGGGACACTGGGCATCCTGATCCCGCCGTCGATCATGCTGATCGTCTATTCCGCCATTGCTGATCTCTCGCCCCTAAGGCTTTATGCGGCGGCGGTGTTCCCGGGCCTGCTCTTGGCCGGGCTCTATATCGTTTACGTGATGCTGCGGGTGTGGTCGAACCCCTCGCTGGCGCCCAAGCCGGACATGGACGACGTGCCCCCGCCGCGCGAGATTTACTTCAACCTGCTGGTCAGCTTTGTGCCGCTGACCGTGCTGATCATGCTGGTGCTCGGCTCGATCCTGGGCGGGCTTGCCACGCCGGCCGAAGCGGCCGCCATGGGGGCATTGGGCGGCATGGTGCTGGCGGTGCTCTACCGGTCGATGACCTGGAAAAAGCTTAAGGAAAGCGTCTTTCTGACCGCCAAGGCCACCGCGATGGTCTGCTGGCTCTTTGTTGGCTCCTGGACCTTTGCGTCGGTCTTTTCCTATCTCGGCGGCCACGACATCATCGCCGACTGGGTCGGTGGCATGGATCTTGAGCCCTGGCAATTCCTCGTGCTTGCGCAGCTCATCATCTTCCTGCTCGGCTGGCCGCTGGAATGGTCGGAGATCCTGATCATCTTCGTGCCGATCTTCCTGCCGCTGCTCGACGTGTTCGGGGTCAACCCGTATTTCTTCGCGATGCTGGTGGCACTGAACCTGCAAACCTCGTTCCTGACCCCACCGATGGCGATGTCGGCCTATTACCTGAAAGGGGTGCTCAAGAAACAGATCGAGCTGATGCAGATCTTCCGCGGGATCATGCCCTATCTTGGCATTGTTATCATCACCATGGTGCTGATGTACCAGTTCCCGGGCATCGCGTTGTGGTTCCCTGACTACCTCTTTGGGCCCTACATTCCATGAAGATCAAACCCCACAGCCTGAGCGCGACAGAGGCCGCCGTGCATATCGCTGCGGGGCGGCTTTCGTCGGTGCAGCTGGTGACATCCTGCCTCGACAGGATTGCCGAGACCGACGGGGCGATTAAAGCCTGGGCGCATCTTGATGCGGACCATGCTTTGGAGCAAGCGGCGGTGCTGGACCGCCGCCGCCAGGCGGGATATGCGACCGGGCCGTTGCACGGGATCCCGGTGGGCTTGAAAGACATTGTTGACACGCGCGACATGCCCACGCAGCGCGGCACGCCGATCTTCGCAGGCCGCCAGACCGAAGAGGATGCGCGTCTGGTCGAGCTGCTGCGCGAGGCCGGCGCGGTGATCCTCGGCAAGACCGTGACCACCGAACTGGCCTTTGTGCATGGCAATGAGACTCGCAACCCGCACAACCCCGATCGCACTCCGGGGGGCTCCTCCAGCGGCTCGGCAGCCGCGGTTGCCGCGGGCCACGTGCCGCTGGCCATCGGCACCCAGACAAATGGGTCCGTCATCCGGCCAGCGTCGTTCTGCGGGGTCTTCGGGTTCAAGCCGACGCGGGGCACCATATCGCGCACCGGGGTGCTGCAGACTTCGCGCTCGCTCGACCAGATCGGGACCTTTGCCCGCACGCTCGAGGATGCCGCGCTGCTGTGTGATGCGATCAGCGGCTACGATCAGCGCGACAGCGAAAGCTTTCCCCACGCCCGACCCTCCACGCTTGCAGGCGCGCGCGCCGAAGCGCCGGTGGAGCCGGAACTCGCGTGGTTCAACCTGCCGTTCAACGACCGTTTGTCCGACGCCGCGAGGGAAGGGCTCGAGGTGGTGATGGAAGGGTTTGGCGCGCGTATCACCCGCCTTGACCCGGCCGACCAACTGGGTGAGCTGGTCGCCGTACAAGCCCGCATCCACGAATACGAAATTGCGCAACATCAGGCCGACGTGTTCAACAGCCACTGGGACCAGATCAGCCCGACGCTGAAACCCGTCATCGAACGCGCCCGCCAGATCAGCCGCGCCGAATACGAAGACGCGCTGGCTGTCAAAGCCTCGGCCGAAAGCTTCTTTGCCGAGTTCTTCCAAGACTATGACGCCATCGTCGCCCCCGCTGCCGCAGGCGAGGCGCCCGCCTTCGGCCCGGCCACCGGCGACCCGATCTTTTGCACGCTCTGGACATTGGCGGGCCTGCCTTGTGTTACCCTGCCCTTGCTGGTGGGTGAAACCGGCCTGCCCATCGGCGTGCAACTCATTGGTCCCGCCCACCGGGACGACCGCCTGCTGCGCACCGCGCGCTGGTGCCAAACCCATCTCGCGGCAGAAGTCGCGTAACCTTAGGAGCCCCCATGTCTTACCTCACCAAAGCCATCGTCGGGTTCATCGGAACCATCCTGCTGATCATCTTTGTCGGCGAATTGTCCCGCAGCATCTCGTCCGGGTTTGCCGGGTTCTGGGGTGGATTTCCGTTCATGGTCATCGTGATCATCGTCTGCGCCATGGCGGTCTATGACTATTGGGATGAATGCATCCGCAAGAAGGACTGACCATGGCCAAGCCCCGCCTGTGGATCACCCGCCGCCTGTCCGATGCCACGATCGAACGCGCGGCGCGGGACTATGACACCGTTGTCAACGAGGCTGACACCCCCGGCAGCGCCGCCGAGCTGATTGCCGCCAGTGCCGAGTTCGACGCCATCATCCCCTGCCATTCCGAGCATTTCAGCGCCGAGGTTGTCGCGCAATTCGCCCCGCGGCTGAAGATCGTCGCGAACCACTCCGTCGGGGTCGATCACTGCGACCTGCCGGCGCTGGCTGCCCGCGGCATCACCGTGACGAACACGCCTGACGTGCTGTCGGATGCCACCGCCGAGCTGGCGATGTTGCTGATGCTCGGCGCCGCCCGTCACGCCGTCGCCGGGGACCGGATCGTGCGTACCGGCGCGTGGGATTTCTGGTCGCCCTCCTTCATGGTCGGCAAACAGGTCACTGGCGCACGGCTTGGCATTGTCGGCATGGGCCGCGTCGGCCGCGCCTTTGCCGCCAAGGCCAAGGGCTTTGACATGGAGATCCACTATTACAACCGCTCTGAGCTGCCCGCCGACCAGGCCTTTGGCGCGGCCTATCACAGCTCAGTCGAATCGCTGCTGGGTGTCGCGGATTTCCTGTCGCTGCATTGCCCGGCGACGCCCGAAACCACCGACCTGATGAACCGAGATCGCTTTGCGCTGCTGCCCCGAGGCGCAGTGCTGGTAAACGCCGCCCGCGGCGCGCTGGTTGACGAAGACGCGCTGCTCGAAGCCTTGGGAACCGGCCAGCTCAGCGCCGCAGGCCTCGACTGTTTCAAAGTCGAACCAGGCGGCAACCCGGCCTTCGCCGCGCATGACAACATCTTCATGCTACCCCATATCGGCAGCGCCACCACACGAACCCGCGACGCCATGGGCTTTCGCGCACTCGACAACCTCGACGCCTATTTCGCCGGCCAAACACCCCGCGACCTGCTCTGAAAAACTAGACTTCTCAAAGGGAAAGCTTGCTTGACGAAGTATCGGCGTGAGCAGCAACTCAATGGCGCCATGACGCTACTGCCCACAGGTGGACGGCCGCAAACGTGGTAGCCGGAGCCTCGCAAAGCCCCGACCGCAATGCCAACAGTGGCCGGCATAAAAAGATATCCGGTTGCCGGTCATTTCGAACACGGCGTCGCGGTGGACTGTATGCGCGATGTCCCCAGCATCTGACTAACCACGGCAGACAAACACAATAGCGAGCTTTCCTCGTCGGCGCCTGTCAATCAACTACGCAAAGAGGCTCGAAAACGGGTCGTGGTCTTCGAAAAAAAGCGCACGGTGCGCGCGGTTGCAGCGCCTCACGCATTTGGATTTCCGCGACCTTGCGGTTGAAGCCTCTCGACATCAGGGATTGGCCCAGCAGCTTTTTTACGGTTCATCTTGCGCGCGACGCGGCTTTGGCGGTGGTCGCCGCGCCATCTTCGCCAGTTGGCGCGGCCCAGGTGACGTGATGCATTGACCGCCTCGTTTCGGGCAATGGCACCGAAGATCGTCGGCTTTCAGGATTTGGCGTTCTCGCGCGGCGGGATGACAGCATGGGCATCACGAACTCCAATCGCGTCGTGGCCTTTGCGCGTGTCACAGGCGGCGTCAGCTTTCGCTGAACCGATGGCCTGACCTGGCGGGATTTGGTTGCGCAATTCCGGGAGCGTGGGGGCGTCATCGACAGTGCTCGTGGTATTCTCGAGCGCCCACACTTCCAACGTTTCCCGGTCAGTTCCGATGTGTCTCTTGCGCCAGATACGCCGTGTGGAGCCGCCATGCTTGCGAGCATTCCACCCGCCTTGACCCTCGGCCTTGATACCGGTGCTGTCGATGAACAGGTTGAGTGGGCGACGGCCGCCGCGATATGGCAAGGGCAGGTTCAGCGCCCTCCGGCGGCGGCACAACGTGCGGAAGCCCGGCATAGCCCAACCCGATCCGTCGCAAGAGGCTCTCAACGAAGCTTGTCGTCTGCCGAACTGGCAGGCCGAGCAGCCCCTTCAAGGCAAGGCCGCTCTGTATCGCGGCATCGCTGAATTGCCGCTGACGACCGCGTTTGCCGCTCGGTAGGGGTATCCGGATCATCTCCGGATCAAACCAAATCGACCACGCCCCTCGATGCTTGAACGCTTCCTGGTAAACGGACCCGTTCGTGATCTTGTACGTCGTAGCAGTCCAACCGCCCATCGCCTCCACCTGCCACGCAGGCGTCAAACAGCGAACCCCGAGCGGCATTCGTGTAATGGAGCCCGCTTCTTCGAGGAAAGATCGCTGTCACGCTGCGTAAAAAAACCGGCCCCAGTTTCCTGGGACCGGCGGGTTTGCCTAGGTACAGACCGATTACTCCGCAGGCGGGGGCAGTATGTCGATCAGCTGTAGCAGTTCGGGGCCGGCGGTTCTGACGTCTTCCGCTGCGACGGACATCAGCTCGGTTGTCAGGATCTCCCGCAGTTCAAACTCGGTCAAAGCGCCGGTCAGGTTTTTCAATCGGGCCACGTAGTTGCTGTCCGCGACAGACACGACCTGCATCATGCCCTGGTCCTCATGCGTCAGCACGTGGCAATGCTGCACATAGGCGCCGGGGAAGAGCGTGTAGCGTGTCTTGAGCAGTTCGCCGCCATCGAAGTTCACCGGGTTTGCGCTGCCAAGAGGCGGCGCCACCAGCGTGTCCTTCCAGATGTCCAGATCGGGCGCCGCTTTGCCATGGAAGTCCAGCGTATTGCTGGTCGCATAGGGCTCCTTCAGCGTGAAGGGGTTCACGTGGATGTGGAACACATGCGTGGCCTGGTTGCCCTTGGACGACACGCTCCACTGGTTTGCCGAATTGAGCGTGACCCAGCGGGTGAAGTCCGACTCTTCGTTGAACTTCATGCAGTCCCAGACCGTGACGGTCAGGTCATCCATGGCGTCCACCACCTCCCTGATCGCAAGTTCCTGGTTATCCACGGCTTTCCCGCTTGACGCATCGAAGATGAACTTCTTCTTGTCGGTCACCTGCGGAATTGACTCACGTGACACGGCCGGCCTGAGGTCCGTCAATGTCGGGCCGGTGCAGATCATGAAATTGACCCAAGGCAGCCGGTTGGGTGCCGCGTAGTCTGACTTGCTGGCCTCGGTGGGTTGCTCAATCGCCGGTCCGGTTTGCACCGGGCCGCAGATCGGATCGATGTTCCGAGCGGTCGTGGCCAGGTACTTTGTTCCGTCTGGAAGCGTCACCAACGCCTTGGTGCCGCCGCAATAGGTGCAGGCTCCGCCGGTGTCTGGGCAGGCATAATCGGTGTAAGACGATCCTGATGGCATACCATAGAGCGCACCATAGAGCCCGTCATAGGCGGCATTGGTGTTCGGGCCGTCGCCGTAATAATGCACCCGGGCGATCGGCTCATCCACGATCATATCGCCGGTTGAAACACGGTATTCTGCCGAGCGAAATCTTGAGGCTTCCAGCTCTTCATCGCTGATCGGTGCGAGGGGGCCAATCCCCTCATAGCCGAAATCCTTTTCGGGATTGAACGCTTCAGACGCATCCCAGCCGGGGCTGGTATAGCTGGCTTGCGCCTCGGCAAACTGGCTGAGCGGTTCGCAGCATTCCAGCATGACGGGGTCCGAGGCATCAACCTTGATGATCGCCATCACGCGACGCAGGTTGCCGATGGTGACGCTGGTCGAGATCGGCTTGCCGTCTTTCAATTGCAGCGTCCCGTCGGCATTGCGCAGGCACTGTGTGGCCGCCGCTGTCGGGCTCTGGTTGTTGTCGACAAGGTAGAGCGTGTAGGTCTGGGTGTTCGGGTCATATTCGACGTTGCTCAGCCCATCCAGCATTTCTTGTGTCACGTAGAACAGTGCGGCACTGCGATAGGCAGGCGAGAGGTCAATCTGAGGCTTGGGGATCAAACCGCCGGTTGGCAGGCCATCGGTCTCCATCTCCCAGAGCGGCACAAAGTACTTTGCGTTGAACGCCGCAAGGTTGCTGTCGTAATCGTCATCCCCCGGCTTCGGCGCGGCATCCATTGTCGGGATCGTTTTGCCGTCGCTACGCATATCGTTCAAGACGGAGAACTGCGTGCCCATCAGCGTTGTCACCTGCGGGTAGATCTGACCGATCGACCCGCTGTGCAAGAAACGCCAGCGATAGGTCTGGTTCAGCTTGACGTTGATCGTGGGCACCGGAACGCCGTTGATCAGGCGCGGACGGTTGGCCAACTTGGCACCCGCATCGCAGGTCGAGGCCGTCTGTTTGGCTGCCTCCTGGATGAAGTAGATGCCTTCGACCTGGCCCTGATCGTCATAGGGCATCTGTTGCAGGCCAAGGAACATGTCGATGGCCCCGGCCACCGAGGGCGCGGAATCAAGCCCCTTGCCGGGCGCGTCGCGCACCACGAGGCCACCGGCCATACCGCCGCTGACCTGCACGGCCGTCGCGCCGTGCATATGCGCGTGATACCAGAAGGTGCCGCCGGGGTGGTCGGGCGGCAGGTGCACATATTGCTCGTGATAACAGCTGTTATTCACCTTATCGCCGCAGGAGTCTTCGGTGGCCTCAGCCCCGCCCGGCGTGATGTTGACAAAGACGTTGTCGCTGTTGCCGGTCGGATCGACGTGAAAGCCGTGGGTATGGATGTTGGTGTGGTTCAGGTCGTGGATCAGGTTGTGCACAATGCCTTTAAAGGCATCTCCAACGCCGCTTGGAAAGGGCGGCACATAGCCTGCCGGGGTCGACTGTGCCGGATGCACGCCATGGCTGCTGGCACCTGAGATATCAAACCCTTCATGGCCCGCATGCTGTTCATGTCCGTCGTGATCGTCCTCTGGCAACCGGTTGACGATGTTGAGGTTAAGCGCGGTGTCCGGCGCAAAGGAAAAGGTCGGCCCAAAGGGAAAGGGTTTCTGCGGGTAGGTGACGGTACCGCCGCTCTCTTCGCCCAGAACATACTGCCGCAGCCGCGCGTTGCAGCCCAGAATGTTGAACTCCTGGTACATCACGCCCAATTCGCGGGCGGACGGGTCTGCCGCAAAATCGTTCGGCCCGCCGGAGCGCGCAGGGCCATTTGTGGCGTCGAGCGGGTTCACATAGTCACGGCCTCCTGGCAAAATTGTGCTGAAGATGTAATCCGTCGAAGAATAGGCCGTACCGCCCGGGTAGCGCATGCCCATATACGCCTTCTTCGGCTTGTTTTTACCCTCATTCTTGCCCGTATTGGTCGGGTCATTCCCATTATGGTAACGCTCCAACTCCTTCTTGTTGGGATCGGTGTAAAACTGGCAACCCGCACCGATGCCCGAGGGGATGATCTGCGTTTTCAGCGGGAGCGCCGGAGGCCAGCCCTTGTCGTCACCCCCTGCCGCGTTCACCGCGTTGCCCAAACCTGCGGCAAGCAATCCGAAAAACGCACAGGACACAAGTATACGTGGTCGCATGTTAACCCTTTCTTATTGAATAGCCTTGGTCTCACACTAAGCTGGCGGTTGGTTATCTGGCAAGGCAAACGCCCGTCGGTTGAAAAGGAAAAAGAGGCAGCGAAGGGTCGCGCGTTGAGGAATGCAGCGTTTTTCCTGGCAGTGCCCGGACTTTTGGGCCGTGTGTCGGCTTTGCGCTGCCGGGCAGTGGGCTCAGACTGTGTTCTTGGTGGAACGCTTTGTAACGCATGTGCACAGGCAATGCGTCCCCGCATGACAATCCATCCCGCATGAGAGAAGACTGAGCGAATTGTGCACCATGCGTCCTGCGATCGCAGAAGTTGAGTTTTGCGTTTTCCAATGTGATTTCCAAAAGGGGATAAGACCGACATGCATCGAATGCCATTCCTTCCGACCGCGCGCGTTCTCGGCCTATCCGTCCTGTTTGTCTGGTTCTTCTGCGTTCTCGGCGCGGCCGCACAGGGCGGCGGAGGCGGAGGAGGAGGAGGCGGTGGCGGTGGTGGAACCGGCGGAGGCGGCGGTGGTGGTAGCGGCACCGGAACGCCGACAGCGGATGTGGCCGGGGCCAAGCTGGTGGAGATTGTCGATGCGCTGCGCGGCCGCAAGGCCATCGGCAACATCCCCGGCCTTGCAGGATTTGTGTCCGGGCGACGTGGTTACACCGCCGAATACATCATCGACGAGCAATCGCAGCGCACGCGATTGCGGTTTGTCCAGGACAGCTACTGGATCAATGTCAGCTACCAGACCCAGACCAATCAGCGCGGCGATCCCAGCGATATCTATGGCGTCAGTTTCGGCAGCCACATCGCGCTCAACAAAAACCAGGTTTTGGGCGCGGTGGCGCTTTTTGACTATCTTGACCAAACCACGCGAACGGGTGGGGCGGAAAGTACGGGTTGGTTGGTCGGCCTCTACTTTGCCGGGCATCACCGCAAATCAAAGCTCAGCTATGACATCGCCGTCCTCGCCGGCCAGGGGCGAAGTGAGCTTAACCCCGTCGGTACCTTCACCGACAAGGTCAAAGCAGACAGGTTCCTGGTCACCGGAAACCTGTCGCGACAGTTCGGCAAGGGGCCCTTGCGGATCATGCCTTCGCTGCGGCTGAAATATTCCAAGGAAAACTGGCCCGCCTATGTCGATGCTGTGGGCAACAGGTTCGCCGCCGAGAGCTTTGAGTTCGCCGAACTCCGCGCACGGCTGCGGGCGGAATATACCTTTGGCAAAGGCTCGAAAGGCCCGAAACTGCACGGGCATATCAGTGTGACAAGCCTCGAAGACCTCGCCCCGCTGCCGGCCTCCACGGTTTACGGAACGGTGGAGGTAGGGCTCACGATGCCCACCAGCCGCAACACCGATATGCGGGTCACACTAAAAAAAGACCGCATCGGCGATACGGTTGAAACCACGCCAAACCTACAACTGCGAGTCATCGCGCGGTTCTGAACGGAATGGTCGTTGCCGGAAAACCGTGGTCGCCGAACCGATTGCCGTTTGCGCGGCGGTTTTCGACAGTAATACTACTGTGCCAGACGTAGGCCAAGAAATTCCGTGTCGGTTGCCGGTCGCGCGCCTGTTTCGGTTTCAATCCAGCCCGATAGACGAAGCTTGCCGTCCAAAACCAGCGACCTGTCGATGACGATAAGCTGCGACAGCACGCCGGGTGCATTAGTCCCCAGACCAAAATGCACCACGCTGCCAGCGATCTCGCCGATTTCATTGCGCAAGATCAAAGTTTGACCCGGCGTTAGCCGTCTGGTCAGCACCTCGACGACAAGATTGTCTTCCGTCAACGGTACGGCGAGCTCAAACACCGGCGCGGAATCTGTATCAGCCATGTCTTGCCCATCCTCCGCCACCAAAAACACACGGCCACCCCCGGGCATACCTAGCGGGGCCAACAGACTTACGGCGAGGGTCAGAGCGATAAGCTGTATCACCCCGTAACGATGGTTTCGATCGACACCGATTTCAAGATCGCGCCCCCACCCATGTCATGATCCGCGTGGTCTGCTTCCTCAGGCACCGCCATCACCACAGCCACGTCAAACGCACCGCCCGGCTCTAGAATGCCCTGACTGTGCAACCGGTCCAGCGCCTCTGTGATATCAACGCTGAACCCAAGGTCATGGCCGTGGCTGTGGCCCATGCCAAAGAATTCGGCCGAACCGGCGAATTCCGGGCTCTCGCGCGATGTGTCCGGCGCTTCGCCCTCCGGCGTGACGAAGATATCAAAGCTGACGCCGCGCAACATGCTAGGCGGTGTGATGACGATATGGGCAACCTGTCGCGACGCGGGCTCGGGCACAAGCTCGGCCAGCGCGCCGGGCACTGCAAGGGTAATGGCGCCGGCCTTCTGGGCATCAAAGGGCGCCTGCCCACGGGCCGTGGATTGGGCCACGAACGACGTGCTTGTACCACCGTCGGGCGCCACAAGCTCGGACCCGGTGCCATCGGCATAGCTGTAGCCCCAGGACGGTTCGATATCCATGGAACCACCCGCCGTCGATGGCGCAGGGTTTCCGGCGGCATCGACGTAGAACAGAAACTCTTCGCCGTTGAAAATCGTGGCCTGAAGCCCAGGGGCGGGATATGGGCTTCGGCCGTTCACAATTTGGCGGCGCGTCCAGATATCCCAAAGCCGATCCACGTTGCAGTGATGCATGAAAAAGATCGGATCGACCGGCGATAGAAGGCTCGGCATCCATCCATAATCAGGACCCGTTGAGTAACCAAGATTGTTGTGCACGTGATTGTGCGGTTGGCCCTCGACCAAAGAGCCAAAGCTCGACCCGCCATCATGGGTCAGCGTCTGTGCGGTGTTCAGCCCGCCCACCGTCGTGGGTTCGCCATTCACCATCTGGCGCGTTGTGACGAAGTTATGTGTGGTCAGGCCAGCCTTGTAATTTTCGTACTTTACGGTGTTGAGACCACGATCCGTCAGCTGAGGGGTTTCAAAGGTTTTTGAGCGCGCCCGCGTCCGATCGTTGGTGAAATTGGGTTTGACGCCGGTGCCAAGTCTTTCATTTCCTGTCCAGAAACTGTCGAAATCCGGATACCCGCGGGTGTCAAGCTGCAGGCGCTGCGCGTCGTCAAATCCGTTCCACAGCGCCTCTACAGGGTCGTGGAACTTGTCCTCGAACGTGGCCCAGTCGGGGAACATCGAGCTGCGTGGATCCAGCGGGTTGTCGGGGTCTTTGTCCGAATTCAGCATCGTCGCGGGCACGAAGGAATCTTTTGTCCAGTCCCAGAATGGCAGGGCAAAGCTATCATCCTCGCCGTAAATCCGGATGATCCGTTCGAAATGCGCGGTGTAAGGACGGTGCCAGACAAAGAACCACCAGTTCATATGCGGGCAATCCATCAGGTGGATCAAGGCATAGCGGTGCCAGTTATGCGGATTGGACGGATCGAGCGACAACATCACGTCAACCGCGCGCCGGTACGTCTCCATATGTGCGAGCCCCTCGTCCAAGGTCATCGAATACCGCACAACCGTCTGATGCCCGGCCGCCCGCACCACATGCGGCGCCGCCAACACCGCCGCTCCCAACGCAGCCCCCTTCAAAAGCGTACGCCGCGAGAACGGGGTCGAACCGCCAACGGAGTGGTCAGTGGTCATAATGCTGTCTCCTTATACGTTTTCCAAAACACCGATTCGCCAAATGGTTGTCTTGCTTTTATAGCATCTGAAGTCGCAAACGGGATTTAGGGCACTTTTTGAACCCGCATGACGAAATACAGGACAAGGCTTTAGTCGGAACAGTTGGTGTTGACCCATGAGTCAACAAGAAGTCAGGGCCACACATTCAAGACACCACTTTTGTCCTGAAAAAGACGGTTTCAGAAGCGTTTGGCTAATTATCTCTGAGACCGACTACTGCCGTTTCGATTTCTTTACGAACCTGCGGGAACCGGTCGGTGAAGGCTTTGGCGATCTTCAACAGATCTGCGCCGGTTTCGCCTTCAAGGCGGATGGTGACTTTTGGTTCGGTGATCGACCGGCGCACAAGCAGCCAGCCTTGGGGCCAGACCAGGCGGACGCCGTCGATTGTTTGGATATCGGCGCCGTCGTAGCCCTTGGCGCAATCAGCGAGCAGGCTGTCGATGTCCTCTTTGCTCATCTCGATCCGGATGTCAGAGGTCATGTGCATCTTGGGGAACGTATCCACAAACGAAGACATGGGGCGGCCGGCGCGGGCCAGCCAACCGGCCAGCAGAAGCGTGGTGTAGAGCGGGTCATCGCGCCCCTCGATCGCCCCCAGAAAGATGTGGCCCGACAGTTCCACACCGGCAATGGCCGCGCGCTCGAGCACCATGCACTTCATATAGGCGTGCCCGCTCTTGCAGCGGATGGCCGTGGCTCCCAGCGCGGCGATGGCGCGGTCAAGATGCATCGAGCATTTGTTGTCGAGGATCACCGTGGCGTCCTTGCCCAGCGGCACCGCGCCCTGAAAGAGCAGCATTGCAAGACGTTCCGAGCCTAACAGGCGCCCGGTGTCGTCGATCACGGCCAGCCGGTCCCCGTCGCCGTCAAACCCAACGCCGAAATGCGCGCCCTCGGCGGTCACCGTGCGCATCAGATCGGCAAGGTTTTCGGCGACAGCGCAGTCGGGATCACGTTCGGAGAAATCGGCATCGATGCGGTCATGCAGCGCGATCACGTCCGCGCCAAGCTCAGCCAACACGTGCGAGGCCACGCCTGACAAACAGCCATTCCCCGGATCGACAACGATCCGGAGCCCATTCAGCGGCTGCGCTCCGAATTCCTCAAGCAAGGCGCTGATATAGTCCTGCACGATTCCCTCGACCGTCTCGATGCGCGCGTGTGTGGCGTCGGACACCGCGCTGTTTGCGGCGGCCTTGTCCGCCAGTACGCTGATATCCTCGGGGCGCGGGGGCAGGTCGCCGCGCATCACCTTGAGCCCGTTCCAATGCGGCGGATTGTGCGAGGCGGTGACGATGGCCGAGGCGTGCGCGTTGAAATGGGCCTTGGCCCAGTAGACCACGGGCGTGGGGACGCGGTTGCCCAGATCAAGGATACCGATGGGTGAGGCCGAAAGGCCCTTGATTGCTGCCGCCATCAGCGCCGGTGTCGAATGCCGCCCGTCGCCACCGATCACAACCGTCGCCTCGGCCGGCGCGTCGGCAATCAACTGGCCAAAGTCGCGCCCGACGCGGGCAAAGATGTCTTCGTTCACCTGGTCCGGCGTGGTGCCGCGAATGTCGCAATCCTTGAAAGCGTCGGTGTTCATGGCGGCTTGGGGTGTGTTGGCGGTCATGTTGGTTCTCTTTTGTTCCATTTACCGCGGAGCCCGGCCCGGCGGTCAGGCAGTCTGGGTGTTGGCTTGGGTCATCATGGCCACGCGGGCGACGCCGATGGCGGCTTCGGTTTCGGAGGCGGTGTGGGGGGTGAGGCCAAGATGGCGGGCGCGGATTGCGGTCCAGACGGCATTGCGGGCACCGCCGCCGGCGGTGACGATCTGCGTTGGGCGGCCCCCGCCTGCCGACGCGATGGCCGCGTAGCATTGCGCCTCGATCCGGGCGATACCGTCGAGAATGCCATGCAGAAAGGCGCTGTCATCCTCGGGGCGTGGTTCCAGGCGCGGCGCGAGCGTCGGGTCGTTGACCGGAAAGCGTTCGCCCGGCGCCACCAGCGGGTAGTAGTCGAGGCCGGAGGGCTGCGTGGGATCGATCTTGGCGCTCAGCGCGGCAATCGCCGCGTCGTCGAAGAACCGCCGCAACACCCGGCCGCCGGTGTTCGAGGCCCCACCCACCAGCCAGACGCCGCCAACCCGGTGTGAATAAAGCCCGCTCTCCGGGTCGTCGATCCGCTGCGGGCTGAGCATCTTGATCGCCAGTGTCGAGCCAAGCGAGGTCACAGCGACCCCGGCCTCCAGCGGGGCGGCGGCGAGGAAGGCCGCGACACTGTCGGTGGTGCCGGCGAGGATCTGTGTCTCGGCCCGCAGCCCGAGGTCGTGGGCCAGATCGTCCCGCAGCACCCCCATCGGTTGGCCCAGTTGCAAGGCCCGGGGCAGCAGACCCTCGGGCATCAGCGCCGCAATCCAGTCCGGCCAGGTGCCGGTCTCTGGCTCCACCCCGGTCTTGAGCGCATTCATCACGTCGCTTTGACCGCCTAGCCCGGTCAGGCGGGCGGCGATGAAATCGGCCTGGTGCAGCAGGTGGCGCGGCGCGTCAGCCTCGGCCACCAGGCGCAGCGCCCGGGCGAGGGCAGATCCCGGCCCGCGGGTGATATGCGGATCGGGGGCGACGGCGGCAATGCGCGCCGCTTCGGCCTCGAACCCCTTGGAATCGTACATCAATGCGCGGCTGACCGGCATCAGCGCGGCATCGGTCAGCAGCATAGTGCCCGAGGTGCCGTCGACGCAGATATGGGCGATGTCGCGCGGATCGTGCCCGGAATCGCGCAGCTTGGCGACCTGCCGGGTCAGGCAGGCGCGGGTGGCCGTCCACCACAATTCGGCATCGATCCGGTCGATGGTTTGCGGCAGGTGATCCACGCTGGCCATCGACAGAACGGTGCCGCCCGATGAAACAACCGCGGTGCGGATCCCCGAAGTGCCGATGTCGATGCCGAGCGACAGCATGGGATCACTCCTTGGCCGCCAGCCACTGCCGGTATTTTTCGGCGTCCCAGTTCAAAAGCGTGGCCTCGGCGGCGGGGCCGATCGGGGCCAGCGTCCAGTCCTCGGGTACGCGCCGCAGCACGTCCGACAGGCAGCACAGCATCGCCCGCTGCGTCGCCGTGGCCGTGTCGCGGACTTGTATACCGACGCCAGGTGTAAGGATAACGGGCGGCGCGTCGGCGCTGTCTTCGGTGGGCAAACCGGGGCCGAGGAAAACCACGTGATCGGGGTAGTAAGACCCGGCCAGAACCCGGGCCTGCGCAGTGGCGTCGCGGGCAAGCCAGCTTTCTTCGGTGGC
Organism: Paracoccaceae bacterium; assembly: GCA_030066175.1. GTDB lineage: Bacteria > Pseudomonadota > Alphaproteobacteria > Rhodobacterales > Rhodobacteraceae > JASJCC01. Next base: position 4,822 of record JASJCC010000038.1, on the reverse strand, counting down.
CCAGGTGAACCCGGGAAGTGGGTCTTCCGAAGGGGGCTCGGCCGAGACCGCAAGAGGTTCCCGCCGCAGCCGATCCTCGACGGCCTGCATCAGGGTGTCGGCCTCGTGCGTGGTGTTCCCGCAGACAATCAAGCCGTGGTTTTCCAGTAGGATCAGCCGCGTTTGCGGGTTGATCCGATCGCGGATGGCGCCGGTCAGCGGCCGGCCCGGCTTGGCATAGGGCACGAACACGGGGGCGAGATCAGCCAGCAGAGACTGCGCGACAGCGCGGCCCTCGGGCGAGATCACGTGCGACAGCACCGCAACCGAGTGGCTGTGGGCCACGACACGCCAGTCGAGCATCGCGTGAAAGGTGGTCTCGATCGACGGGCGCAGCTGGATCGCGGGATCGAGCACTGTTGCCTTGCAGGTGCCGTCGCCCGCACCAAGCGCCTCGGCCGCGGCGGCCTTGCGATCCACCGCTACAAAGATCTCTGACCGCACCGCATCGGCCAGTTCCATGCCCGACGCCTTGATCCACATCACCGCGTCGTCCTTGATCGAGGTGTTCCCGCCGGGGCCCTGAATGCGCAGTGGGTTTGCGCCGATCCGTGCCGAAAAGCGGCGGAAATTGTCAGTCAAGATGTCCTTCATCGCGGCACCTCACCGGGTGCGGCGGCGCGCGTCAGAGAGGCGATGCGCCGGGCCATTACGCCGGGTCGGGCGTTGGCGGGACGAGGTCTGCGATATAGGCCTCGGCCTCGGCCTTGGTCATCGCCGGCGCGGCCTTGTCCGCCATCCCGTCCGGCATGTCGCCGAAATAGAACTGGTAGCCCGGGATCACTTGGCGACGTTTGCGGATCGGCATGCCTTCGTAAGGGAAGACATCGGACCGCGCATTGGCCACCTTGTCGTGGCAGGCGAGCACATAATCGGCGCGCTTGTCGATCTCTTCGACCGAGCGCCAACCCGCAACCGAGTCGACGAACCGCGCCGGCACCCAGTGCCGCCACATCTCGGACGGGTTGGGCTCGAGATTGCGTTCCTGAAAGATCGCGTCGCCGGCGATCACGATGTCGCCCATCGCCGTCGCCACCGTCACCGCCATGTGGCCGACGGAGTGACCCGGTGTGTGGAACATGGTGATGCCGGGAAGGACCTCACATTCGTCCTCGACCGCTTCCAACACACAGCCGGCATAGGCCGGCTCAATATCGAGGATGCCGCACTCATATGTCCGGTAGTAAAGCGGCAGCGGGTTGTAGGCCATTTCGATCTCGCCCTTGGGGGCGATGTAACGGGCGTTCTTGAACTCTTTCATGTTCTGCACATGGTCCCAGTGCAGATGGGTAAAGACGATGGCGTCGATTTCATCTGGGTGCACACCCAGCTTTTGCTCCAGATGCTCGTGCACCTGCAGGCAGCCACGCTTGTCACATTTGTGGTGGTACTTGGTCGCGCGTTCCTCGTCGCAGAGGCCGGTGTCGATCAGGATCTTGTGCTCACCGGTGTCGACATAATGGCAGTAGACCGGGTTCCAGATCTTTTTGCCGGCGGGGCCCTTCCAGAAGATGTAAGTGCCCAGATCCGCTTCGAGCCAGCCGGTGTTGATCGGATAGATCTTGGTCTCTGCCACGCCCATTGTCGCCTCCGCTTGGTATGATTCCCAATTTGTATACAAAAGTACAAGTTTGCCGACAAGATGTCAGATCTGGTCTGGATGCATTCGCGGATGATGCAGTCAGTTTGCGGCGAGGGTCTGGATAAAGCTTGCCGTCATGTGATCCCGCATGCCTTTGGATGCGGTCTGCGAGTCCTCGGAAAAGATGCTATTGAGCAGCTCCTCATGGCTCTTGGCTGAGGCGATCAGATCCTCGGTGCTGGCGAATTTCTTGGCCCGGAACGGCCCGGTCCGGCGGCGGAAATCGGCGGCCAACTCGGCGATATAGGGGTTCCCGGTCGCCTTGTAGATCGCCAGGTGAAAGGCCTCGTTGGCGCGTAGATAGGCGGCGAAATCGCCGGATTCAGCGACCTTCAGGCAGTGTTTCTGTGCAGCTTCGATCTCGGCTCGGGCCAACAGACTCAAGCGTTGCGCAGCGAGGCGCGCGCACACGGCCTCGATTTCATGCATCGCTTCAAAGATTTGCGCCAGTTGCTCACGCGAATACTCGGCAACCTGCACGCCGCGCTTGTCGCGCGCCACAAGGATGCCCTGGGCGGTCAGCCGCGACAGCGCCTCGCGCACGGGTGTGCGCGACACCCCGAAACGCTCGGCCAGCCCGGTCTCATCCAGGCGCTCCCCCGGTTGCAACGCACCGGCGGCGATGTCTTCCATCAAAGCCGCCTCGATACGCTGCGCGCTTGAGCCCCGTGCGGATGGCGCCTCGCGAACCATCATCACCCTCTTGCCGGTTGCAATCGGCCCACGGGTAACACGCAGCAGGCCCGATTTTCAACGAAATTCGCTATATTGCATAAATTGATAACAGTTCGTATACAGAATGCGTTTGGGGACAGGACCAGAGATTCGATGCCGACCATCCGACTGGACAATCTCGTGAAGCGGTATGGCGCCGTCGAAGTGCTACACGGCATTGACCTCGACATGGCGGAAAACGAATTCACTGTGCTTGTCGGCCCGTCCGGTTGCGGCAAATCCACCACGCTGCGGATGATCGCCGGGCTCGAATCCGTATCGGAAGGTGAGATCTATATCAACGACAAGCCGGTCAGCCATCTGGAGCCCAAGGAGCGTGATCTGGCGATGGTGTTCCAGGATTACGCGCTTTACCCGCATATGAACGTCGCCAAGAACATGTCCTTCGCGCTGCGGCTGGAAAAGCGGCCCAAAGCCGAGATCGACCAGAAGGTGCACGAGGTGGCCGAAATGCTTGGCCTCACGCCGTTCCTGCACCGCAAGCCGGGCGAGCTGTCGGGCGGTCAGCGCCAGCGGGTTGCCATGGGCCGCGCGCTCACCCGTGACAGCGCGACTTTCCTTTTCGACGAGCCGCTCAGCAACCTCGACGCCAAGCTGCGCGGGCAGATGCGGGCCGAACTCGCGTTGATGCGCCAGCGGGTGCATAAGAACATGATCTACGTGACGCACGATCAGATCGAAGCGATGACGCTCGCTGATCGGATCGTCGTCATGCATAGCGGGTATATCCAGCAGCAGGGCACACCCGAGGATCTCTTCAAGAAACCGGTGAACAAGTTTGTCGCCGGCTTCCTCGGCACGCCGCCGATGAACTTTCTCGATACCGAAATGGTCGACCGGGACGGCACCGTCTGGCTGGTGGGCAAGGGCTTCGAGCTGGCGCTGGACGGCGAACATGCCGCCGCTGCCAAGGCGCATCACAAGAAACATCTGACGCTGGGTATCCGGCCCTCGGACCTCGAGTTTGACGCCGAGGCGGGCAATGCCAACAGCCTCGAACTGAGGGTGATCGTGTCGGAATATATCGGCGCTCATTCGGTGCTGATGTGTGATTGCGGCGGCCAGCAGGTGGTGGTCGAGCTCAAATCCGAAACACCGATTCCGCTGGGTGAGACCCTGCGCTTCAGAGTCAACCCGGCGGGCATGCATCTTTTTGATCAAGAAAGCGAAAACGCGATCTGACAGATTTCAGCGATAGGGAGGAAATAACATGCTGAAGACACTCGCAACGGCGGCCACGGGCCTCGCCGTCTCGGCGACGGCGCTCTTGGCCAACCCATATGAGGACTACGCGGGAACAACCCTGGTTGTGAACTTTCCCGCGCATCCCCATTACAACGCGGTGATGAAGATCCTGCCAGAATTCACCAAGGAAACCGGCATTGAGGTCGAGGTGGATCAGCTGCCCTACCTCAAGATGCGCGAACGGCAGACGCTGGAGCTGGCGCAGGAAGACGGGGACTATGACCTCATCGCCTATGTCGTCTTCTCCAAGGCCGACTATGTCTATGCCGACCAGTTGGAGAACCTCGCCAAGTATTTCATGAACCCGCGCCTGGCCGACCCGGCCTACGATTCCAGCGACCTGATCGACGGCTATGTTTACAACATCGGCTTTGCCGGCGGCGACAAGGGGTATCTCGAGGGTCCGACCGGGTCTTTGTTCGGCATCCCCTATGGCTCGGAAACGTCGATCCTGGGCTACCGGAAGGACGTCTTTGACAAGCACGGGCTGTCGGTTCCGGAAACCTATGACGAGATGCTCGAGATTGCTTGCAAGATCCCCGAGCTGGAGCCGGGCATGGGTGGGCTTTCCAGCCGCGCGGCCTCGGGCCACCATGCGTCACACGCGTTCCTCTTGCACCTCGCACCGCTGGGTGGCCGTATCTTTGACGACGAATGGAACCCGATCGTGAACAACGCGGCCGGTATCGAGGCCGCAAATGCGCTGAAGACCATCGTGGATTGCGGGCCCGAGGGCGCGGCGAGCTTTGGCTTTGGTGAGGCGCTTGGTTCGTTCCTGAATGGGGACACCGCGATGTTCCTCGACACCACCGTCGTGGCCGGCCAGATCGACGATCCGTCGAAATCCAAGGTTGTCGGCAATGTCGGCTGGGCGATGCACCCGATGGGCGTGCGCCGCGGTTCGCAGACCGGCGGCTTCGGCATCGGCATTCCGGCGAACGCCGAGAACAAAGAGGCCGCCTTCCTGCTGATGCAGTGGCTGACCTCCAAGCATGGCGACAAGCTGGTGGCGATGGCCGGTGGCAACCCGTCGCGCTTCTCGACCCACGCGGATGCCGAGGTGAACGCCAAGTTCCCGCACATGGCGACCTTTGGGGAAGCGCTGAAGCACGCCGATCCCGACTGGCGCCCGATCATCCCGGTCTGGGGCAAGATCAACGC
>JASJCC010000155.1 GCA_030066175.1 Paracoccaceae bacterium | reverse complement strand
GTCGTCATATCGCGGGCGGTTGACAGATGCCCGTCCTGGGTCAGGCCATGGGCGTTTTTAAAGGTGGTGCGCGTCATGCCCAGAGCCTTGGCCGTGGCGTTCATCCGCTTGGCAAAGGCGGCTTCGGAGCCCGAGATCGCCTCGGCAATCGCGGTGGAGGCATCGTTGGCGGATTTCACCGCCGCGGCGCGCACCAGGTAGCGCAGCTTGATCTTTTGCCCGGCGCGCAGGCCCAGTTTCGAGGGTGGTTCGGCGGCGGCGGCGTGGCGGGACACAGTGACCAACGTGTCCATCGTCAGCTCACCATTCTGCACCGCTTCGAACACCACATAGAGCGTCATCATCTTGGTGAGCGACGCGGGATGCAGGCGGGTGTCGGCGTTGCGGGCGTGCAGCACCTCGCCCGAGCGGGCATCCATGACCATCGCCGCATAGGGCGCGGCCATGGCGCTGAGCGGCACCAAAACGGTCAACCAGAAGAAGGTGATGATATACAGGCCAAATCGGCCCGGCTGCCTGCGCCGTCCCGTCACGATTACACTGCCTTTTCTGCCTCAGGCCCCCGATATTTCGGTGAGCTTTTTGTTTATTGCCGAAAGGCTAGCACAGAGGTTGCTTTAGGGGAAGCCCGCAATCCCTTGATTCAATGGGATTTTGCCGATGGCGCTGATCCACATCTTGGGGGTTTGCCAAACCGCCCCCCAAGACCGGCGATTGTGGCAAGAATGTGGCAAGGCTCAACTGATTTCAGCCACCACGCTGAGCAACCCCGAAAGGTCGGGAATTTCGCGAAACCGGGGATGTGCGGGTGGCTCGGCATGTTCCAGCGCCCACGCCAGATCGTGGGGCACATGCACGGCCCAGGCGCCGGCTTCGATGGCGGGGCGGATGTCAGAGCGCATGGAGTTGCCGACCATCAGTGCGGCGGGTGCGCCGCCTGACAGTGCGCCGAAGATGCGGGTATAGGTCGAGGGCGTTTTCTCGGACACGATCTCGACCCCGTCAAACATCTCACCCAGGCCCGATTGCGCGAGTTTGCGTTCCTGGTGCAGCAGGTCGCCCTTGGTGATCAGCACCAGGTGGTGGTCGGTGGCCAACGCCTCGACCGCTTCGCTTGCGTGGGGCAAAAGCTCGATCGGGTGGTCGAGCATGTCGCGGCCCACGGCCAAAAGCTCGGCAATCACTTCGCCCGGCACCCGCCCATCGGTGATTTCCACCGCGGTTTCGATCATCGACAGCACAAAGCCTTTCACGCCGTAGCCATAGTGCCCGATATTGCGCATCTCGGCCTGCAAGAGCCGTTCATTCAGGTGATCTTTTTCCGCATGATCGGCCAGCAAAGCGGCGAATCGATCCTGCGTCAGGCGGAAAAACCGTTCGTTATGCCAGAGCGTATCGTCGGCATCGAAACCGATTGTGCGCAGTTTCCCGGGCATTTGCGCCTCTTCCTGTACGTCAGCCCCTTTTCGCGGGGACATCTGAGGTTATATAGAGAGGCCAATTCCGGACAAGCCAAGTGCAGCGCAGCGAATGACCCAGGAACGGATCACACCGACCAGAGCCATGGCAGGCTCGAACTCCCCGCAGGATGGCGAGGGCGATACCGGCGTTGTGGTCGACACCAAGCCCAAGACCAAGCGCCCGCCGCTCTACAAGGTGCTGCTGCTGAATGACGATTACACGCCGATGGAATTTGTCGTGCATGTGCTCGAGCGGTTCTTTGGCATGACCCATGCGCAGGCGTTTGAGATCATGCTGACGGTGCACAAAAAGGGTGTGGCCGTGGTCGGCGTCTTTAGCCACGAGATTGCCGAGACCAAGGTGGGCCAGGTGATGGATTTCGCGCGCCGACACCAACATCCGCTGCAATGCACGATGGAAAAGGAATAGGCGGTTTCGGCCGCTCGTTTCTCTGCACACATGACCTCCGACAGGATACGCCACGCGATTGACAGCGGCGGGCTGGTGCTGCCCACGGATGGGGTCGTGGCCGTGGTCGGTGCACCCGGGGATATGGCATTGGATTGGATTGACCCTGCGCGGGTCGAGATCGTGCAAGGGTTTCGCCCCGATCATGACGCCTGGCTCGGCCGCGGTTTCCGGGTGGTGACTGGGTTGGTCGGGCCTTATGCGGCGGTTGTTCTGACCCTGCCGCGGGCGCGCGATCTGGCCGAGGCTTTGTTGGCTGAGGCCTGCGCCGCCTGCCCCGGCGGGTTGATCGTTTTGAATGGCGCCAAGACCGACGGGATCGAGGCTTTGGCCAAGGCCTTGAAAGCGCGCGTTGCTCTGGCGGGCACGGTGTCAAAGGCGCATGGCAAGGTGCTCTGGTTCACCGCCTCGGACGCTTTGCAAGACTGGGCGCGCCCGGCGCAGGCCGCCAATGCGCATGGAGATGTCGTGGCGCCGGGGGTGTTTTCGGCCGATGCGCCCGATCCGGCCTCGGTCGCCTTGGCAGCGGCTTTGCCGGCCAAGCTGAAGGGCGCAGTTGCCGATCTGGGCGCCGGTTGGGGCTGGCTGTCACGTGAGGTGCTGCGCCATGACGGCGTACGGGCCCTGCATCTGGTCGAGGCCGATCTGCGCGCGCTCGACTGTGCCCGGGCCAATGTCAGCGACGAACGGGCGGTGTTTCACTGGGCCGATGCGCGGGACTGGAAGGCGCCCTCCCCCTTGGACGTCGTTGTGATGAACCCGCCCTTTCATACCGGGCGCAAGGCGGACCCGACGCTGGGACAGGCCTTTATCACCGCCGCCGCGCGCATGCTGAGCCCCAGTGGGCAGCTTTGGATGGTGGCCAACCGCCACCTGCCCTACGAAGTCACCCTCGCCGCGCAGTTCCGGGAACATCGCGAGGTTGCAGGTGACGCCCGGTTCAAGATACTCAACGCATCACGCCCCACGCGCCAGCGGCGCTGAGCAACAGCGGAGCATCCCCCATGTCATTCAGCATCGAAGGCAAGACTGCCATCGTCACAGGCGCCGCCAATGGCGTCGGCCTCGCCATCGCAAGGCATTTCGCCGACAAGGGCGCCAACGTGATGTTCGCCGATATGGACGAGGTGCGGCTGGCCAAGGAATGCGGCGCGCAGGATGACGGCGCCAATATGCGCTATTTCGCGGGCGACCTGCGTGAGCGGCTGACCATGGCCAACCTGCTGTCGGCCACATTGGATGCGTTTGACCGGGTCGATATCCTGGTCAACGGCTCGCGCCAGACGATGCCGTCGGACCCGCTGGATCTGGATGACGAGTCGGTCACGCTCTTGTTGAACCAGAACCTGATGACGTCGCTGCGGCTGTCGCAGCTGGTGGCGAAGCGGATGATCAAACAGGCCAAAGGGCAGGAAGAGGGCCAGGTCGGCGCCATCGTCAACCTGTCGTCGATTGCGGCGCGGCGCACGCACCCGTCGCTCTTGGGCTATTCGGTGTCTTGTGCGGCTTTGGACCAGATGACCCGCTCGATGGCGGTGGCCCTGGCGCCCGAGCGGATCCGGGTGAACGCCGTGGCGTTCGGGTCGCTGATGTCGGCGAGCCTCAAGGACACGTTGCGCGAACACAGCGAGTTCCGCAGCGATATCGAAGATCACACGCCCCTGGGCCGGATCGCGGCGCCCGATGAGCTGGCCGAAGCGGTACAGTTTCTGTCGAGCGAAGGGGCGGGCTTTGTCACCGGGCAGATCATGACGATCGATGGTGGGCGGACGCTGCTCGATCCGGTGGCGGCGCCCGCGCATTAGGGGCGATCCGGCCTGCGCCAATATCGCGTGTTGCAGCCGGGCGCCGGGCGGCGCTAGGAAGGTGTCAGGCAAAAAGGACACCGCGATGAAAGACACGCTCGACACCGAAAAATCCCGCGCCAGCGCCTGGTTCCGCGAGCTGCGCGACCAGATCGTCGCGGCGTTCGAAGGGCTGGAAGACAGCCATAGCGAAGGCCCCTTTGCCGAAATGGCGCCGGGTCGGTTCGAGGTGACCGAGACCACGCGCCATTCGGATGACGGGTCAGACGCCGGCGGCGGGCTGATGAGCGTGATGCGCGGCGGGCGGGTGTTCGAAAAGGTCGGGGTCAATGTCTCGACCGTCTACGGCACGTTGGGCGAAGCGGCGCAAAAGGCGATGGCGGCCCGCGGTGTGCCCGGCATGGACAGCGATCCGCGGTTCTGGGCGTCGGGCATCAGCCTGGTCGCCCATATGCAGAACCCGCACTGCCCGGCGGTACACATGAACACACGTATGTTTTGGACGCCGGGTGCATGGTGGTTCGGCGGCGGGTCCGACCTGAACCCGTGTATCGAGTATGACGAGGACACGGCGCATTTCCACGCAACGCAGAAAACCCATCTCGATCCGCATGGCGAGACGCTTTACCCGGAGCTCAGGGCCTGGGCGGACGAGTATTTCTATGTCCCGCATCGCAAACGCGCCCGCGGGGTTGGCGGCATCTTCATGGATGACCGCAATACCGGCGACTGGGAGGCGGATTTCGCCCTGACCCAGGATATCGGCCGCGCCTTCCTGCCCGCCTATCTGCCTTTGGTGGAGAAACGCCGGGTGCAGAGCTTTGCCGAGGCCGAGAAAGACACCCAGTTGGTGCATCGCGGGCTCTATGCGGAATACAATTTGGTCTATGACCGCGGGACGAAATTCGGACTGGCCACGGGGCACGACGCCAATGCCGTGCTGATGAGCCTGCCACCCTTGGCCAAGTGGGTCTGAGCGCCAAATTCCATAATGGAATTTGTGAAATTTCGTTTACGAAATTTGCGCGCGCGCCTGTCAGGCGTCGCGCCATTGGCCGGGCGGTAGTCCGTCGAGGGTCCAGTCTCCCACCGACCAGCGCACCAAGCGCAGGCAGGGTAGGCCCACATGGGCGGTCATGCGGCGTACCTGGCGGTTGCGGCCTTCGGTGATGGTCAGGCGCAGCCATGTGTCGGGCACGGTTTTGCGGTAGCGCACGGGCGGGTCTCGGGGCCAGAGCTCTGGTTCGGCGATTTCTTCGACCTTGGCGGGACGGGTGGCGCCGTCTTTCAGTGTCACGCCTTGGCGCAGGGCTGTCAGCTGCTCGGTGGACGGCGTGCCTTCGACCTGGGCCAGGTAGGTCTTGCGGCGTTTGAATTTCGGGCTGGCGATGCGCGCTTGCAGCCTGCCGTCATCAGTCAGCACCAGGAGCCCCTCGCTGTCGCGGTCGAGCCGTCCGGCGGGATAGACACCCGGCACGTCGATATAGGCCGAAAGCGTGGGGCGCGGGCTGTCGGCGCTGCCTTTATCGGTGAATTGCGACAGCACGCCATAGGGTTTGTTGAAGAGGATGACGCGGCTCATCCGCCCTCCCGCCTGTCGCGAAAGAAGGCCTGCAGCAGCGCCTCGGCCTCGGGTGCGGCGATGCCGTCATAGATCTCGGGCGCGTGGTGGCATTGGCGATGCGCAAAGACCCGTGCGCCATGCGCCACACCGCCGGATTTGGGATCTGCGGCGCCATAGTAGAGCCGACGGATGCGGGCAAAGGAGATTGCCGCGGCGCACATTGGGCAGGGTTCCAGCGTGACAAAGAGGTCGTGATCCACCAGCCGTTCCTGCCCTAGGGCCGCACAGGCGGCGCGGATTGCGAGGATCTCGGCATGGGCGGTGGGATCGGCCAGCTCGCGCGTGCGGTTGCCGGCGGCGGCGACGATGTCGCCGGACGGGCCAACCACCACGGCACCCACCGGCACCTCGCCGCGGGCGGCGGCGGCGCGGGCCTCGTCCAAGGCGGTGGACATGTGGCTGGCAAACGACATGCGCCTGTCCTTATCGGAAGCCACGGCGCGGCGTCCAGCGCCGCTTGGCCATTTCGCCGCCGCGTTGAATGGTATAAGCCGCCGTCATGACGCAGAAATCCACACCTCCCGGCGAGCGTATCGCCAAGGTCATCGCCCGCGCCGGCCGCGCGAGCCGGCGTGAAGCGGAAAAGATGATCGAGGCGGGCCGCGTGCGGGTGAACGGCCAAGTGATCGACCGCGCCGCGTTGAACGTGACCGAAAAGGACCGGATCGAGGTGGACGGCACGCCGCTGGAGGCGCCCGAAGAACCGCGGCTGTGGCTTTATCACAAACCTGCGGGGCTGGTGACGACCACGCGGGACGAACAGGGGCGGCCGACGATCTTTGACGATCTGCCCGAGGATTTGCCGCGGGTGATGAGTGTCGGGCGGCTTGATTTGAACTCCGAAGGGTTACTGCTGCTGACCAATGATGGCGGGATCAAGCGCAAGCTCGAGTTGCCCTCGACCGGCTGGCTGCGGCGTTACCGGGTGCGGGTCAAAGGCCGGCCAACCGATGCGATGCTGGAGCCGCTGCGCACCGGGCTGGTGGTGGATGGTCAGCGGTTTCAGCCTATGGTCGTATCAATCGACCGCCAACAGGGCGCCAATGCCTGGCTGACCGTGGGGCTGCGCGAGGGCAAGAATCGGGAGGTGCGCCGCGCCATGGCCGATATCGGCCTGACGGTGAACCGGCTGATCCGGGTGTCCTACGGCCCGTTCCAGCTGGGCACGCTGAAACAAGGCGCTGTTGAAGAGGTCCGGCGCAAGATCTTGCGGGATCAGCTGGGCCTCGATGGCCCCAAACCCGACCGTCCAACCCCACAAAGGCGCCGGAAATCAAGGCTTAACAAACGTTAAGTAATCCTTGTTTTACCCGGAACGTGCCGAATTTTTGCCCGTTTTCGGCGGCACTTCTGGGCGTCATGTGGATGACCATCATAACTCTGGCCGTACTCGCCGCGTCGCTTTTGCTGACGTTGAGCAGCCTGCGCATGGTGGCACAGGATACCCTGGCGGCACTGACCGAAGCCAAGAACCGCGCCCAAAGCACTGGTCAGGTCAAGCCAAAACTGGCTTTTGCCACGCTATGGGTGATGATTTTCTTCCTCAGCTTTTGGTGAATGGGAATGGCCATGACAAATGAGAAAAGAACCATTGAAGAAATGAGCCAACTCGACAGCGCGTTGAATGTGCTGTTCATTTCGGCCTTTCCGCTGATCTTGTGGCTGATCAAGGGCTCGACCGTGTCGGTTCTGTCCGCGATTGTGCAGATTGTGCTGTTCGCCATGGCGCTGCGTCTGATTTCCAAGGGTCAAAAGCTGCAAGCCGAATACGATTCGGCCCCCGCGGCCCACCGTCCGTTCCTGCCGCGCAAGATCGCCGGGTCGCTTCTGATCGGGACCGTTGTGATGATCCTGTCCTCGCACCACTTTGCCGGATTCATTCTTCCGGGGGCTTTGGGGCTGGTGGCCACTGGGCTTGGCATCGCCGCCTTTGGCCCGGACCCGCTGCGCGACAAGCGCACGGCGTCTGCAGGTAACCCCCAGGTGTCGCGCTCCGAAGCGCTGGTGCGTGATTTCGAGACCGCGCTGGACTGCATCACCGACGATATCAACCGGCTGGGCGATGCCGAGCTGACGCAGCGGACCGAAGCCGGCTGCGACGTGGCGCGGACCACCCTGCATAGCGTGGCCGATAACGAACGTGAGCTGCTGCGCCTTTGCAAGCCTCTGGCAAAGTTCATCGAGCTTTTGGATGCCGAAGTCGCCCGACTAGAGCAGGATTGGCAGGGCGAAGACACGGATTTTGCCCGCCGCCGCTATGTCGCCAAACTGGACGTGCTGGCGCAAAGCTTTGCCGAGCGGATGCGCAAGTCCAGCAAACGCAACGGAAAACATGCATTTGACGTCGAAGCTGACATTCTGATGGGCAGAATGCAGCAGGAAACGGCAGCCTGATCTTTTCCGCGCCCAGTTCCCCCTAGCAGTCGCAGCACTTTGCCCTTAAGTTTCCCCTGACGGGAATTCTGACCGGGGGCAAAATGTCCGGCTCTGCTTTGCAGAAAATCACCTATGTGCTTCTGATCGTGCTCCTTTTTGGTGTCACGACCGGTTGGCTGGGGGGTCTGTGACGATGGCGCGGCGGTTTGGCGGCAAATACAGCCCCGATGGGGATCAATCAGAGCCCAAGCCGCGTTCGGCCTATCAGGGCGCCCGGGTGCACCCCGTCGGCGCGCGGTCAAACGTGCTGTTCCTGCCGCCGGTCATCCTGGCATTTATGTCGATCACCGGGGGGGCGGCGACGCTGGCCATCGGGCTGATCGGTGCCGGGTCGCTGCTCTTGGGCGCGTGGCTTTTGCGTGAGGGGCTGATTGCCGAGGCCGAATATGATGAGCGCAAGGTCGCCCGCCGTCCGGGTATCCCGCGCAAGATCTTTGCCGCCGTGCTCTGCGGCATCGGCGCTGGGATCGCCGCGTGGAAAGTTGAGCCGGGGCTGATCGCGCCGCTGATCTATGGCGGCGCGGCGGGTGTGCTGCATCTGGGCGCGTTTGGCCTTGATCCGCTGAAGGATAAGGGCATGGAGGGCATCGACACCTTTCAGCAGGACCGCGTGGCCAAGGTGGTGGACGAGGCCGAGGCGCATCTGGACGGCATGTATGACGCGGTGCGCCGCGCCGGGGATCGGCAAGTCGAGGCACGGGTTGAACGGTTTCAGATCAAGGTGCGCGAGCTGATCCGCACGGTCGAGGAAGACCCGCGCGATCTGACCGCGGCGCGCAAATTCCTGGGTGTGTACCTGATGGGTGCGCGCGACGCGGCGGTGAAATTCTCGGACGTTTATGCGCGCACGCAGGACCGTAACGCCAAAGCCAGTTTTATGATGCTGTTGACCGATCTGGAGGAGAGCTTTGGCCTGAAGACGCAAAAGCTCTTGCTCGATAACAATTCCGACCTGACGGTTGAAATCGAAGTGCTGCGCGACAGGCTGCAGCGTGAGGGAGTGCACCTGAAAAGGTGACGTATTGCTAACGGGGGACACCCATGTCTGAGAAAGTTCGTGCCAAGGCGCAGGAAACACTGGCGCTTGTTGAAGAGGTGAATGCGGTGATCCTGCCCGACCCCGTGGATGCAGCGGCGGTGGTGCCGCTGGCGGAGGCCGACGCCCCGGTGGGCGCGGAAATCCGGTCACGTATGGAGGAGATCGACATGGGGGACACGCAGTCGATTGTGTCCTTTGGCTCTGCCGCGCAGGCCGAGTTGCAAGAGATCAGCCAGGCCATGCTGGCGGATGTGCGCAACAAGGATGTTGGTCCGGCGGGGGATTCCCTGCGTAACATCGTGACCACGATCCGGGGCTTTTCGGTGTCCGAACTGGATGTGCGGCGCGAACGGTCATGGTGGGAAAAGCTGCTTGGTCGGGCCGCGCCCTTTGCCAAATTCACCGCCCGGTTTGAAACCATTCAGGGCCAGATCGACAACATCACCGATGATCTGCTGAGCCACGAGCATACGCTGCTGAAAGACATCAAATCGCTCGACATGCTCTATGAAAAGACGCTGCAATTCTATGATGAGCTGGCGCTCTATATCGCGGCGGGTGAGGAAAAGCTGGCCGAGCTCGACAGCACCGACATCCCTGCGAAAGAGGCCGCGGTACAGGCGGCGGCCGAGGCCGATCAGGTCATGGTGGCGCAAGAGCTGCGTGACCTGCGTGCCGCGCGCGACGACCTGGAACGCCGGGTGCATGATCTGAAACTGACCCGCCAGGTGACGATGCAATCGCTGCCGTCGATCCGGCTGGTGCAGGAGAACGACAAGAGCCTGGTGACCAAGATCAACTCGACCCTGGCGAACACCGTGCCACTTTGGGAAACCCAGCTGGCGCAGGCGGTTACCATCCAGCGGAGTGCCGAGGCAGCGGCGGCGGTGCGGGATGCCAACGACCTCACGAATGAGCTCTTGACCGCCAACGCCAAGAACCTGCGCGACAGCAACAAGATGATCCGCGAGGAAATGGAGCGTGGCGTCTTTGATATCGAAGCGGTCAAACAGGCCAATGCCGATCTGATTGGCACCATTGAGGAAAGCCTGGCCATCGCCGATGAAGGCAAAGCGCGCCGCGCCGCAGCGGAGGTTGAGCTGAAAAAGATGGAAGGCGATCTGCGCGACACGCTGGCCGCGGCAAAAGCGCGGGCGGATGGCACAGGCGACACTGTGGGCATATCGGCCCCGCGTTAGGATGAGGCATCGATCCTATCGATATTTTGGGCACGTGTTTGCGATGGCGGTGGT
>JASJCC010000027.1 GCA_030066175.1 Paracoccaceae bacterium | reverse complement strand
TGGCCGAAGACCTGCAGACCGTCACAACCCCGGACGGCAGCAAAATCGTTTATCGAAGTGATGACGATGACACCGAGATGGTGCTGCGCACCGATACCGACGCCTGGACCTATCTCGCTGCCGATATCGCCTATCATCAGGACAAGATCACCCGCGGCTTTGACCGGATCGTCGACGTGCTGCGACCCGACCACCGCGTATATATGGACAAGCTGAGGGCAGGGGTCTCGGCCGTGGGCGGCGACGACATCCGCTTTGCCATTCGGCTTGTGGCACCTTTGCAAACCGACGCCGAGCTCTCCGCGCGGGAGCTTGTCGCGCGTCACGGCGTCGATGCCTTGCGGTTTTGGCTGCTGTGCACGGATCCTGGAGGGACTGATCCGCGTTCGGCTTACGAGGCGTTGCAAGCCGCGGTGGCGTTTTGTCAGGTGGCGCCAACCGATACGGATGCAGACGCGACGCCAGAGATCGCTGCTCAGCTGCTGCGTTGGCCCATCCTGCGCCGGATCGCCATCGCCACCCATGCGCCAGAACTGATCGCCGACTACGCCGCCGCGCTGAGTGCCGCAGTCAACGCCGCGCGTGAGCCCAACGGGGCACAGAGCTGGGCAACTGTGGAAATCGACCTGCTGAGCCGTGTGTTGGACGAGCTGAGTGGTGTCTTGGGGATCGATGTACCCAGGAGGGCAGCGCGGTGATGCGAAACAAGATAAGAAACGTTGCGTAATACGCTGTATTTAATAGATTTTCATCGCTATAGAGCAGACCGGAAAACTCAATACAATTATCCGATAATCAGTATTATGTAAATTAAATACGCTACCTCCAAACACTCAGACCACCCAAATACCACTCCGCACATAGGACAATCCGCAACGCTCACGCGCAAAGACCCGGCGCACCAGCCGCAACACTGGACAGCTTTGCCCCTCGTGGTTAGCACTTCGCCACCAATCGGAGTCCGTCATGCGTTCCATTCTCATTCTGAACGGTCCAAACCTGAACCTGCTCGGCACGCGCCAGCCCGAGGTTTATGGCACCACGACGCTCTCTGATATCGAAGAGATGTGCCGCACCTATGCGCAGGCGATCGGCGTGAATGTTGCGTTTGATCAGTCCAATCACGAAGGCGACTTGGTCGATGCGCTACACGCCGCGCGCGGCACGCATCACGGTGTGGTGCTGAATGCCGGTGCCTATACGCATACCTCGCTCGCATTGATGGACGCGATCAGCAGCATTGCGCTGCCGGTGATCGAGCTGCATCTGTCAAACGTCCACGCCCGCGAGGAGTTTCGCCACAATTCCTTCATCGCCCCGGTTGCGCTCGGCCTGATTTGCGGCTTTGGCGCGCGGGGCTATACTTTGGCCATGGATGCGCTGATCAGCCACCTGGAGGCCACGGAATGACGCCCGACTTGCGCGACTATCTGACCGACCTGACCCACACCGACACGGTCGAGGATCTGTGGCAAAAGCATTGCGCGCGCATGGCGGATTATGGGTTTGACCGGCTGATTTACGGCTTTACCCGGTTCCGGACGGAGAACTCGCTGGGCGATCCAAACGACTTTGTCGTGCTGTCGAACCACACGCCGGAATACCGCGCGGGCTTTGTCGAAGGTGGCCTCTATCGCAACGCGCCGATGGTGCGTTGGGCGCTGGAGAACGAAGGCTCGGCCAGCTGGCGCATCATGGCCGAACAGATCAGCGCCGGCACGCTGGATGACAAGATGCAAAAGGTGATCGCCTTCAACCTCTCGCACAAGGTGCATGCCGGTTACACGATCAGCTTCCAGTCGGTGTCGCACCGCGCCAAGGGGGCGATTTCGCTGACTGGCGAGGCCGAGATGAACCAGGATCAGGTGGACGATATCTGGGTCGCGCATGGCGAAGACATCGTGTTGATGAACAACCTTGTACATCTCAAGATCCTCACCCTGCCCGTCAACTTGCCCAACCAGACGCTGACGCCCCGCCAGCGTGAGGCGTTGGAATGGGTCGGTGACGGCAAGACGATGCAGGACATCGCGCAGATCATGGGGCTGACCCAAGCCACCATCGAAAAGCATCTGCGGCTGGCGCGTGAAACGCTGAATGTCGACACCACGGCGCAGGCCGTGGCCAAGGCCGCGTTCCAGAATCAGATGTATATCGTACAGGCCTAGGCACGAAGCCCCTGAAAACGCCTGTCATTTGCGCGCCGTTCCGTGAAACTTTCGTAAAATCACACGTTTCTCGCTAAGGGTCGGGAAAACCCGACTTCCTTAACCTAAGGTTAATTGCCAAGGTGAGGATGTTCCGTGAGTGGTGGCTTTGGCCATGGAGCAAAAGGCCCGCATCCCGTGTAATTTCCGGGCTCTGCGGTGCCTCCGGTCTTTGCCGGTGCTGGTTTCGGGGGGGTAATTTCGGTTCTGCCGAGCCAGCAACCTTAACCTTGGGCCCCTCACCTCATCCCCAATGTCTCAGGGGGCCTTTGGATAGGGAAAGGAGCCGTCCTTCGGGGCGGCTCCTTGGCTTTTTCACGGGCGCCCTGCCCTGCGGGTTCACAGCAAAGCGATTCGAATCGATTCGGTGTCGTGGAAAAACGGTGTCAGCGGGGGGCGTCCGTCAAATGGCGTGGCAAACAGCGCCGCGGATCTGTCCGCGCCGGTATCCGACAGCCCAAGACAGGACAGCGTGAGCCTGGCCGGCGCATAGAACCCGGCCTCGGCCCGCGTCAGGATCGCTTCGGCGAGAGATTGACGCGCGCCTTCTAGCGCGTAGCCCATCAACGGCGCATCACCTGCGGGTATGTGTTTGGGTGTCCCCATCATCAGAAACGCCGCCGCCGCGGTGGCTCGGTCACAATCCGGTTGCGCGAGGATCCATGTCAGGCTCTCCAAGGCGGGTTTGGCGGTTGCGGCGTCAAACGTCCGGGCCACCAGGATGGGCAGCAAGAGATGCCAGAACTCCGGGTCGCGGTAGTGTTGCAGCCAAGCCGGGGTCGCCCGGGCGATGGGCAGCGCATATCCTGCCGGGTCCGGCAGTGACGCGCGACGCACGCCGAACCGCGTTTCGGCAATCACGCAGGTCTCGAGGATGCGGGCGATGGCATGGTGCGGAAGCGGTGACCCGCCCTGCCCTGTCTTTCGGTAGTCCTCGACGCCGCAGAAGGTGGGCAACCGCAGTTTTGACCGCGGAAGCGGGCGCTGTGCGGGCCCCTGCACAGCGATTAAAGAGGCGTCGAACGCCATTATATAATCATTTAGAAAGACATGGTTGCGCGCGATATCTAATGTTGTCTCACGGCTGGAATGCGCAATCAATTGCCAGCACAGTGCCAAGGCCCTTCGCTCGACCTCGGACAGGTCGTGCCATGCGGGCGTTGCGGCGAAATCGGCCTGCGACTCGCGCCGTAGGCTCGCGCGGGCCAAAGCGGCGCCCATCGGCAACCATAGGCACCCGCGCTTTCCAGCGCCGTTGAGCCGGCCAAACCGGCGACCCAAGTCTTTGCGTCCTGTCTCATACTCTGGCATCTGCGCACCGGGATCGGACCTGCTGCGTCAGTATGAATCCGGACGGGCGGCGCTGTCAGGCCACCGCCCGCACGCGACAAACCAAGTGAGTCGCGCGTGCAACATCCTCAAAGCAAAAAGAAAAACGGCGCGGGAGGCCCCGCGCCGCTTCCAAAAGCAATTGAAGGCGCCCTGCCCTTAGCCTTGTGCGGCCTTGGCCACTTCGGCGGCAAAGTCTTCTTCGACCTTTTCGATGCCTTCGCCGACCGCCATGCGGACAAAGCCGGTGATCGTGGCGCCGGCGTCCTTGGCGGCCTGTTCGACAGTCACATCCGGGTTCACCACAAACTGCTGACCCAGCAGGGTGACCTCGGCCAGGAACTTCTTCATCCGGCCTTCGATCATCTTTTCGATCACCTGCTCCGGCTTGCCGGATTCACGGGCGATGTCGATCTGCACCTGACGCTCTTTTTCGACAACTGCCGCATCTAGATCATCCGCCGACAGCGACGCCGGGTTCGCGGCCGCGATGTGCATCGCCACCTGCTTGCCGAACGCCTCATCGCCACCGGTCATCGACACCAGCACTCCGATCTGTCCCATGCCGGCGGTCGCGGCGTTGTGCACATAGGCAGCCACTTTCTCACCGTCGACAGACGCCATGCGGCGCAGCGACATGTTTTCGCCGATGGTGGCGATCTTGTCGGTGATCGTGTCGGCGACCGATTTGCCGCCCAGATCCGCGGTCTTCAGCGCTTCGACGTCTGCGGCGCCCAGGGCGGCCTTGGCGATGCCGCTGACCATGTCCTGGAAATCGGCGTTCTTGGCGACAAAGTCGGTTTCCGAGTTCACCTCGACTGCGACGCCCTTGCCACCCTCGACAACGACGGCCACCAGGCCCTCAGCCGCGGTGCGGCCGGACTTCTTGGCGGCCTTGGCCAGACCCTTGGTGCGCAGCCAGTCGATCGCCGCTTCCATGTCGCCATCGGTTTCCACCAGCGCTTTCTTGGCATCCATCATGCCGGCGCCGGTCATTTCGCGCAGTTCTTTCACCTGTGCTGCTGTGATCGCCATCTCTTGGCTCTCCTCATATCTGAAATCGGGTTCGGGATGGCCGCCCGGGCCACCCCTTCATGTCGTGATCCCATGTCGCGGATGCGACAAGCCGGGGCTCAGCCTTCGGCCGGTGCCTCGGCTTCGGCCGGCGCTTCGGCTTCTGCGGCCTCGGCCACGGCCTCTTCGGCGGGTGCCTCTTCGGCGGGTGCCTCTTCCAGCGCGCCAAGGTCGACACCGGCGGCACCCAGCTGAGCGCTCATGCCGTCAAGTGCCGCGCGGCTGGCCAGATCGCAGTAGAGCGAGATGGCGCGGGCAGCGTCGTCATTGCCGGGGATGATGAAATCCACACCGTCGGGCGAGCAGTTGGTGTCCACCACCGCCACAACTGGGATGCCCAGCTTGTTGGCCTCAGCCACAGCGAGCGCTTCTTTCTTGACGTCGATGACGAACAGCAGGTCCGGCACACCGCCCATTTCGCGGATCCCGCCCAGCGACGCCTGCAGCTTGGACTGGTCGCGCTCCATGTTCAGGCGCTCTTTCTTGGTCAAGCCCTCGGCGCCCTGCGCCATCTGCTCGTCAATCTGCTTGAGCCGGTTGATCGACTGCGACACGGTCTGCCAGTTGGTCAGCGTGCCACCCAGCCAGCGGTGGTTCATGTAGTACTGCGCGCACTTTTCCGCCGCTTCGGCGATCGGCTGCTGCGCCTGACGCTTGGTGCCGACAAAGAGCACGCGGCCGCCCTTGGCGACGGTCTCACGGATCGCGTTCAGCGCCGCATCCAGCATCGGGACGGTCTGCGTCAGATCCATAATATGGATGCCATTGCGCGCGCCATAGATGAACTCACCCATACGGGGATTCCAACGCTGCGTCTGGTGACCAAAGTGAACGCCTGCTTCCAAGAGCTGGCGCATGGTGAACTCGGGAAGAGCCATGCCGTTTTCCTTTCCGGTTTTTGCCTTGACGAAGGATCGACCCATCTGGGCCAACCGGTGGACATTTGGGGATGTCTCCCCCAAGCGCCCGCCTCCGTCTGCGAAATTTCGTGGCGCGCGTATAGACTGAGATGGCAAGAGGCGCAAGCCCTCTGTCGGGCCAATGTTTCACAGGCCAATTCTACGATCGACATCGGCTGAAACCAAAGACGGCCCGACGTTGAAAACCCCGAACCGGTACTTCAGTTTTGCTGGCTCGCCACCTTGGCGGCCGCGCCCGCACTCACTGCCGCAGATTCCATGAATTGGGGCCTGTCTGCACCAGATTGGGCCGCTCGGCCGCGCGCAACCCATTGTTCAAAAGACGGTCAAGGTCGTCTCCAACTTGCGGATTGTGGATGTGGTAGAGGTGGCCGCTGGGGCTTTCGTTTGGAAGCCCGCTGAGATCGATGACCTCCAACCCCGATAGCGAGGCCACGTCGTTTCCGGCTTGCCCCAACCGGGGATAGCCATGCAACTGCGCGGACAAAGCCAGTGGCCGATCCTCATCCGTGACATAAACCGTTATCGCGTTAGCGATCTGCGCAATACGCGGCAGGATCCTGGAAAAGATCTCAAAATCCATGTCCGGGGCCAGCAACACAACCTCGCCCAGGCGGATGTCGGGATGTCGATGCGCCACTTCCTGAAGGGCAAGCACAACACCCCTGCCCCCAAGGCTGTGACCCAGAACATGGATGCCGCCGTCGTCGCCTGCACGGCGATCCAGTTCGATGATGGCATCGGCAAGATCAGGCACGCTCCAGTAGAGATCGGCCTCATCGCGGGCATAATTGGCGATGTCGCCGTCCGAGGGCCAGCTAAACCACAAGAGGCGGCCAGTCAGCGATGCGTTGTCCTGAAAGAGCGATGCGCGTCGGCAGCCCTTTTCGAAATCGATGAAATAGCCGTGCACAAAGAGCGCGGGCGGGGCCGCCGCCTCTTCGTTCTGCAAGCTATCCAGCAGATCGGCCGGGTCTAGAACACGGACGTCGTCGACACGCAGGAACTGCTCACGAACAAAGGCCGGCACCGCCTCTAGCACCGGAGCCAATCCGCCAACATCGACGTCCTGTAGCTTGCACCAGCCCGCACGCAACTCGCTGCGTTCATCGCCGAAGAACTCACTGGGGCCGTCGGGCCCGCCCGGGTTGCGCACTGTCAGAAAGGGAACTTGGGAGTCGCTTTCCTGTGCCACCAAAGGCGCAGGGGCAGAACTCAGCACCAATGATATGCCTATAGCAGACCACTTTAGAAACGCGCAGATTGTTGGCTTCATAGTCCTGCAGTTGCCCCCATGCGTGCCGGCGGATAGCCCGACCTGAAATCCAACACGCTACAGAAACACCCTCTCAACGAACCAATAGGCCCCCACCAGCGCGATGCCGATTGAAGCGGGCATAGAGACGAAACGGCGGTAGGCGTCCAGTTTGTCGACATTGGTGGCCGAGAGCGCGCAGAGCGCCGCAACGGCAGCGAGCGGCCAGAAGAAAAGCGGTGCCCCGGCCCCCATCGTCTGCATAAAGCCCGGGCCGTTCAGCACAAAGCTGAGGCCAACAAAGGCCAGCGCCAGCACACCGTAGGTGATCTGCGCGGTTTCGACCCGTGCCTCGCCCGCATCGACGCGCATTGCCAGCCAGACCAGCAAGAAGGCAATGGCGATCACCGTCAACTGGCCAACCTCGACCCCGATGTTGAAGCCGATCAGCGCGGCGACGAATTGGCCTTGCGGCAGGCCGAACTCCCCCAGCACCGAGGCAAAACCCAGCCCGTGCAGCAGGCCAAAGCCAAAGATCACCGCTGGTCGCCAGCGGCTCATGGTGTCAGACCTGAGATTTTCCACCGCCACATAGACGATCGAGGCGGCAATCAGCGGCTCGACAATACTACCGGGGATATTGACCAGCCCGAGCGCCCCCAGCGCCAGGGTCACCGTATGCGCCAGGGTGAAGGCCGAGACTTGCCAGAGCAGCGGCACCAGTTGCGTGGTCAGGAAAAACAGCCCCAGCACAAACAGGATGTGGTCTAGCCCCTTGGGCAGGATGTGGTCAAAGCCCACGGGGATGTAGCTGAGAAACGTCGCGCCAAAGCCCTGCGCCTGGCCACCCGACACGTCAATCGGTCCCGTACGCATCCCGCCGCCCATATACATGGTCAGCCCGTCCTCAACCCCCTGCTGGCGCAGGATCAGCGTGCCATAGGCGGCCGGCCAGGCGAGATCCAGCCGATCCGCCCCAGACGGCAAGGTGCCAGTGAAGACCGCGGTGCTGTCGCGGGGCAATTCGACATTGCCGACGGCATCGATGGTGATGCTGTCAAGGCTCAGCGGTACCGCGTCTTCGCTGGCCCGCAGGTCCATGCCTGCGATGATCTGGCCGGCGATCTGTTCGAACTGCGCAGCCAAGTCTTCGGGCGGCAGCGCCCGCAGCGCGTCGATTTCCTCTGAGGCCTCGGTGTCGTTGGTGTTGGCGACGCCTTGCAGATCGACGCCTGAGACCAGGGCTTCGGCATTCAGGCGGATCGACAGGGTGATCTCGCCATTCTCTACCGTCAGGTCTCCGACTGCGGGCCGCACCTCATGCGCGGCAGCCGCCGATACCCAAAGCAGCAAAGCGCTGAAAACAGACAGGAAAAAGCGCATCACGGTCCCCCAACCAAGCCCCTTTCAGACACCATGTCACATCTGGCGGGGCGGTCAAGCAAATGACCCATGTTCGCCAGAGAATCTACGCATCGCGTTAAAAGTGATGATCTTCAATGCACTGGGCGACGTTCTTTACGTCTTTATCCCAGCGCATACCCCGCCCCGCGCACGGTCCGCAACGGATCGTTCCCGCCATGCTGGCAGAGCGCCTTGCGCAGCCGGCCGATATGAACGTCGACGGTGCGGGTATCGACGTAGATGTCGCGCCCCCAGACCCGATCGAGCAGCTGTTCGCGCGACCAGACGCGCCCGGGTTTTTCCATGAAGGTGCTGAGCAGACGAAATTCGGTCGGGCCCAGTTTCAGCGCCTTGCCGCTGCGCGTCACGCGGTGGGTTTCGGCGTCGAGGTGGATATCCTCATAGTTCAGCGCCTCGCCCACCGCCGCGGGCCGGGTGCGGCGCAGATTGGCCCGCACACGCGCCATCAGTTCGATCACCGAATAAGGTTTGACGACATAGTCATCGGCTCCTGTCTCCAGGCCGCGCACGCGATCGACCTCTTCGGACCGGGCCGAGAGCATGATGATCGGCACCCCGCGCGTCTCGGTGCGGATCTTCAGCTGGCGGCAGACCTCGATACCCGACACCTTGGGCAGCATCCAGTCGAGCAGGATCAGGTCGGGGTTCTCTTCGGCGACCCGCACCAGCGCGTCTTCACCGTTTTCGGCGCGCACCACGCGGAAGCCCTCAGCCTCGAGGTTGTAGCTGAGGATCTCGCGTTGGGCCGCTTCGTCCTCGACGACAAGAACTGTGGGTTGGCCGGCGCTCATGCGATCAATCCCCGTGGGCATCCATATCGGGCGCAAGGCTGGCATCACGCGACGTGCGGTCGGCCTTGCTGCGCGCTTCATCCGGCATCTCGCCCGTCGTCAGGAACACCACCTGTTCGGCAATCGCCGTCACATGATCGCCCATACGTTCGATATTCTTGGCGATGAAATGCAGATGCATGCAGGCGGTGATATTACGCGGATCTTCCAGCATAAAGGTCAGGAACTCGCGGAAGAGCGTGTTGTACATGTTATCGACATCGTTGTCGCGTTCGATGACGTCCATCGCCAAGGCGGTGTCGCGCTGGATATAGGCATCCAGCGCGTCTTTCAGCATCAGCTCAACCTCGCGCGCCATGCGCCGCAGCGCTGATGCGGTACCACCCACCGCGGGCAGTTGCACCAGAACGCTTGTCCGCTTGGCCATGTTCTTGGAATAATCGCCGATCCGTTCCAGGTTAGCCGAGATCTTCAGCACCGCCAGGATCACCCGCAGGTCGATGGCGGTGGGGGCGCGCAGCGCGATCACGCGGGCGGCCTCGTCATTAATCAGCTCTTCGAGCGCGTCGATCGCCTCGTCCCCCTTGCGGACCACTTCGGCCTGCTCTTCGTCGCGGGCCTCGAGCGATTTCGCCGCCTGCATGATCGACGCCTCGACCAGGCCGCCCATTTTCATGATCTGCGCCTGGATTTCCTCCAGATCGCGGTCAAACGCGCTGGAGATGTGTTCGCTTAGCTCGTGCATCAGCCGATCCGTCCCGTGATGTAGGATTCTGTCCGCGGATCTTCGGGGTTGGTGAAGATCTTGCCGGTCTCGCCAAACTCCACCAGGTTGCCGAGGTGAAAGAACGCCGTGCGCTGGCTGACCCGCGCGGCCTGCTGCATCGAATGGGTGACAATCACCACGGAATAGTCGCGCCGCAGCTCATCAATCAGCTCTTCGACCTGGGCGGTGGCAATGGGGTCCAGCGCCGAACAGGGTTCATCCATCAACAGCACTTCGGGCTCAGTCGCCACCGCGCGGGCGATGCAAAGACGCTGCTGCTGACCGCCGGAAAGGCCCGTGCCGGGCTCGTTCAGGCGATCCTTGGCCTCGTCCCAGAGCGCGCCGCGGCGCAGGGCACGTTCGACGATGTCGTCGAGCTCGGCCTTGTTGCGGGCCATGCCGTGGATTTTGGGCCCATAAGCGACGTTGTCATAGATCGACTTTGGGAACGGGTTCGGTTTCTGGAACACCATGCCGACCTTGGCCCGCAGCTGCACCGGATCGACGCGCTTGTCATAGATGTCTTCGCCATCGAGCTGGATCTGCCCGGTCACGCGGCAGATATCGATGGTGTCGTTCATCCGGTTCAGGCAGCGCAAAAAGGTCGACTTACCGCAACCCGACGGGCCGATAAAGGCGGTGACGGTCTTGTCTTCGATGTCGACATCCACATCCTTGATGGCATGGTTGTCGCCATAATAGACCTGCACGTCACGGGCAGCGATCTTTACGTCCTGGGTCACGGTTCTCTCCGATTGAGCGGCGTCGTACATAGGGTTCTACCTCTCTTACCAGCGACGTTCAAAGCGGCGGCGCAGAAGCACGGCGATGATGTTCATCGCCAAAAGGAACACCAGCAGGATGATGATGCCGCCCCAGGCCCGTTCGTAATAGGCCGGATCGGCGCGTTTGGCCCATTCATAGATTTGCGCCGGCATGGCGGAGTTCGGGTCGAGAAACCCGCTGGCGATACCGTCGGGTACGTTGGTGGCGATATAGCCCACCATGCCGATCAACAACAGCGGCGCGGTCTCCCCAAGCGCTTGGGCCAGACCGATGATGGTGCCGGTCAGAATGCCGGGCATTGCCAAGGGCAACACGTGATGGAACACAGCCTGCATTTTTGAGGCCCCTACCCCAAGCGCTGCATCGCGGATCGACGGCGGCACCGCCTTCAGCGACGCGCGGGTCGAGATGATGATGGTGGGCAACGTCATCAGCGTCAGCACCAGACCACCCACCAAGGGCGCCGATTGCGGCAGATGGGCAAACTGGATGAACACGGCGAGCCCCAAGATCCCGAACACAATCGACGGCACCGCGGCGAGGTTCGAAATGTTCACCTCGATCAGATCGGTAAAGCGGTTCTTCGGGGCGAATTCCTCAAGATAGATCGACGCGGCGACACCAATCGGCAGCGACAGGATCAACACCACCAGCATCATGAAGAACGACCCCAGCATCGACACACCCAAACCAGCCTGTTCGGGCCGCGATTCCGAGGCATCGGCGCCGAGGATGAAGTCGATGTTGAACTCGCGTTTGATCACCCCCGCCGCTTGCAGCCCGTCCACCAGATCGAGGTGACCGGCGTCGATATTCTTGTCCCGCGCAATACTGTCGCGGGTCACGCGGCCCTTCAGGTAGCCGTCCACGCGGCTGGAAGTGAGCAAGCGGAATTCCATCGTCTCACCAATCAGGTCGGGATTGGCGAGCACCGTGTCGCGCACCTGGGCCGCCGCCGAGGCCGACAACAGCGCCTTCATCTCTTTGGCTTTTGTGTACTCGGTCTCGATCCCCGCCTCACTCACCGCGTCAAACACCGCCTGCTGGATCAACGGGTTATAGCCAAAGGTCGATACCTTTCGGATATCGTCGATATTGCGCTCACCCTTTTTGTCGAGCTTGGCCGGGTCCAGATAGACCGACACGGTCACAAAGCTCTGCTGAAAGGCGCCGACACCGTTCCAGATGATCGCGCTCAGCAGCACAACCAGGAAAAACAGCCCCGCACCGATGGCTGCGATGCCGTAGAGGCGAAAGCGTTTTTCGGCGGCGTTGCGGCGGGCGGTGCGGGCGTCGGCGTCGGTCAGCGACGGGCGGGCGCGGGGCGCATCAGAGGCGGTTGCGTCGGTCATTCGTATTGCTCCCGGTATTTGCGCACAATGCCAAGCGCCAGCACATTCAGCCCCAGCGTGATGACAAACAACGTCACCCCCAGCGCAAAGGCCACCAGCGCCTCGGGCGAGGCAAAATCGCTGTCGCCGGTCAGCTGGCTGACGATCTTGGCTGTCACGGTGGTCATCGCCTCGAAGGGGTTGAGGCTCAGCCGCGCGGCGGCGCCTGCGCCCAGCACCACAATCATCGTCTCACCAATAGCGCGGCTGGCGGCCAGAAGGATCGCACCGACGATACCCGGCAGCGCCGCGGGCAAGACCACCTGGCGGATGGTTTCGGATTGCGTGGCGCCCAACCCGTAAGACCCATCGCGCAGGGACTGTGGCACGGCGTTGATGATGTCGTCGGAAAGCGAGCTCACAAACGGGATCAGCATGATGCCCATGGCGATGCCGGCCGTGATCACCGCCCTCTGGCCCTGCATCCAGCCCAAGCCATCATCGCCAAAGACGCTCATCAACAGCGGCCCCACCGTCAGCAGCGCAAACAGCCCGTAAACAATGGTCGGGATACCCGCCAACACCTCGAGCATCGGCTTGGCAATGCTGCGCACGGTTGGTGAGGCGTATTCCGACAGGTAGACGGCGGCAAAGATACCAATCGGCACCGCCACCAGAAGCGCCACAAACGAGATGTAGAGCGTGCCCCACAAAAGCGGCAGGATCCCCAGTGACGACGCCCCGCCCCGGCCGGAAAAGCTCGGCGCCCATTCCAGCAGGGTGAAGAATTCGAGCGCCGGGTAAAGGCGGAAGAACTCCACGGTGTTGAAGATCAGCGACAATACGATGCCGATGGTCGTCAGGATCGCGATAGAGGCCGCGAAGACCAGGATCGCCAGCACACCCTGTTCGACGGTGTTGCGGGCACGGAACGACGCGCTGGTTTCCCGCAGAGCCCAGCCGAGGCCCAGCAGCGCCACACCAATAATGGCGATGCTCCGCCACAGGTTCCCGGTGCTTGCCAGCGCGCGATAATCCTGGGCCGAGCGCAGCACCTCGGGGCTTACATCCGACCCCAGCGCCACCCCGGCTTCGGCCAGCACCTCGCGCACATTGGTGGTCTCGGCGCGGATTGTGCCGGTCTCCGCCTCGCTCATCACCCCTTGCGCGACCGCCCGATCCAGCCCTTCGGCGACCCGGCGCACATCCGTCATCACCAGCGACAGCGACGTGTCCTCGGCCACCGCTCCTTCGGGGAAATTGTTGGCCAAAGTTGTACTCAGCCACAATGGCTGCGCCACCAGCCAGATCACCAGCAACCCCAGCGCCGGCGTCATTACCTTGAGCGCGACGTTCCAGCCGTAGTAATTCGGCAGCGAATGCAACGCCCGGCGGTTGTCACCGGCCGAGCTAAGCGCGCGCATTCGGCCCGCGAAAAAGCCCGCAAGCGCAATGGCGATCACGCACGCAATTAGCCAGACCGTTGACATGAGCCCCCCAGCGATTTGGTAAATGTCCTGAAAGCAGGAAAGGGGCGACGAAATTCGCCGCCCCTAAAGAACGTGCGGCAGATTACATGCCTTCGCCCATCACGGATTCGTCGGCGACCATGGTCTGGGTGCTGGCCAGCTCCGGGTCGGAGACCAGGCCGTATTCGGCCAACGGGCCGTCGGGGCCAGCAATCTCGTCGGACACGAAGAACTCGGCGAACTCCTTGAGGCCCGGGATCACGCCAATATGCGCCTTCTTGATGTAGAAGTAGAGCGGGCGCGACACCGGGTACTCGCCTGCGGCGATGGACTCGGTGGTCGGTTCGACCCCGGCCATGGTCGCCACTTTCAGCGTGTCAGTATTATTTTCGTAGAACGCCAGGCCAAAGACACCGATGGCGTTGGCATTTGCGTCGATCGAGGCCAGCGTTTCGGTGTAGTCGCCGTCGATATCGACCGAACGGCCGTCGGTACGTACTTCGAGGCAGGCATCTTCGGCATCGTCTTCGGACATGCCGGCGGCCATCATCGCCTCCATCGCGCCTGTGGCTTCGCAGCCCGCCGCGATCACCTTTTCTTCGAACACTTCACGGGTGCCGTGCTTGGTGCCCGGGATGAAGGCGAGGATCTCGGCATCGGGCAGATTGGCGTTGAAGTCCGACCACTTGGTGTGCGGGTTGTCGACCAGCGCGCCGTCAACCATGACCTTGGGCGCCAGCGCGTTAAAGATGTCGGACTGGTTGAACGCCGTATACTCCGGACCGTCAATCTGGCTGGCAAAGACGATGCCGTCATAGCCAATGCGCACTTCGATGATGTCGGTCACACCGTTTTCGGCGCAGGCCTTGATTTCCTTCTCGCGGATGGCGCGCGACGCGTTGGCGATATCCGTATGCTCGGTGCCGACACCCTGGCAGAAGCGCTTAAGACCCGCAGAGGAACCACCCGATTCAACAACCGGTGTCGGGAATTCAAAGTTTTCGCCGAATGCTTCGGCCACGATCGAGGCATAAGGCAGAACGGTCGATGAGCCGGCAACTTGCACGTTGTCACGTGCGGCAGCAGCGGTTGCAGATACGGCGGCGATTGCCAGAGCAGAGACGGTAATCTTTGCGTTTGTCATAAGGAACACTCCTGATGTCACCCAAGCGGCCATCCCCGCGATGGCCGTTGCGGCGGGTCTAGGGACGCCACGCAATGCTTTTGTGACACTTGCGTAACAGATTTATGACAGGCTGGATGTGCTGCGGCGGGCGCTTGTTAACGCTTTGTTAACGTTGAGAAGTTTCTTTTTCATACGCTGAGAATGGCGCTGTGTCGGGGTGCATTACACGCCAGTTCAACACCTTGAAAAGGCGGCGCTTTCACCCCTTGGTTGGGCCGATTGGAAACCACGTTTTTCGCGTGTCTGACAGGCCGAATTGATTCTCTTGCGTGCGCGACTCCAAGGTGACCCAAGGTCACTATTGGAGCCGGTTGGCAGCCCGTGCCCAAGCCACACTCAAAGATCGCGCGTGGGGGTCTGATCCAGCGGCAACAACACGCTGAACCGGCTGCCTTCACCCGGTGCACTCTCGATGCGGAGACGGCCGCGATGCCGGTTGACGATGTGTTTGACGATGGCAAGCCCCAGTCCGGTGCCGCCCATCTCGCGTGAGCGGTGGTTGTCGATGCGGTAAAAGCGTTCGGTCAGCCGGGGGATTTGCACGGGGTCGATGCCCGGCCCGGTATCGGCCACCGTCAGGCAGACGCCATCACGGCGCAGGCGAGGTTGGTATTCGGGCGCCGTCAGCGACACCGTCACCTCGGCCCCCTGCCCCGAATACTTGATCGCGTTCTCTACCAGGTTGCTGACCAATTGGCAGAGCTGGTCGTGATCCGCGATGACGCGCGGCTCATCCTCCGGAAGGTCGACATCGAGCGTCACACCATGTTCCCTGGCGATTGGGGTCAGCCCGTGCAGGGTGGATCGGATCACAGCGGTCAAGTCGACCTCTTCGGTTGGGCGCACGCGTTCCGTGGCCTCGACCCGGCTGAGCGATAGCAGATCCTTGACCAGTCGGTTCATGCGGTTCGCCTCGGTCTGCATGATTGCCAGGAACCGCTCGCGGCCTTCGGGGTCGTCCTTGGCCGGGCCGAGCAATGTCTCAATAAAACCGATCATCGCGGTCAGCGGCGTCCGCAACTCGTGGCTCACATTGGCGACAAAGTCACGGCGCATCTGGACGGCGTGCTCCAGGTGGGTGCGGTCCTCAAACGTGACCAGCACGCCGCGGCCGTCTGTCATCGGCACCGACCGCGCAGTGACGCGATAGGTCATGTCCTGGCGGCCGTCATTGGTCAGGTATTCGGTGCTCTGCATGGCGTCATCGCGCCGGGCGGCATCGATGGCGTCGAGCACCTGCGGCTGGCGGATGGCGGTGATGAAATGCCGCCCTTCGATCCGCGGGCCGAGCACCTGCAAAGCCGCCGCGTTCGCCGCGGCGATCCGTTCATCGGGGCGGATCAACAGGGCCGGCAGCGGAAAGGCTGCCAGCAAATCGGCGTTGTCGCCGCTCACGTCGCCTGCCGCGCGGCATTGAGGCCGGCGTCGAAGGTGGCGAGCAAGGCATCAACCGGTTCCAGCCCGACAGAGACGCGGAAGAACCCTTCGCTGATGCCGATGGCAGCGCGGCCTTCGGGCGTCAGCGCGCGATGGGACGAGGACGCGGGATGCGAAAGTGTCGTGCCCACATCGCCCAGCGTCGGGGCAAAGGCGACGCCGTCTGCCGCGGCGGCAAAGGCGTTGGCAGCGGGACGCCCGCCGGCGATCTCAAAGCTGACCATGTTGCAGCCGCGCCCGCGCAAGAGGCCTTGCGCCCGCGCCGCATCCGGGTGGTCTGGACGCGTCGGGTAGAGCACCCGGGTCACCCCTGCCTGCCCCGCCAGATGATCTGCCAAGCGCTGGGCGTTAGCCTGCGTGCGTTCGAACCGCAGATCAAAGCTCATTAGCCCACGCTCGGCGAGCCAGCAGTCAAACGGGCTGGCAGTGAAGCCGGCGGTGACGGCAAAGACGCGCATCCGCTCCATCAGCGCGGCATCCTTGGCGGCTACCCAGCCCAACGTGACATCGGAATGCCCGGCCAAAAGCTTGGTCAACGAATGGATCACGATATCCGCGCCAAGGGCCGCGGGTTGCACCGCCAAAGGCGTGGTAAAGGTGTTGTCGACCGCCAAGAGTACGCCGCGTTCTTGGCAGAGCGCGGCGATGCCTTCGACATCAGCGATGCGCAAGGTGGGGTTCGACACCACCTCGATCAGCACCAGCCGCGTCTCGGGGCGCAGAGTCGCCGCAACCGAGGCGACATCCGTCGGATCGGCCAGGGTTGTTGCGATGCCCAGGCGCGGCAGATCCTCCGCCATCATTCGCAGCGACCGGCCGTAAAGCTGGTTGCCGCCCACCACGTGATCCCCTGCCCCGCAGAGCCCCAGTAGAACCGCCGCCACCGCAGACATGCCCGAGCCGGTCACCATCCCGCCCGACATGCCCTCCAAGGCGTCGATCCGGCGGGCGAGCACATCGGCATTGGGATGGCCCTCGCGCGCATAAGTATAGCCCTCGGCCCTACCCTCATATTGCGCGTCCAAAGCATCGGGCGTGTCCGAGGCATAGACCACCGACGGCATCAGCGGCGTCACCACCGGGGTCGAGGCGCTGTCGGGCAGGCCGCCCGGGCGCATGATCGTGCGTTTCATCACCTGGTTTTGTCCTTCATCCTGCGCGCCGACGCCCTACGCATCACACCGCCGTCAGCCCCTTGGCAAAGCGCCGGGCGTTTTCCTGATAATGCAGGGCCGAGGCGCGCAAGCCATCGATGGCGGCCTCATCGAGTTGCCGCACCACCTTGCCCGGCATGCCCATCACCAGGGATCCGTCGGGGATCTCTTTGCCCTCAGTGATCAAGGCCCCGGCGCCGATCAGGCAGTTCTTGCCGATCTTGGCCCCGTTCAGCACCGTCGCCCCCATGCCGATCAGCGTGTTATCGCCAATCAGACAGCCATGCAGCATCACCTTATGGCCAATCGTACAGCCCGCGCCAATCAGCAGCGGGTAGCCCATATCCGTGTGGCAAACGACGTTTTCCTGCACGTTGCTGCCCGCACCGACGCGAATTTCCTCGTTATCGCCGCGCAAGGTGCAGCTGAACCAGACCGAGGCGGCATCCTCGACCACCACGCGGCCAATCAGGTTGGCATCCGGCGCGACCCAGGCCGTGTCTGCCACCTCGGGCGCAATACCGTCGATTGAGTAGAGTGTCATGCCAGCTCCTCAAATTCGGCCTGCAATTTGCGCACATGTTCGACCAGCCCGGGCTGCTGCAGCCGACGCAGGCGGGTGGCGGTCAGGATGGTTTTCAGATCGTCGAACGTGCGGTCGAGATCGTCGTTGATCAGCACATAATCATAGCTGCCCCAATGGCTGATCTCGTCCCAGCTTTTCTGCATGCGCTTGGAGATCACCTCGGCGCTGTCCTGACCCCGGCTGACCAGCCGGCGGCGCAGCTCGGCAATCGACGGCGGCAGGATAAACACGCTCAGGGTGTGCTGCCCGAGGGCCGAGTTCACGATCTGCTGCGCGCCTTGCCAGTCGATGTCAAAGACCACATCGCGGCCTTCCTCGATGGCCGTCTGCACCGGCGCGCGGGGGGAGCCGTAAAAATTGCCGAACACATGCGCATGTTCCAGCATGTCGCCCTTGGTCACGTCGCGCTTGAACTTTTCTTCGCTGAGAAAGTGATAGTCCTTGCCGTCCGCCTCACCCGGACGGGGCGCACGGGTTGTGGCGGAGACGGAAAAGCTCAAGCTTGGATCCCATTCCAGCAGACGCCGCGAAAGGGTGGATTTGCCTGCCCCCGAGGGCGATGACAGGATGATCAGCAGGCCACGGCGGGTCATGTCAGCTCACTCCACATTCTGCACCTGTTCGCGCATCTGATCGATTGTGGTCTTCAGCGACAGGCCAATCTGCGTGAGATCCGCCGCACCGGATTTCGAACAGAGCGTGTTGGCCTCACGGTTGAATTCCTGCATCAGGAAGTCGAGCTTGCGCCCCACCGGGCCGGACTGCCCCAAAAGATCCCGCGCTGCGGCCACATGCGCGCGGAGGCGGTCAATCTCTTCGGTGACATCGGCCTTGACCGCGATCAGCGCGAGTTCCTGCGCCACGCGCTGCGGGTCGACATCGCTGGCATTGTCGATGACGCGGGCGAGCTGTGTCTGCAGCCGCACGGTCTGGGCCGCTTCGCGTGCCTTGGCGGCGGTTTCGGCGTCAGCGGTCAGGGTCTCGATCTCACCTAGCTGCCGGGCCAGCACGTCCTGCAGCGCCTGCCCTTCGCTGCCGCGCATCTCGACAAACCCCGCCAAAGCTGTCTCGAAATCCGCCATCAAGGCCGTGCGCAACGCGGCCTGGTCGACCTGCCCCGCCTCGCTGGTCAGAACGCCACGGACCGCAACCACCTCGGCCGCTGTCGACGGCGCCAATGAGATGCCGCGATCCATCGCCTCGGTCTCGGCCACCGCCATGGCATCCAGCACACCAGCGAGCTGGCCCGCATCGAGCCGCAGGCCCGCGCCGCCCTCTTCGGCGGCGACCCGCAAGCCGATCTGCACATTGCCGCGTGCCAGCCGGGCTTGGGCGGTCTTGCGCACCAGCGGCTCCAGCCCCTCGATCCAGTCCGGCAGGCGCAGGCGCAGGTCCAGCCCCTTGCCGTTCACGCCGCGGATCTCCCAGATCCAGCCAAAGCCCTGGCCGCTGCCCTGCTCCGAGGCAAAGCCCGTCATCGACTGCCGCATTGCGTCCCTCCACTTCTGGCCCCTTGGCTACAGACAAGCCCCCGCCAAGGCAAGCGGCGCTGCCGCGTTAACCTTTGCGTCACAAATGAGGCGAAATCTGGTCAGAGGTTTGGTATTAAGAACTTGTGAAGGAAGATTACGCAAACTTGAAGGAACGGGGGCTCCATCAACGTTGCATCGCAGGAGGATGGGATTTGATGTTGGGCAAGGGTGGAAAAGATCGACACGTGGTTTCGATGACCAACCGGGAAAAGCAAAAGCGCCGCGCACCGCTGCGCCGGGTTGAAAGCTATTGGCACGCCTTGTGCGGCGCCGATGAGGTGCCCCTGCGCAGCCAGATCGACCCGCGTGGTCTGGAAGGATCGCTGGAGAACGCGTTTCTGGTTGAACGCATTGCCCCGTCGCTGGCCAAGCTTCGGGTGGCAGGCGGACATATGTCGGACCTGATGGGGATGGAAGTGGCGGGCATGCCGCTCTCAACCTTTATTGCGCCCTCCGACCGGGATCGCCTGGCCGACGCGATCAAGGCGTTTTTTGCCGATCCGGCGATCCTGAAGATCGAGTTGCAGGCCGAAACTGGGTTCAACAAGCCGGCCATGCAGGCCGAGATGATCCTGTTGCCTTTGCGCTCTGACATGGGTGAGGTTAGCCGCGGCCTTGGTGCACTGGTCAGCACCGGGCGCATCGGGCGAACGCCGCGCCGGTTCACGATAACCCGGATCGAAATGACCCCAGCGCTGAAGGCACCCGGCGTGGCCTATCTGCCCGAACCGGCGCCCACGGTCCCGCTTGAAGCAGCCGAAGCGCCGACACCGTTCCGGCATAAGACGCCGCCAGCTGCTGAGGACCAGGCCGCCAAGGGCACACCACACCTTCGGCTTGTGGTGTCGAACGACTAATCCTAGAGCCCGTGGATCGCATGGCGGCGCCGGTTCGGGACATAAGTCCACCCAGCCTATGTCATGCCGTCACAGAAGCCCCACCCACAGCGCGCCGCTGAGGGTGATGGCCCCAACTGCTTTCTCGTCTTGGCTATGCGCCACAAACAGCCATTCGGCCAACACAAACGAAAAACCCCGCGGCTCTGTCGAACCGCGGGGGTCAAACTCTGCGATTAATCTTAATTAGCCGTTGGCCGCCTCGGCACCCGCCTCGCGGCGCGCGGTCAGCTCTTCGGCCACGAGGAAGGCCAGCTCCAGCGATTGTGACGCGTTGAGGCGCGGATCACACGCCGTGTGATAGCGGTCGCTGAGGTTTTCGTCCGACAGCGCATGCAGACCGCCAGTGCATTCGGTGACGTCCTGACCGGTCATCTCGAAATGCACACCGCCGGGAATGGTGCCTTCGGCATTGTGCACACCAAAGAACTCCCGCACCTCGCGCAGCACGGACTCAAACGGCCGCGTCTTGTAGCCGGTCGAACTCTTGATTGTGTTGCCATGCATCGGATCGCAGACCCAGGTGACATTGGCACCTTCCTGCTGAACCGCCTTGATCAGACGCGGCAGATGCTCGGCCACGCTGCCGGCGCCAAAGCGCGCGATCAGGGTCAGCTTGCCTTCCTCATTCGCCGGGTTGAGCTTGGCCATCAAGGTCTTGAGGTCATCCGCCGTGGTGGTCGGGCCGCATTTCAGGCCAATCGGGTTCAGCACGCCGCGGGCAAATTCCACATGCGCGCCGTCAGGCTGCCGGGTGCGGTCGCCGATCCAGATCATGTGGCCCGAGCCGGCCAGCCAGTTTCCGGAGGTGGAATCGAGCCGGCAGAGCGCCTCTTCGTATTCCAACAGCAGCGACTCATGGCTGGTGTAGAACTCCACCTGCTGCAGCGCATGCGTGCTGTCGCTGTCGATCCCGGCCGCGGTCA
>JASJCC010000147.1 GCA_030066175.1 Paracoccaceae bacterium | reverse complement strand
CCTGGGCGCTGGACTGGGCGTGATCGAGCTGATAGTGGCGCTGCACGCGGTCTTCGACACCCCGCGCGACAAGCTCATTTGGGATGTCAGCCACCAGTGTTATCCGCACAAGATCCTGACCGGCCGGCGCGACCGGATTGATACCTTGCGGCAGAAAGACGGGCTGAGCGGCTTCACCAAACGTTCGGAATCGCCTTACGATCCGTTTGGCGCGGCGCATTCCAGTACGTCGATCTCGGCGGCTTTGGGCTTTGCGGTGGCGCGTGACCTGGGCGGCAATTGCGACACCGGGCATGGTGATGCAATTGCGGTGATCGGCGACGGCTCGATGAGCGCGGGCATGGCCTATGAGGCGATGAACAACGCGGGCCACCTGGGCAAGCGCCTGATCGTGATCCTGAACGACAATGAAATGTCGATTGCCCCGCCCACCGGCGCGATGTCGTCGTATCTTAGCCGGCTTTATGCCGAGGCGCCGTTCCAGGATCTCAAGGCCGCGGCCAAGGGCGCGGTCAGCCTCTTGCCCGAGCCGTTCCGCGAGGGCGCCAAACGCGCCAAGGAGATGCTCAAGGGTATGGCCGTGGGTGGGACGCTGTTCGAAGAGCTGGGGTTTTCCTATCTCGGGCCGATCGACGGGCATGACCTGAACCAGCTTTTGCCGGTCTTGCGCACCGTGCGCCAGCGCGCCACCGGGCCGATCCTGATCCATGTGCTGACCACCAAGGGCAAGGGCTATGCCCCGGCTGAAGGGGCCGATGACAAGGGTCACGCCCGCGCGCGGTTCGACGTCATCACCGGCGAACAGCAAAAGGCCCCCAGCAACGCGCCGTCTTATACCAAGGTGTTTGGTGAGACGCTGACGCAGCTGGCCACCGACGATCCGCAGATCTGCGCGGTGACGGCGGCAATGCCGGATGGCACGGGTCTGAGCCTGTTTGCCGAGCGCTTTCCGTCGCGCTGTTTCGACGTGGGGATCGCCGAGCAGCATGGTGTGACCTTTGCTGCTGGCCTTGCGGCGGGCGGGACGAAGCCGTTCTGCGCGATGTATTCAACCTTCCTGCAGCGCGGCTATGACCAGGTGGTACATGACGTGGCGATCCAGCGCCTGCCTGTGCGCTTTGCCATCGACCGCGCGGGTCTGGTGGGGGCGGATGGTGCCACCCATGCGGGCAGCTTTGACATTGCTTACCTCGCAAACCTGCCGGGCTTTGTGGTGATGGCCGCGGCGGATGAGGCGGAGCTCAAGCACATGGTCGCCACAGCGGCGGCGCATGACGAGGGGCCGATAGCGTTTCGCTATCCGCGGGGTGAGGGTGAAGGCGTTGAGATGCCCGAGCGTGGTGAGGTTCTGGAGATCGGTAAGGGCCGCATGATCCGCGACGGCAGCCAGGTGGCGATCCTGTCTTTTGGCACGCGTTTGGGTGAGGTGATGCGCGCTTGTGAGGCGTTGCAGGCCAAGGGGATCGACCCAACAGTGGCCGATGCCCGCTTTGCCAAACCGCTGGATCGCGATCTGATCCTGCGCCTGGCCGCTGAGCATGACGCGCTGATCACGGTTGAGGAAGGCGCTGTGGGCGGCTTTGGCAGCCATGTGGCGCAGTTGCTGTCCGATGAGGGCGTGTTTGACGGCGGGCTGAAGTTCCGCTCCATGGTGCTGCCTGACACGTTTATCGATCAGGCGAGCCCCAAGGATATGTACGCCGTGGCGCGGCTCAATGCCGAGGATATCGAGGCCAAGGTGCTGTCGGTTCTGGGGGTCGAAGTGCTGGACCGGCGGGCCTAGGCCACGCCGTTCAGCAGGGTCAGAAGCCCGGTCACCAGCCCGCCCAGAAAGACATATCCCGCCACGATAAACGCGCCGTCATTGGTCAAGAGGCCTATCGCAAACAGCGACACCGCCGCGGCCCCCGTTGTGGTGACCAGCGGCAAGAGTTCGAGGAACGGCCAGACCGTGACCGTTGCCATGATCGTCAGCAGCACCAGTAGGCTGAGTGGCCGGCGCGTCAGCAGCGAAAAGCGGCGTTTGGTGTGGCGGTCGACCCAGGCCACCGGTTTTTCCAGCCAGTCGAGGCCTTTCTCCAGCCGCTCAGGCGACAGGCTGCGGCGCATCAGAAAGCCGGGCAGCCAGAGGTGCTGGCGGCCAAACACCGCTTGGATGGCGATCAGCAGGATGATCAGCGCGCCGATGGTGGGCGTGCCGGGGATCGCCGAGATGGGTGAGATCAGGATCAGCGCCGGCACCAGGATCGCCGAGACAAACGACCGTTCGCCAAAGCGCTGCATCATGTCCCGCACCGACACAGCGGTGTCCCCGTCCCGCGGGCGGATCTGCGCCAGAAGGTGGGTCAGCGTTTCCGGTCGCTCGGGCTCGGGCGGTGTCATGTCCGTTCGGCCTCCAGCACCGCTTGCAGGCCGGATTTGTAATCGGGGTAGAGCAGGGTCACGCCAAGCTCGGTCTTGATGCGGTCGTTCGAGACGCGTTTGCTTTCGGCATAAAAGCTGCGCGCCATCGGGCTGAGGTCCGCTTCGTCATAGGCCACTTCGGGGGGCGGCGGCTGGTTCAGTAACTCAGCGGCGTAGCTGAGCACGTCCTGCGGCGGGGCGGGTGCGTCGTCGCAGACATTGTAGATCGCGCCCGGGTTGGGTTGGGCGATCGAGGCGTCGAGGATCTGGGCGATGTCGTCCACATGGGTGCGGCTGAAGACCTGGCCGGGTTTGATGATCCGCCGCGCGGTGCCGCGGGCGACCTTGGCAAAGGGGCCGCGCCCGGGGCCGTAGATGCCGGCGAGGCGAAAGATATGCAGCGGTAGGCCGGTGATGGCTTGCCAGGCGGCCTCGGCCGCGACGCGTGCGCGGCCGCGTTCGGTGCTGGGGGTCAGGGGTGTCGATTCGTCGACCCAGCCGCCGGCGTGATCGCCGTAGACCCCGGTGGTGGAGAGATAGCCGACCCATTTCAGCTGCGGCGCACGTTTTGCGATGGCCTCCCCCACAAGGCGTAAGCTGGGGTCGCCCTCGGCGTCCGGACCGGTGGAAACCAGAATATGGGTGGCGTTTTTCACCACCTCATTCACAAGATCGGCGTCCCAGAGAACCGGCATGACGCCTTTGGCTGCAAGGGCTTCGGCCTTTTCTGTCGATCGAGTGGTGCCCAGAATCGTCCAACGCCGCGGCAAAAGCCGCCGGGCCAGCGCATCCGCGCTGTAGCCATGGCCAAGGGAAAAAAGCACGCCAGTCATGCGGGCAACGTGGGGCGGGCGTCGGGGTTTTGCAAGTGTTACAAAAAACGCTTCTCACGAGGATTTTCGTAACATATACTGCGCGGGCATGTTCATGGGAGGCGCGCAATGTACAGTCAGGGTTTGATCGGCGCGGATGGCCGCACGACGGAGACGCCGGAGTTCCTGCAGGCGTTTCAAAAGCGGATCGACGCCGAGGACAAGATCGAACCCAAGGATGCGATGCCCGAGGGCTATCGCAAAACCCTGGTGCGCCAGATTGGCCAGCATGCACATTCCGAGATTGTTGGCATGCTGCCCGAGGGCAACTGGATCACCCGCGCGCCGTCGTTGCGGCGCAAGGCGGCGCTGCTGGCCAAGGTGCAGGATGAGGGGGGGCATGGGCTGTATTTGTATGCCGCCGCGGAGACCCTGGGTGTGAGCCGCGAAGAGATGACCGAGGAGCTGTTGAGCGGGAAGGCGAAGTATTCGTCGATCTTCAACTACCCGACGCTGAGTTGGGCCGATATCGGCATTATTGGCTGGCTGGTCGATGGGGCGGCGATCATGAACCAGATTCCTTTGTGTCGTTGTTCGTTTGGGCCGTACGCGCGGGCGATGATCCGGGTGTGTAAGGAGGAGTCGTTTCATCAGCGGCAGGGCTACGAGATTGTCATGACCCTGGCGCAGGGCACACCTGAGCAGAAAGAGATGGCGCAGGATGCGTTGAACCGCTGGTGGTGGCCGTCGCTGATGATGTTTGGCCCGCATGATGCGGATAGTCAGCATTCGGATCAGTCGATGGCGTGGAAGATCAAGCGCTTTACCAATGACGAGCTGCGGCAGAAATTCATCGACGCGACGGTGCCGCAGGCGGAATACCTCGGCCTGACGGTGCCGGACGCGGATCTGGCCTGGAATGAGGCCAAGGGGGGCTATGATCACGGGCCCATCGACTGGGGCGAGTTCTGGCGCGTGGTGAAAGGCCATGGCCCGATGGCGCGGGACCGGATCAAGGCGCGGAAGAAGGCCTGGGACGAGGGCGCCTGGGTGCGTGAGGCGGCCCTCGCGCATGCAGAGAAACGCGCGGCGCGCAAGATCGCGGCGGAGTGACGGCGATGCGGCGCTGTTTCGGCTGCGCCGAAAGGCGCCCCGCCCGCCGTCCCATCGGGCGCTGCGAATGGATGTTTGCAAGGAGTGTGACATGACCGAGACCCCGCTTTGGGAGGTGTTTATCCGTCCGCGCAACGGGCTTGCGCATAAGCATGTGGGATCATTGCATGCCGCCGATGAGGTGCTGGCGCTGCAGGCGGCGCGCGACGTTTATACCCGCCGGGGGGAAGGGGTGAGCATCTGGGTGGTGCCGAGTGTGGCGATCACCGCGTCAGACCCCGATCACGCGGCGGAGAATTTTGAGCCGACCGCCGACAAGATCTATCGCCACCCGACCTTTTACGACATTCCCGACGATGTGGGGCATATGTGATGGCGCTCTTTGAGGCGGTTCTGGAGCTGGCGGATGATCACCTGGTGCTGGGCCATCGGCTGAGCGAGTGGTGTGGGCATGCGCCAATGCTGGAGGAGGATCTGGCCCTGCCCAATATGGCGCTGGACCTGATCGGCACGGCGCGGACGCTTTATGACCATGCCGCCAAGCTTGAAGGGCGGGGGCGGGATGAGGATGCCTTGGCCTATCTGCGCGGCGAACGGGAGTATCGCAACCTGCTGCTTTGCGAGCGGCCGAATGGGGATTTTGCCCACACGATGTTGCGGCAGCTCTATTTTGCGGCCTTCATGCAGCCTTATTGGACCGCGGCCTTGGGCAGTGCGGATGAGACGATCGCAGGGGTGGCCGGCAAGGCGGTGAAGGAGATGGCCTATCACATCCGGCATGCCGGCGAGTGGGTGATCCGCCTTGGCGATGGGACGGAGGAAAGTGCCGCGCGGATGCAGGAGGCGGTGGTTGAGTTGCATCCTTACACCGGAGAGCTCTTTGAGGAAGGGGCGGCCGGGGACGTGGCGGAGTTGCCATCGCGGGCGGTGATGCGGGGGGCTTGGACAGCGACTCTGCAGCCGATTTTCGCTGAGGCTTTGCTGCAGATGCCCGAGGTGCCGTACCCGCAGACCGGCGGGCGATCCGGTTTACATGGCGAAGGTCTGGGCCATTTGCTGGCGGAGATGCAAAGCGTCTACCGCGCGCATCCGGGGGCGTCGTGGTAACCGACGCGGTGGATCAGTTGCACCTGCGCGCCTGGCAGGCCGCGGCGCGGGTGCCCGACCCCGAAGTGCCCTGCGTGACCGTCGAAGACCTCGGCATCCTGCGCTGGGTGCGCATGGAGGGTGGCGTGGCCGTGGCCGGGGTGACGCCGACCTATTCGGGCTGCCCGGCCGTGCTGGCCATTGAGCTGGCAATCGAGGCGGCCTTGCGTGAGGCGGGGTTCGAGGCGCGGATCGAGCGGGTGTTGTCGCCGCCCTGGACCACCGACTGGATCAGCGCCGAGGGCCGGGAAAAGCTGCGCGCTTATGGCATTGCGCCGCCCGAGGGGCCGGCGGGCAAGGCAGCGCTTTTTGATGTGCCGCAGGTGACCTGCCCGCGCTGCGGCAGCAAGAACACCACGCGGATCAGCGAGTTCGGCTCGACCGCGTGTAAGGCGCAGTACCAGTGCCGCGACTGCGCTGAACCGTTTGACTACTTCAAGTGCATCTGAAGGGACCGCGCGATGTTTCATGAGCTGACGATTTCAGACGTGCGGCCCGAGGGGGCCGGGGCTGTGGCGTTGTGTTTCGACGTGCCGGCGGCGTTGGCAGAGGCGTTTGCTTACCAGCCGGGGCAGTACCTGACACTGCGCGCGGATGTGGGCGGGGTGGACACACGCCGGTCCTACTCCATCGCCAGCGCGCCGGGGCAGCCTTTGACGGTGGGGGTGAAACACGTGCCCGACGGGGTGTTTTCGTCCTATGCGCAGGGGCTTAAACCGGGCGATACCCTGCGTGTGATGCCGCCGGAGGGGCGGTTTCTCTATCGCGGGGAGCATCAGGTGCTGCTGGTGGCGGCGGGGTCTGGGATCACGCCAATGGTGTCGATTGCGGCAGAGGCGCTGGCGCAGGGGGCGGCTGTGACGCTGGTCTATGGCAACAAAACCAGCGGCGACATCATGTTCCGCGACGCGCTCGATGCGTTGAAGGACCGCTATCTCAGCACGTTCACGCTGATCCATGTGCTCAGCCGCGAACCGCAGGATGTGGCTTTGCTGAACGGGCGGATCACCGGCGAAAAGGTGATGGCGCTGGCGCGGGCCGGGGCGGTGGATCTGGAGGCGGCGGACGGCGTGTTCCTCTGCGGCCCCGGTGGGATGATCGATGATGTCGCGGCTGCGCTGGAGGGCCACGTACCGACCGAGCGCATCCATTTCGAGCGGTTCTATACCGAGGATGCCGGCCCGCGGCCTGAACGCTCGGCTGCCGCCGAAGCCGCGGCGCAGCAAGGGGTGCAGGTCGAGGTGGTGCTCGATGGCGCCCGTCGGCAGTTCCGCGTTGGGGCTGAGGATGACAGCGTGATCGCCGCGGCAGAACGGCAGGGGCTGGAGCTGCCCTATTCCTGCCGGGGCGGGATGTGCTGCACCTGCCGCTGCAAGGTGGTCGAGGGGCAGGCCGAGATGGCGGTGAATTATTCGCTGGAGCCGTGGGAGCTGGAGGCG
This sequence comes from Paracoccaceae bacterium, assembly GCA_030066175.1. Lineage (GTDB taxonomy): Bacteria > Pseudomonadota > Alphaproteobacteria > Rhodobacterales > Rhodobacteraceae > JASJCC01. The sequence goes on along the minus strand of JASJCC010000147.1, from coordinate 3,027 downwards.
GGCTTTACCCTCGCCTGCCAGGCGCGCCCGACCACGGAAAAGCTGGTGCTGGACTTTGACGCTGCCTAGGGGACTATGGCGGCATGAGTGACGATCCCAATCTTGAAGCGGCCTATGGGCTGGAAACGCCCGAGGACAACCGGCAGCTCTATCGCGCCTGGGCCGAGACCTATGACAGCGGGTTTGCCGAGGATATGGGCTATGTCCTGGCGTTGCGGGTGGCGGAGGTGTTTGCCGATGCGTGGGTCGCGGGGCCGGTGCTGGACCTCGGCGCCGGGACGGGGCTCTGTGGTGAGGCGCTGGTGCGGCTGGGGGTCGGGCCGGTTGACGCCACCGATCTGTCACCCGAGATGCTGGCGGTTGCCGCGCGCAAAGGCGTGTATCGCGCGCTTTTCACCGGCAACCTGCTGGAACACCTGCCGGTGGAGGAGGGCGCATATGCTGGCGCGGTCAGTTCAGGCACTTTCACCAACGGCCACGTCGGACCCGAGGCTTTGGGTGAAGTGCTCCGGATCCTGCGGCCGGGCGGTGAGGCGGTGCTGTCGGTGAATGCGGTGCATTGGCAGAAAAAAGGTTTTGACGCCGCGTTTGCGGCGCTGGCGGATCAGATCACCGGCCTGACCCTGACAGAGACGCCGATCTACGGGCCCGAGGCGACAGGGGAGCACGCCAAGGACATGGCCTTGATCGTGCGTTTCGCCAAAGCCTAATCCCGCAAAGGGTTTTCGGCGGCGCCTTGCCGATCCGACAAAAGTCATCACCGGGGCGCTGGCCATGCGACACGGCACAGGGCTTACTGAGCCCATCTGACCGGAGATCGCCATGCTCACCCGACGCGCTGCCTGCCTGACCCTATTGGCCCTGCCTGTCGCGGGGTGTTCACGGCTGGCGCCCGAACGCGTGGCCGCGCCGGCCCCGCAACCCACCGCCTTTAACCCGCCGCTTTACCCCAACGAAACCCCGGCCTTGCGGGCGACGCTCAACCGTTGGGCGGATCACTATGATCTGCCGCGTGACCTGGTGCACCGGTTGGCCATTCGCGAAAGTACGCACCGGCCCTGGGCGCGCAATGGGCCTTATTGGGGGCTCTTTCAGATCCTGCCGCAGACCGCCCGGACCATGGGCTTTCGCGGCCAACCCGAGGATTTGCTGGATGCCGAAACCAACGCGCAATACGCGCTGAAATACCTGCGCGGCGCCTATCTGGTGGCCGATGGGAACAAGGATGCCGCGATCATGTGGTACGCGCGCGGCTATTACTACGAGGCCAAGCGCAAGGGCCTGCTGCAGGAAACCGGGCTCCGCCCCTAACGCCCATACATCCGGCTGCGCCGCGCGCGGGTGGTGCGGGTGCCTTCCTCGGACCCGTCATGGAACGACCCGAACCAGCGATCCCACGGCATTTCGACCGTGCCGTAATTGCATTCGAAATAGCGGTGATGCAGCTGGTGGAAGAAATCGCCCATCTTGGCGCGTTCGGCATCGGCGACGTAAAGCTTGTGAAAGCCCGAATGCGAAAACACCGGGTGGATCGACTGCATGTAGCCGCGAAAGAGCACGTGCAGCGGGTGGCTCGCCAGCAGGAAATGGATGAGGAAGTTGGTGTAGAAGAGCAGGTGTTCGACCGGGTGCATCGAGATGCCCGACCACGGGCCCACATTGACATTGCGGTGATGCAGCGCGTGCGCCAGCCGGTAGAGCGGCGGCCAATGTAGCGCGCGGTGCACCCAGTAGAAATGAAAGCTCGACCAGACCACGAGGATCGGGAACATCAGTAGAAACCAGACCGGGTTTGATGCGAGGCCGATCACCGGGGCATAACCGTTCGCCATCGCCCAAAACACCAGCCACTGCATCACCGTCCAGAACGAAATCCCGCTCGTCACCGTCCAGAACATGTTGTCCTGCACCTGGTTGCGGAATGTGAATGTGCCATTGTCAGCGGCTGGATCGCGGGCGTCGAACTTGAAGCGCTGACCTTGCCCGCGCCAGCGATAAAGCCACAGATGCAAGAGCCCTGCCGTGGCGACGTGTGGGATCAGGTTCAAGAGCCAGACCTGCAGCATCCAGCCCGGCGACAGCTGGGCCATCTGCTCAAGCGGTGGCAGGAAAAGCAGGTACCCCAGCACCGCCAAGGCCAGGGCAAAGGTGGTCGAAGACAGAGCCAGCCAATAGGCGGCGTACCAGCGCAGCACCGCCATCGGCCGCGGCGGCCAGTGAAAGAGCGGGTTCATCGCGACCTCGCCCTCGGGCTTGTAATGCCAGCGCGCGGCCTCGGCGTCGGATTGCGGTGCATCTGTCATGGCGCGGCCTCTGCTTGGGTTCGCCCCCAACGCTGCCAAGCGCGCCCGCGCGCCGCTAGCCTGAACGCGACAGCCTCATGTCGCGTAGTCCGATCCTTCGGCGTCGAGAATGGCCATGAGCTCGGCCAGGTGGCGGGCGTCTTGCTCGGGGTAGCTCTCCAGCTCTTGCGCGGTTTTCTCGGCAATCTCATCCGACAGAACATCAAGCTCCCTGCCGGTCTGCAAGGCGCGGATATAGGTCTCGGCCGCGCGCTCGAAATAGTAAAGTCGGTTAAAGGTCTCGGCGACCGTCTGGCCAATCACCATCACCCCGTGATTGCCCATGACCATGACCTTTTGCTTGGGGTCGGTGAAAAGCTGCGCACAGCGGGTGCCTTCTTCCTCAAAGGCCAATCCGCCATAATGTTCGTCGATCACGATGCGGTTGAAGAAAGTTGCGCAGTTCTGGTCGATCGGCGGCAGGCGCTTGTCTTTCAGGCAGGCGAGCACGGTGGCGTGGATCGAATGCACATGCATGGCGCAGCGCGCCTGCGGGCAATGCCGGTGCAGCCCGCCATGCAGACCCCAGGCCGTGGGATCGGGCGCGCCCGGTTTTGCCAGGGTATCGGGGTCATTGGCATCAACCTCGATCAGGTCTGACGCGCGCACCCGGGCAAAATGCATCTGGTTGGGGTTCATCAGGAACCGCGTGCCGTCCTCGTTCACCGCCAGGCTGAAATGGTTC
>JASJCC010000026.1 GCA_030066175.1 Paracoccaceae bacterium | reverse complement strand
GCTCGTATCTATTGCACGAACCGAATTCGGCCATACGCAAAGGAAGATCGCGGTAAGATTTTAAGCCTTGGTTAAAGATTTGCACATGGCAGGGGCAGTTCATCGGCTTGAGCGCGTTGATCGATTTTTCGCGCGCATGTTCCTCGTCCACTTCGACGATGAACATATGCTCTTGGTATTTCTCCCAATGGCCTGATTCTTCCCACAATTTCCGGTCGACCACCTGAGGCGTGTTGACCTCGACATAACCGCCGCGGCGCTGCTGGCGGCGCATGTAATCCTGCAGCGCGGTGTAGATCGTCCAGCCATTGGGGTGCCAGAAAATCTGCCCCGGCGCCTCTTCCTGCATGTGAAAGAGATCCATCTCGCGGCCCAGCTTGCGGTGGTCGCGTTTGGCGGCTTCTTCGAGGAAATTCAGGTACTTGCGCAGGTCTTCCTTGTTCTTGAAGGCAACGCCATAGATGCGCTGTAGCATCGCGCGGTCGGAATCGCCACGCCAATAGGCGCCGGCGACGCTCATCAGTTTGAAGGCGTCTGCGGGCACCTGCCCGGTATGCTGCAAATGCGGCCCGCGGCAGAGATCCTGCCAGTGGCCATGCCAATACATCCGGATCGGCTCATCCCCGGGGATGGCCTCGATCAGCTCGACTTTGTAAGGCTCGTTATTGGCGTTGTAGAACTTGACCGCCCGCTCACGCTCCCACACCTCGGTGGTCACGGGGTCGCGCTTGTTGATGATTTCCCTCATCTTTTTCTCGATCTCGCCGAGATCTTCGGGGGTGAAGGGTTCTTCGCGGTCAAAGTCGTAATACCAGCCGTTTTCGATCACCGGCCCGATGGTGACGCGGACTTCGGGCCAAATCTCTTGCACCGCGCGCGCCATGATATGGGCGAGGTCATGGCGGATCAGTTCGAGCGCCTGGGCGTCATCCTGTAGGGTGTGAATGGCGATCTGCGCGTCGGCCTCAATGGGCCATTGCAGATCCCAATGCTGGCCATTGACCGTTGCCGAAATGGCCTTTTTCGAGAGGGATTTAGAGATCGACTCTGCGACGACCGCAGGGGTGACCCCGACATCGAAATCGCGCGCATTGCCATCGGGAAAGGTAAGGGAAATCTGGGCCATATCGGCCTCCTCGTCGGTTTGGCGCCCACGGAACGCCCGGTTGCGGGTATGTGCGGGCCTTATGTGGCGAGGGGGTTGCGCTGTCAAGTCTGGGGGATCTGGTGGGCAATGGCACTGTTATGGCTTGCCAGTGCGAAGCCTCTCGAGCCTAAGGCGCTAGATGAAATAAAGTTATCATTATCAGAGAGTTGAACGGTAAAGCGCAGGTAGTGCTTTAGCTCTTGTCACCCCAAAAGACAAAGCGCGGCAGGGGTGCCGCGCTTCATCGTTCACCGGGCGGGTCTGACATCACCCCAGCAAGGTGGCCGCCGCGATCGCGAGGATGCAAAGCCACCCGGCCGTGAAGATCAACGGGCGCGCGGGCAAAACCGGCATGCCGGTGATCATCCAAGCCGCGTGCACCAGCCGCAGCACCAGGAAAAGAACGCTGGCCCACACGGTCACCACGTTCGACACATCAACCAGATGCGCTGCAATCACGATCACCGCGAAGGGCAGGAATTGTTCCAGCAGGTTGAGATGCGCGCGAAAGGCGCGATGTACCCAGGGCACCAGCCTGTCCGGGTTCATCGGTCGGTTCTCAGTCATTTCCGGTGTGGTGGTGCTGTTGACCCCCACGATGTAGGGAATCCACAGCGACGCCGCCAAAAGGGCCGTCAGGATGAGAACGGTCAGTTCGATTGTCATGGCGCAGTCTCCATCGCAAAGCGGTGGGTTTTGCCGGTTTCGGCATAGGTCTTGAGGCCCGACAAAAACCGCGTCCAGCCATCGGCGATGCCGGGTTGCGCTTCGGGGATGTCGAAATGTTCGACGGTGATCTTCATGCCCGACGTCTGCGGTTCCAACAGGTAGACACAGCGCGATGGCGTCTCATCCCCGCCCCAGGACGGACGAAACTCCATTTCGATCCGCGACTTGGGGGTGATCGAAATCAGCCGGTTCGACAGCATGATGCCGCCATGGTCGAAGTGATACTCGACGTCGTCCCCCGGCGCCGCAAAGTCGCCGGTCACCTTCTGGCAGGCGAAATGATACTGGCTGATCAATTCGCCTTTGGTCAAAGCATCCCACAGCGCGTCGTGGCTGCAATCGATATAGGTCGACATCACGAGATCCGGTTTGGTCATCTCTGGGTTCTCCAATTCTGTTTTCAGCTGCGAAAGCGCCTGCGCCTGCGGTTTTAGAAAGGGATCGATCCAACGGTCGATCATCTCCTGCAGGGGCAGGGCGTTGAGGTAGTGGTGTTTGAACCGCCCAACCTTGCGGGGGATCACCAAATGGGCGTCTTCGAGGACCTTGAGGTGCTTCATCACGCCGAACCGGGTCATTTCCAGCTGCTCTTCCAGTTCGCTGAGCGTCTGCCCGTTCTTTGTCCGCAAGCTGTCGAGCAGCGCGCGGCGGGCAGGGTCGTTGAGGGCTTTGAAGATCGTGTCCATAGGATCAGTATAAGTTACTTTTTTGTCACGTGACAAGATGGTCACGTATTTGTGCTTTGGAGGCCAGGCGCAGTCGGTCCGGTCCGTCGCCTTGTCACACAGATCTCGCCAAACCGGTTTTCACAGCCTAAGGCTGGCCACCGACCGCCGCTTAGGGCATTGTTTTCAATAGGAGGATTACGATGGCTGATATTCGCACCCTGACAGGACCCGAGGGCCGTAAACTGGCCTATGCCTATACGCAAGGCCGTGGCCCGGCGGTGGTGTTTCTGTCGGGCTACAAGTCCGACATGGGCGGCACCAAAGCGGTGCATCTCGAGGCTTGGGCCGAGGAAACCGGCCGCGCTTTCCTGCGATTCGACTATTCCGGACACGGGGTGTCCGACGGGCGATTCGAGGATGGCAGCATTGGCGACTGGGCCGCCGATGCCTTGGCGGTGATCGAAGAGGTCACCGACGGGCCGGTTGTCCTGGTAGGATCGTCGATGGGCGGCTGGATTTCCTGCCTGGTGATCCGGCAATTGCCGCGGGTTTCCGGCTTTGTCGGCATCGCCGCAGCGCCGGATTTCACCGAAGATGCGTTCTGGGCCGGGTTCGACACCGCGCAACGCGAGACGTTGATGACGGACGGCCAGATCGCCCTGCCATCGGATTATGACGAGCCCTATATCGTGACCCGCCGGTTGATCGAGGACGGGCGCAACCAGCTGGTCTTGCGCACGCCTTTGAAAATGCCATATCCGGTCAGGCTGTTGCAGGGCACAGAGGACAACGCCGTCACGCGCGAAACCGCGTTGCGGCTGCTCGATCACCTCGACGGGCCTGACGTGCGCCTCAGCTTTGTGAAAGGCGCCGATCACAGCTTTTCCACGCTGGACTGCCTGAAGATGATCGAAGCGGCGATCCATGAGGTGTCTGGGCCAGTCTAGGCGACGCCACGTGCCGCTTGCGTGACCGCTCGGCGCACGTCAGACTCCGATCAAACAGAGCAAGAGGCGGGAAATGGGCAATTATCTGATTTGGGGGCTGGGGGTTCTGGTCATTCTCCTCGGCGGATTGGGCTTATTCGGCCCGCGTGAGCCAGTTGTGACCGACATCCAATTTGACGAATTTCAACTGGGATCGGACATCGACGCCTATTTTGCCGCCCAGGAATCGCAGTTTTCCGACATTACCCCGGGTGTTGAGAAACAGGTGCTCTGGCAGGGTGCAACGGGTGAAAAAACCGATTGGGCCGTGCTCTATATCCACGGATTCTCGGCCACTTTGCAGGAGGTGCGCCCCCTGCCGGACATCGTGGCCAACGACCTTGGCGCCAATCTAGTCTTCACCCGGCTCGCCGGGCATGGCCGCAGTGGCGCCGCGATGACCGAGGCGACGGTAGAGGCCTGGATGACCGACATGGCCGAAGCCTTGGCCGTGGCCCGGGCGGTCGGGGACAAGGTGCTGGTCATGGCCACCTCCACCGGCGGCACGCTGGCCACGTTGGCCGCGCATGAGGAGATGTCGGCGCAGGTTGCCGGGATGGTTCTGGTGGCGCCGAATTTCCAGATCAAGGACAGCGGCGCGCCCTTCCTGACCTGGCCCGGCGCGCGCTGGTGGGGGCCTTGGGTTGCCGGCAAGGAGCGTGGGTTTGAGCCGCGCACCGAAGAAATCGCGAAATTCTGGACCAGCCGCTACCCGTTTGAGGCCGTCCTGCCGATGGCCGCGGCGGTCAAGGCAGCGCAGGCCCTGCCGCATGAGGACGTCACGATCCCGGCGCTCTTTGTCTTCGACGACCTGGACGAAGTGGTAAACCATGCCAAAACCCGCGAGATTGCCGCGCGGTGGGGGGCGAAGGCGGATTTGAACGTGGTCGACACGCTGCCAGACGACGATCCCTCGCGCCACGTTATCGCGGGGGACCTCGTTTCGCCCGGGATGACCGAAGGCATCGCCGCCCGCACGCTGGAATGGGTAGCCGGGCTCTGATCGCCAACCGCGCAAAATGAGTTTTTGCACACGATTGCAAAACGCGTCTTTTGGTCTATCCTGCCGCCTGGATTCGTAGTCTGGGAGGATCACATGGCCGAGTGGTTGAAGCGGGGCAAACCGGAAACGGAACGGGCCGAAGACGACGCCAAGGTGCGCAGCATCGTCGAGGCGACGCTGTCGGATATCGCGGCGCGCGGGGATGCGGCGGTGCGCGAGCTGTCGGAAAAGTTCGACGGATACACGCCGGCCAATTTCCGCCTGACCCAGGCTGAGATTGATGCGTTGATCGCCGAGCTCAGCCCGCAAGAGCTTGCCGATATCAAGTTTGCGCAGGAACAGGTGCGGAATTTCGCCCAGGCGCAGCGCGATTCGATGTTGGATATCGAGGTTGAAACGCTGCCCGGCGTGGTCCTGGGGCACAAGAACATCCCCGTGCAGTCGGTGGGCTGTTACGTCCCGGGCGGCAAGTTCCCGATGGTGGCAAGCGCACATATGTCGGTGGCCACCGCCTCGGTCGCCGGGGTGCCGCGGATCATCGCCTGCACCCCGCCCTGGCAGGGCAAACCCAACCCCGCGGTGATCGCCGCAATGCATTTGGGCGGCGCGCATGAGATTTACGTGTTGGGCGGCATCCAGGCCGTCGGCGCCATGGCGATCGGCACCGAAACGATCGATCCGGTGCACATGCTGGTCGGCCCCGGCAACGCCTTTGTGGCCGAGGCCAAGCGGCAGCTCTTTGGTCGCGTTGGCATTGATCTTTTCGCCGGCCCGACCGAGACCATGGTGATCGCCGACGACACCGTCGATGCCGAGATTTGCGCCACCGATCTGCTGGGCCAGGCCGAGCACGGCTACAACTCCCCGGCCGTGCTGGTGACCAATTCCCGCAAGCTTGCCGAAGAGACCTTGGCCGAGATCGACCGGCTGCTGACGATCCTGCCCACCGCCGATACCGCCAGCGTAAGTTGGTCGGATTATGGCGAGGTGATCTTGTGTGACGACCATGACGAGATTCTGGCCATCGCCAACGATATCGCGTCCGAGCATGTGCAGGTGATGACCGACCGCGATGATTGGTATCTTGAGAACATGGCCTGCTACGGCGCGCTCTTCCTCGGCGCGCGCACCAATGTCAGCAATGGCGACAAGGTGATCGGCACCAACCACACGCTGCCCACCAAGAAGGCCGGGCGCTATACCGGCGGGCTCTGGGTGGGCAAGTTCCTGAAAACCCATAGTTATCAAAAGATCCTGACCGACGAGGCGGCCACTTTGATTGGCGAATACGGCTCGCGGCTGTGCATGCTCGAGGGCTTTATCGGCCATGCCGAACAATGCAACGTCCGGGTCCGGCGCTATGGCGGGATCAACGTGCCCTACGGCGAAGGCGCGCCCTATCGCGACGCGGCGGAGTGACGTGATGGACGGGCATGCCGGGGATGTGACGGCGAATGAAGACGCAAAGGCCGCCCTCGCGCCGGTCTTCGCGGCCATGCGCGATTTTGATGGGGACGCCACGCGCAATGCGTTGAACGCGGCAGCCCCCGAGGCGCTGTTCCGCATGTGCCACCCCTTTGGCGATTTGCAGGGGCCTGAGGCCTATTGGGACGCGGTTTATGCCCCGCTCTTGCAGGCGTTGCCTGATCTGGAACGGGTCGAACAAATCCGCATCGCCGGCGCGGATGAGACCGGGGCGATCTGGGTCGGCTCGGGCGGCTATTACTGCGGCACCTGGCAGGCGCCCTGGCTGGGCATGCCGGCCACCGGTCACGCAGCGCATATGCGGTTTCACGAGTTCTACCGAATCGAAGACGGCAAGTGCCTGGAAATGCAGACGCTTTGGGACCTGCCGGAGATGATGATGCAGGCGAACGTCTGGCCGATGGCGCCGCAGCTGGGGCGGTTCATGCATGTGCCGGGGCCGCAAAGCAGCGACGGCATGGGCCCGCATGACGCCACGCACAGCGCCGCCACGCGCCACCACGTCATCGACATGCTACACCACCTCAAACGCCACCCGTCACAAGGCGGCCCCGAGGTGATGGAGATGGAGCGTTTCTGGCATCCCAAGATGATGTGGTACGGCCCCGCCGGCATTGGAACGGGGCGCGGAATCGAGGGCTTTCGCCGGTTTCACCAGATCCCGTTCCTCAATGGCATGCCCGATCGCGGCCAGTATGTGGGCGATATCACCTATCATTTCATGGCCGAGGGCGATTATGTCGGCGTGACCGGCTGGCCCAACATGATCCAGACGATCAGCCATGACGGCTGGATGGGCATCCCGCCGGTCAACCAGCGCGTCACCATGCGCAGCCTTGATTTCTGGCGGCTGGAGAACGGGTTGATCCGCGAAAACTGGGTGCTTGTGGATTTGCTGGACATGTACGCGCAGATCGGCGTCAATGTGCTGCAGCGGATGCAAGAGATCGCTTCCATCCGCCCCTGAGCGGAGGCGCAGATGGACCAACGGGTCAGCCTGATCACCCTCGGCGTGCGCGACATGGCGCGCGCAGCGGCGTTTTACGAGGCGCTGGGTTGGCAGAGGGTCGAGAGCCCCGATGGGGTGATCGCCTTTGACCTGATTGCCCAGACGCTGGGGCTTTATTCCTTGCAAGGTCTGGCTGACGATATTGGCTGCGACGTCAACGATCTGGGCTTTGGCGCGATGACGCTGGGTTATAATGTGTCGGAAAAACAAGAGGTTGATTCGCTTCTGGCCCGGGTTGCACCGGCTGGGGGCCGCGTGCTGAAACCCGCGCAAGACGTATTCTGGGGCGGTTACCACGGCTATTTCGCCGATCCCGAAGGTCATATCTGGGAAGTGGCCTACAACCCGTTTTCGCCGTTGCGACCAGACGGCGCCTTTCGCTGGAACGGGTATTGAGACGCCCGCAGTCCATGTGGAGCCTCGAGACACTGGGGCGCGTGCGGCTCAGCAAACACTTCTGGATGCGCGAGTTTCTCTATTCCGAGATCGGCAACATCCACCGCGTGCCGAACATTCCCGACAACCCTGATCTGGCGATTGAACGGGGACGAGCATTTTGCGAAACCCTGCTCGACCCGTTGCAAGAGACCTTTGGCCGGGTCTTTGTCCGTTCGGGCTTTCGTTCGGCGGATCTCAACCGCTTTGGCAATGAAAACCGGCTGAACTGTGCGCGTAACGAGTATCCGCTGGAATGCCATATATGGGATCTGCCCGACGTGCCGGTGGCAGGCGCCTCGGTGGTGATCCCGTGGTTTGCCGATCGCTGTGAACTGGGGCGCGATTGGCGTGATCTGGCGTGGTGGATGCATGACCATCTGGACTATTCCGAGCTCTGGTTCTTCCCCAAGCTCTGTGCGTTCAACATCGCCTGGCGGCCCGACCCGCAGCGGCGAATCGACAGCTATATCGCGCCCAAGGGCACCTTGCTACGCGCAGGCGCCGAGCCAGGCGAAAGCCTGGCGATGCGGCAGCAACGTTACGCCGATTTCCCCAGCTTTCGCGGCATTGCATACCCGGTTTGAGCACGCAGGGACTGGACAGGGCAAAGGTCCGGCGGTAGCGTTTGCACACGTATTCAAAACCGGAGTCGACCATGCCGCTGCCCCGCACCCCTTCGTTTCGGCTGACGGGCAAGCGGGCCTTGGTCACTGGTGGCTCGCGCGGCATCGGTCTGGGTTGCGCGGTGGCTTTGGCAGAGGCGGGGGCCGAGGTCACCGTGGCCGCGCGCGGGCAGGTCGCTTTGGACGAAGCGGTGGCCGAGATGACGGCGCAGGGTTGGGCGGCTCGGGGTGTGGCGCTGGATGTGACCGACCTCGACGCGGTGCGCAGCTTCTTCGCGGCCGAAGTACCTTTCGACATTCTAATCAACTCCGCCGGCCTTGCCCGCCATTCCGCAGCGCTCGACACCGATCCCCAGGACTTTGACGCGGTGATGGCGGTCAATGTGCGCGCGGCTTATTTCCTCGCTACCGAGGCCGCCCGCGGCATGGCCGGGCGTGGTGGCAGCATCATCCAGATCAGCAGCCAGATGGGCCATGTGGGCGGCATCGACCGCGCGGTCTATTGCGGCACCAAACACGCGGTCGAGGGCATGACCAAGGCGATGGCCATCGAGTGGGGCCCGCAGAACATCCGCGTCAACACGATCTGCCCGACCTTCATTAAGACGGAACTCACCAAACCCACCTTTGACGACCCGGAAAAACGCGCCTGGATCGAAAGCAAGATCAAGCTCGACCGGATTGGCGAGGTGGAGGATATCATGGGCGCTTGTGTCTTTCTGGCCTCGGATGCCTCGGCTTTGGTCACCGGCACTTCGATCCTGGTGGATGGCGGGTGGACGGCGGGATGAGCGGGCGCGTGACCTCCCGCGCGGTGGCCGAGCGCGCTGGCGTCAGCCAATCGGCGGTCAGCCGGGTGTTTTCCGGCGCCTCGGCCAGCGCGCGGACGGTGGAAAAGGTGCGCAAGGCGGCTGAGGAGTTGGGTTACCGCCCCAACGTGCTGGCGCGGTCGCTGATCACTGGGCGCAGCCGGATCATCGGCGTGGTGGTGGCCTATCTCGACAACCCGTTTTACCCCGACGCTTTGGAACGGCTGAGCCGGGCGCTGCAGGAAGAGGGCTATCACAGCCTGGTCTTCATCGCGCCCGAAGGCCATAACGACACCGACCGCGTTATCCAGCAGATGCTCGACCACCAAGTCGATGGCATCATCGCGGCCAGCGTTGGGTTGGGCGACGAACTGGCCGCGCGCTGCAAGTCGGCGGGCATCCCGGTCGTGCTCTTCAACCGCGGCCAGCCCGAGGCCAACTTGCCGCAAGTCACCAGCGCCAATCACGCCGGAGGGCGGCGCGTGGCTGAGCACCTTGTGGCGATTGGCCGGCAACGCATCGGCCATGTGGCCGGATGGCAGGGATCCTCCACGGGGCGTGACCGGACCGAAGGGTTCCTAACGGGGCTGTCTGAGGCCGGCATCGCGCCCACGGGCGTCGTCCCGGGGGACTACCGCCGCGACAAGGCTGCCGAAGTCGCCGAAGAGCTGGTCACCCAAGGCGCCGATGCGCTGTTCGTCGGCAATGATCACATGGCCTTTGCGGTGATGGATCATCTGCGATTCATCATGGGCTGGCGCGTACCCGAGGACGTGGCCATCGTCGGGTATGATGACGTGCCGATGGCGGCGTGGGCGGGCTATGACCTGACCACCATCCGCCAACCGGTGGGCCAGATGGTCGAGGCGACCGTGACGGCGCTTTTGGCAGCGCTCGACGGCGCCACCCCGGGGGCACAGGAAATCAACGGGCCGCTGATTATCCGCGGCAGCACAGGCGGAGCGGCACATGCGCGGATTTGACAACAGGTTCAAGGACTTCCCCGATTACATCCTGACCATCACGCAAGAGATTTGGGAGGATCGCGGCCTCGGCGCCCGGATGAAGGACTATTACCACCCGCAGGTCATCGTCCGCATGCCCGGCGGCATCGCGTTTGGCGAAGCCGGCGCCACCTCGGCCACCATGTCGACGCTGGTGGAGTTCCCGGATCGGGTGCTGCTGGGCGAAGACGTGATTTGGTCGGGCACGCCGCAGGTGGGCATGCTCAGCTCACATCGGATCCTGTCGACGGCAACCCACACAAACACCGGCAGCTTTGGCCCCGCCACCGGGCGCAAGGTGCGCTACCGGGCGATTGCCGATTGTTATGCCAAGAACAACCAGATCAGCGATGAATGGCTGATCCGCGACAATGGCGGGCTGGTGCGGCAGTTGGGCTATGACCCGAAGGATTGGGCGCAGGAGCGGCTGGCGGATCTCGACCCCGAAACCCAGCCCTTCCGCCCCGAGGTCGATGTCATCGGCCCCTATACCGGCACCGGTAATGACAACCAGTGGGGGCTGGCCTTTGCCGCGGTGCTCGAGCGGGTGATGCAAGGCGAATTGTCGGTCATTGCTGGCCAGTATGACCGCGCCTGCCACCTGGAATACCCCGGCGCCGTCAGCGCCCATGGACGCGACGCGGCGGATGCGTTCTGGCTAGGGCTGCGCGCCTCATTCCCGTCGGCCACCTTCCAGGTGCACCACCGCATCGGGATGGAGGATCCGCTGATGCCGCCGCGTGCCGCGGTGCGCTGGTCGCTGACCGGGAAACATGACGGCTGGGGCACGTTCGGCAAACCCACCGGGGCCGAGGTGCATGTGATGGGCATCAGCCATGCCGAGTTTGGCCCTTGGGGTCTGCGCCGCGAATGGACGCTGATCGATGAAACCGCGGTCTGGATGCAGATCCTTCAGGCCCATGGATGAAACGCGCATGACGCGCAAGTAAGGAAAGGAAAGCGGATGACTCCGCAAGAAATGGAACCCCGCATTGTCCGCTACGGCGATCTGATGCCCTGCCGCACGGCTTTTATCGACGCGCATACACCGGGCAGCGATCAAAAGGAAAACTTCACCATCATCGGCGGCGGTGTGTCGGAAAGCCCCGATCAGCATGTCCACATCTCGATCCCACATGGCTTCAACATCGGCGCCGCGGGCCAGCCGCCGAAATGCCGCAACTCGCTGCACAACCACCGCACGGCCGAAGTGTTCTTTGTCCTCAAAGGCCGCTGGCGGTTTTTCTGGGGGCGTTGGGGCACGGCGGGCGAAGTGGTGCTGGAAGAGGGTGACATCTTCAACATCCCCACCGGCATCTTCCGCGGGTTCGAAAATATCGGTACCGATTACGGGATGATCATGGCGATCCTGGGCGGTGACGATGCCGGTGGCGGCGTGATCTGGGCGCCGCAAGTCATTGAAGATGCAAGCGATCACGGGCTTGTCCTGTCCGAAGAAGGGCGGCTTTACGATACCAAGCAGGGCGAAAGCCTGCCCGAGGGGGTGGCGCCGATGCCGCTTTTGACAGATGAAGAGCTCAAGGGTTTTCCCGAACCTTCGACGGCAGAGGTGCTGCCGAACTACGTGGCGCGCTATTGGGATATGGTTGCCCTGGCGGACAAGGCTCCAGCCAAGGTGATCGGCGAGGCCGGGATGCTGCGCGACAAGCCGGGGTTCGAGGTGGATTTCATCACCCGCGCCTCGGCCAGCGACGCGATGCACAGCCATGACCTCCCCTCGGTCCTGATGCCAATGCGCGGGCATTGGCGGGTGGAGTGGGATGGCGGTTCCGCCGTGCTTGCCCCGGGCGACACGATGAGTGTGCCGGAAAATCTCGACCATCGCGTGGTGCCGTCGATGAGCGGTGAGGCGAGCCTCTATCACGTGGTCGGCACCGGTGATCCGGCCGGGCTGACGTGGACCGGCTAAGCGACAAGACACGCGAGATCTATGACCGCCACGCGGTGGCCTATGACGCCCATCGCAACAAGGCGCTGTTTGAAAGGGCCTGGATCGACCGGGCGGTTGCGGATGTGCCTGCGGGGGGCGCCGTGCTCGACCTGGGCTGCGGAGCGGGGGAGCCGATCGCGCGCTACCTTTTTGACCGCAGCTTTGACGTGACAGGCGTGGATTTCGCACCCGGGATGCTGCGGATCTTTCAGCGGCGGTTTCCTGATGCGACCGCGATTGCCGCGGATATGCGCAGTCTGGATTTGGGCCGCAGCTTCGATGCGATCATCGGCTGGGGCAGCTTTTTCCACCTGACCCCGGACGAACAACGCGCGACCCTGCCGCGGATTGCCGGGCATTTGGCGGCGGGCGGACGCCTATTGCTGACGGTAGGACACGTGGAAGGCGAGGTCACTGGACGGGTTGAGGGCACCGAGGTCTATCACAGCTCGCTCTCCGAAGCGGAATACAGATCGATTCTGTGGATAAGTGGCCTGATGGTGGAGGCATTTGTACCCGAGGACCCCAATTGCGACTTTCACACGTTGCTTTTGGCCCGGCGAAGCCTCTGAAACCTTTAGTAAAGCCCACAAAACCTAGCGGAGCGGTTGACGCAGCCCCACCAGATAGGCGATTTTCTGCTGAGACACTTCTTTGGGGGAATGACACATGAAACGCCTGATCGCTTGGGCGGGGGCCGCTATGTTTGCGTCTTCGCTATCGGTGGCCGCGCAAGAGACCTGCGGTGGCACCTATACTGTGACGCGTGGCGACAGCCTGTCGCTGATCGCGGACGAACTCTACCAAAACGCGAGCCAGTGGACAGCGATCCACGCCGCCAACTTGTCGAGCATCGGCGACAACCCCAACGCGATCCGCGTCGGTATGAAGCTGAGCCTGACCTGCATCAACGGCCTGCCCAAGGGCCTGCCGGGCGGTGCAGTGGTTACGGAAGCCGTCGCCCCAGCCCCGCTGCAAGTTGCACCGGGCAATGCGGCGACGCGACAGAAGATCAACATCCTGACCGGCAGCGATTTCGCCCCTTTCACCCACAAGGAACTGCCCAATGGCGGGCTGCTGGCGGACGTGGTGCAAAAGGCGATGGAGGCAGCGGCGCCCGAGCAAGGCTTTGCGGTGCATTGGGTGGATGACTGGGCCTCCCACCACGAACCGCTCTTGTCGAACGCGCTTCTCGATATCGGCTTTCCTTGGTTCCAGCCGAATTGTGAGGCTGAACCGAACACCTATCGCTGCGAAAACCTGCTGTTCTCGGAATCGATGTTCGAAGTGCTGATGCTGATCTTTGTGAACAAGGATCGACCGATGGCCTTCAACTCGAACGCCGATATGCAGGGCAAGACGCTCTGCCGGCCGAGCGGTTATTCGACCTTCATCTTTGATCACGAAGGCCGCAACTGGCTGCGCGACGGGCTGATCACGCTGGAACAGCCCACATCCCCCGCCGACTGCATCGAGATGGTGGCTGAGGGTAAGGCCGATGGCGCCGTGCTGAACGAATTCCTCGGCCGCGACACGATCAAGAAACTGGGCCTCGGGGATCAGATCGTTGTGGCGCAGGGCCGCCCGGTTTCGATCGATGGCAACCACATGATCGTGCACAAATCGCACCCCAACGGCCCGGAATTGTTGGCGGTTTTCGAGCAAGGGCTGGAGCGGATCAAGGCCGACGGCACCTATCGTCGGATCGTCGACGAACACATGACCCGCATCTGGGCGACGTTCTGATGTGGCGGTCGTTCACCGCCGCCCTGGCCCTTTGCGCGGCGCCCTTGGCCGCGCAGGCGCAAAGCTGCGATGCGCCTTACACCATCGCGTCGGGGGACACGGTCTTTTCCATCGCCGAAAACGTCTATGGCGATCCTGAGAAATGGACGCTGCTCTATTACGCCAACGAAGACCTGCTGAAAGCGCAGGTCTTCCAGGTCAATCCCGGCGATGTGCTGTTTGTGCCGTGTGAAGCCGGATCGCAAAAGCCCGACGCCACGCCTTTGCAGCAGGTCGATGCGGAAATGAAGTTGGTGACCGGATCGGACTATGCGCCTTTCACCGACCGCAGCTGGCCGGGGCAGGGCATGGTGACCGAGCTGGTGAACGCCGCTTTGGAGACCACGCCAAACCCCGTCAGCTATGCGATCAGCTGGGAGGATGACTGGTCACGGCACCTCTTTCCGATGCTCGACAGTAAGGAATTCGACATGGGGTTTCCGTGGCTGAAACCCGATTGCCAGGCCACACCCGACAATGAACGCTGCGCCAATTTCCATTTTTCCGATCCGCTGGTGGAGATCCTGATCCTGCTCTTTGTGCGTCAGGGCTCGGATTTTGCCTTTAACAGCGACGCGGATGTGATCGGCAAGACGCTGTGCCGGCCGAAGGGGTATTTCACCCATGATCTCGACCGGCTGGATCGGCAGTGGCTGAGCAAAGGCCTGGTGACCCTGGTGCAGGCCGACAGCCCGGTGGCGTGTTTTGAAGCGTTACAGCGCGGAGAGGTTGATGCGGTCACGTTGAACGTCTTTCTGGGCGCCAAGACCATCGACGATATGGGCCTGCGCGGCGAGGTTGTGCCGCTGGACAAACCGCTCTCGGTCGAAGGGTTGCACGTGATCATCTCGAAAAAGCACTGGCGCGGGACAACGCATCTATACCGCTTTAACGCCGGTCTGGCTGAGCTGAAAGGGAGCGACCGCTATGCCGAGATCGTGTCGCGGCACCTCGGCATATTCTGGGACCAGATCAAGGCCAACTGACCGGGTTTGGCCGTGCGACTTCGGGCCGGCGGGGAAACCCGCCGGTCTTTGCGTGCGGTGTCTTTCCATCGCCACCGCGTCTGGTAAGCTCTGGCCAGACAGGGGAAATACGGGGGGCGCGGGCCAGATGACGCGGATCAAGACAACACATGTCGGCAGCCTGCCGCGCAGCCAGGAAGTGGTGGATTTCATCTTTGCCCGGGAAAGGGGTACAGACTACGATCCGGCCGAATTTGACGCGGTGATGACGAAGGCCTGCGCCGAAACGGTGCACCGCCAGACCGAGGCCGGGATCGACATCGTGTCGGATGGCGAGACCTCCAAGATCAGTTACGCGACCTACGTCAAGGACCGCTATACCGGGTTCGACGGCGACAGCCCGCGCAATGCGCCGGCGGACTTGAAAATGTTCCCGTCGTTTCTGGAGCGCTTGAAGGATGATGGTGGCACCCCGACCTATGCCCGCCCGATGTGTGTTGGAGAGGTGAAATCCAAAGGCCAGGGTGAGCTGGAGACCGATATCGCCAACCTCAAGGCAGGGATGGCGGCGCATGGCGCGAGTGAGGGGTTTATGAATGCGGCCTCGCCTGGAGTGATCTCGCTCTTTTTGCAGAACGCGTTTTATCCGACGCGCGAGGCGTATTTGGCCGCTCTGGCGGATGCGATGCGCGAGGAATACCGCACGATTGTCGACTCCGGGTTGATGCTGCAATTGGATTGCCCGGACCTGGCGCTGTCGCGGCATATGCTCTTTACCGATCTCAGCGATGCGGAGTTTGTCAAGGTGGCTGAGGCGCATATCGAGGCGCTCAATCACGCGCTTGATGGCATCGATCCGGCCCGCGTGCGGGTGCATATCTGCTGGGGCAATTACGAAGGCCCGCATGTCTGCGACATCGACATGGACACGGTGTTTCCGACGCTGATGAAGGCCAAGGCGAGCCAGGTGTTGTTTGAAACCTCAAACCCGCGGCACGCCCATGAATGGGTGGTGTTCCGCGACCGGCGGGACGAGATTCCGGATGACAAGGTGCTGGTGCCGGGGGTGATCGACAGTACGACGAATTTTGTCGAGCACCCCGAGGTGGTGGCGCAGCGGATCGAGCGCTTTGCCGGCATCGTCGGGCCGGAGCGGGTGATTGCCGGATCCGATTGTGGCTTTGGCACCTTTGCGGGCTTTGGCGCGGTCGATCCGGACATTGCCTATGCCAAGCTTTCGGCTTTGGCGGAAGGTGCGGCGCTGGCATCGGAAAGGGTCTGACACGCCGATGGTCGAACCCGTTGTGTTGCTGCCGGGGCTGATGTGTGATGCCCGGCTGTTCGGCCCGCAGATCGCCGATTTGTCGCGCGATAATACGGTGGTCTGTGCGCCCATCACGGGTGGTGAGCGGATCGAAGAGATCGCCTCGGGCCTTTTGGATGTGTTGCCGAAACGCTTTGCGCTCGCGGGTCTGTCGATGGGTGGGATCGTGGCGATGGAGATCATCCGCCGGGCACCCGACCGGGTGACACGGCTGGCTCTGATGGACACCAACCCACTGGCCGAGACGCCACAGCAGGCAGCGGCACGCGATCCGCAGATCATCCGCGCCAAGGCAGGCAAGCTGGACCAGGTGATGCGCGAGGAGTTGAAGCCGAACTACCTGGCACCGGGCCCGCACCGGACCGAGATTTTACACCTGGTGATGGACATGGCGCATGGGCTGGGGGTCGACGTCTTTGTCCGCCAATCCCGCGCCTTGCAAAAGCGGCGCGATCAGCAGGGCACGTTGCG
Source organism: Paracoccaceae bacterium (assembly GCA_030066175.1). GTDB lineage: Bacteria > Pseudomonadota > Alphaproteobacteria > Rhodobacterales > Rhodobacteraceae > JASJCC01. Next base: position 4,751 of record JASJCC010000026.1, on the reverse strand, counting down.
CAAGATCGCGGTGCCGACGCTGGTGCTGTGTGGGGAATATGATGCGCTTTGCCCGGTCAAACGGCATACGTTTATGGCCGAGTTGATCCCGAACGCGCAGCTGGCGGTCATCGAGGAGGCCGGGCATCTACCGACTTTGGAAGCGCCAGAGGCCACCTGTGAAGCCCTGCGCGCATGGCTGCGCCAACCACTGGTGTTGCGCTGATCCAATTGTGCGCGCCTGCGGCGCGCGCAGGATATCTCAGCCCCCGCCTTCGGCAGGGGCTTCGGGCCGCGCAGTTGCGACCCTTGGGGCGTTTTTGCGAGAGCTGCGCTTGGGGCAGGCCGTGCCGGGCGGATTGACGCCGCTGTGTCCAATGCTTACGTCGGGTTTGCGCGGAGGGCCGGACGGCCGCTGTGGTGGGGCACCCTGCCAGAGAGGAAAGTCCGGACTCGCTGAAGCATCGGTGCCGGGTAATGCCCGGGCAGGGCAACCTGACGGAAAGCGCCACAGAAATCAGACCGCCCGCGTTTGCGCGGGTCAGGGTGAAACGGTGGGGTAAGAGCCCACCACGTCTTTGGCAACAAAGGCGGTGACGGCAAGCCCCACCGGGAGCAATGCCAAATAGGGACCTCGGGCGGGCTGATCCTGCAAGGGATATCGCCGCAGGGCCGCTTCAGCCCGAGAGGTCCGGGTTGGCAGCATGAGCCGCGTGGCGACGCGCGGTCCAGAGGAATGGTCGTCGATCGGCAGGGCAACCTGCCGGGAACAGAATCCGGCTTACAGGCCCTCCGCGCGTCTTTCCCTACCTTTTTCCGGGCAATTAGCCGTTGACTCGCCCCCGCGCATCGGTAAAACGCGGGCTTCATAGGATTTCACGGGCCGCACTGCGCCCGGTGCAGGAGACGACCCATGGCGAAGCCGACCACCATCAAGATCCGCCTGAACTCGACCGCGGGGACGGGCCATTTCTACGTGACCAAGAAAAACGCGCGCACGATGACCGAGAAGATGACCGTGCGCAAATACGACCCCGTCGCGCGCAAGCACGTGGAATACAAGGAAGGCAAGATCAAGTAAGCCTGTCCTTGACTTGGAATGCCAAAGCCGCGCCGGGGGACCGACGCGGCTTTTTCTTGTGCGGCATCGGTCTATGTCTTTTGTCATGGAGGGTGACATGACCGATGCGCTGACGTTACGGGCGGCCACGCCGGGGGATCTGGCTGAGCTCGATCTGCTGTTTCAACGCAGCTATACGCGGCTCTTAAAGGCCGACTACCCCCCTTCGGTTCTGGTGACGGCGGTACCGATCATCGCGCGGGCGCAACCGGCTTTGCTGGCCTCAGGCACGTTTTTTGTAGTTGAGAATGGCGATGCGATTGTCGGCGCCGGGGGTTGGAGCATGCAGGCGCCGGGTGCGCGCCCCGGGGCGCGTGGCGTGGGGCATATCCGCCATGTGGCGACCGATCCGGATGTGTTGCGGCGGGGTGTCGGGCGGATGCTGATGGAGCATATACTCTTGCATGCCAAGGCCAGCGGGATTGCCCAGATGAAGTGTCAAAGCACCCGCACGGCGGTGCCGTTTTACAGCGCGATGGGGTTTGAAACTTTGGGTGAGGTGGTTGTGCCGCTGCGTGGCGGGATCGATTTCCCGGCGGTGTCCGTGCAGCGCATGCTCTAAGCGGCTCAGCCCAGGATGGTGGCGACACCGGCAAAGAGGCAGACCTGCGCGAAGTAGTAAAGCGCCCAGAGCAGCGGTGCTTGCCCGCGCCAGATCTGCCGCAGGAACACCTCTTTCCCCAGCAGTGCGTCCGAACAGATGAAGAGCAGGCTGCCGAAAAGGACCAGATGGTGCAGCTCTTGCCCTGGCAGCATCAGGGCGGTGATCCCCATCAGCGCGATAACTGTGACATACCCGTAGAGAGGCCAGCGCAGGGCGCCGGCTTGGCGTGCGTAGGTACGCCCGAGCCAGAGGGCGGCGCCGATCAACGCGAGGCCAAGCGCCATTTCCCAGAGCTGGAGATAGGCCAGCCCGGCGCCGAGACCGACAAACACAAAGATATAGGCGAGATGGGCCAGGCCGAAGGCCGCCATGCCAATGAGAAAGGCGCGTTCGCCGGGCCGGGTCAGGGCAAAATCCCCGACCGCCGACAAGCCCAACGCCAGGGCGAGTCCCCAATACGGGCCGAGGCTGGCCAACAGGGCCAGCGCGCCAACGGCACTGGTTTTGATCAGCGCCCGGGTGCCCGGCCATCGCATTGGCCAGAGCGGATAGGCAAGTGCCGCGAGGAGCGAGATGCCCCAAAGGGTCAGCGGCAGGGTGTTGTCCGCGCCCATCCCGGGGCCGTCAAATCTCGTCGGCGAAATGCTTCATCGTCAGCCGGATCGGGTTGGGTGCCGCCTGGCCCAAGCCGCAGATCGAGGCATCCGCCATGGCCTGACAGAGCTCTTCCAGCAGGGGTTGATCCCAGCTCTCGGCCTGCATCAGCTTGACCGCCTTTTCGCAGCCCGCGCGGCACGGGGTGCATTGGCCACAGCTTTCATCCTCAAAAAACCGCAGCATGTTGAGCGCGGCATCGCGGGCCTTGTCCTGATCCGACAGCACCACCACCGCCGCCGATCCGATGAAGGAGCCATGCGGCTGCAGGGTGTTGAAGTCCAGGGGGATATCATCCATCGACGCCGGCAACAGGCCCGAGGACGGGCCGCCGGGCTGATAGGCTTTGAAGACATGCCCGTCCAGCATGCCACCGGCGGCGGCGATGATGTCGGTGATGGTCGAACCTGCTGGCAAGAGGTGTACACCCGGTTTCTGCACCCGACCGGACACGGAGTAGCTGCGCAGCCCGGTGCGGCCGTTCTTTTCCACACTCGACAGGATTTCCGGCCCCTCGCGGCAGATCCGCGCCACCCAATGCAGAGTTTCGACATTGTGCACCAGCGTCGGGCGACCAAAGACCCCCACCTGCGCCACGTAAGGCGGCCGGTGGCGGGGCAGGCCGCGCTTACCCTCGATGCTTTCGATCATCGCGCTTTCTTCGCCGCAGATATATGCACCGGCGCCGCGGCGCAGGTCGATATAACCCGGGGCGACGATGCCGGCGGCTTCCAAAGCTGAGATTTCACGCCGCAGGATTTCCAGAACCGCCGGGTATTCGTCACGCATGTAGATAAAGCAGGTCTCGGCCTCCACAGCCCAGGCGGCGATCAGCATGCCTTCGAGGAAGAGATGCGGCACACGCTCAAGATAGTAGCGGTCCTTGAAGGTGCCCGGCTCGCCCTCATCGCCATTCACGGCGAGGTAACGCGGCCCATGCGCGGCGCGGACAAAGCCCCATTTCTTGCCCGACGGGAAGCCTGCGCCGCCCAAACCGCGCAGACCCGAGGACAGCACCTTATCCTGCACCGCTTCCCAATCGCCGTTTTCGCGCAGGGATTTCAGGGTGTTGTACCCGCCCGCGGCGACGTAGGCCTCGAAGGTTTCGTTATCCGGAATCTCTGCATGTGTATCCCCGGCAGCGATCGCCGCCTCGACGCTTTCCACCGTGGCGTGGTCGATATGCTTGTGCCCCAGCTCCAACACCGGCGCGGTGTCACAACGGCCCATGCACGGGGCCCGCACCACCCGCACCTGCGCCGGATCGAGCCCATCTGAAAGCGCCGCGCGCAATTGCTCGGCCCCGGCCAATTCGCAGGAGAGCGAATCGCAGACCCGGATGGTCAGCGCCGGGGGAGGCATCTCACCTTCCTTGACCACGTCGAAATGCGCATAAAACGTCGCCACTTCATAGACTTCGGCCATCGACAGGCGAATCTCTTCGGCCAGAGCCCGCAGGTGCGCGGCAGACAGGTGGCCATAGCGGTCCTGGATCAGGTGCAAATGCTCGATCAGCAAATCGCGCCGCCGCGGCCTGTCGCCCAGCAGCGACTTGACTTCGTCCCAGGCGGCATCGTCCAGCTGACGGCCCTTGGGCGTCGCACGGCCCTTGCCGCGGCCGGATTTCCACACGCCTTTACGCTCGTCGAGTGCCATGTCCCGTCTCCTTGTGGCTGCCCGCACCCTAGCGGGCGCACGCCAGCGCGTGGAGGCAAAAAGCGACAATCGCGCGCGCGCCTGCGCCCCGAATTGCCGCGCTTTTGCCCGATGGGTGACGGATTGTTCCGATAGGCGTATGTCTAGAGCACATTGAGGGGCGAAATGGCGCGATTTGCGATTGTGACACTGGCGATGGTGGCCTTGCTGGCGGCAGGGCTGATCTGGGGTGGGCTCTGGGCCTCCGCCGCGCTGGTCTACATCACGGTGTTCACCTTCTTCATGGACCGGATCACCGCCTTGACCGCGCCGGATACCCCGGCGGGGCAAGAGTTCCCCGCGGGTGATGGCCTGTCGATAACTCTGGGGATAGCGCATTTTCCGCTGTTGTATGGGGGTGTTTGGGCGCTGGGTTCAGGTTATCATCTCACTTTGCTCGACAAGGTGCTGATCTTCTTTGTACTTTCGCTCTTCATTGGCCAGGTCAGCAACTCCAATGCGCATGAGCTGATCCACCGTGCGCCGCGTGCGATGCGCCGCCTTGGTGTGGCGGTCTACGGCTCGATCCTCTACGGCCAGCACGCCTCGGCCCATGTGCGGGTGCATCACGTCCACGCCGCCACCGACCGCGATCCCAATTCGGCGCGGCTGGGGGAGCATTTCTACGCCTTCGCCCTACGCGCCTGGAAGGGCGAGTTAATCGAAGGCTACCGGGCCGAATCGCGTCTACGGGAACGG
>JASJCC010000146.1 GCA_030066175.1 Paracoccaceae bacterium | reverse complement strand
TGGGCGTCGATATTGCCGCCGGTGATGACCGTCGCGACGCCATGCGCTTTGCCTATCAACACTTCAAGATCGTCACCGAACCCGGCGCCGTGGTCGGACTCGCCGCGATCCTGAACGGCCAGGTGCCCATCAAAGGCCGCAGCGTCGCGACGGTCATCACCGGCGGCAATATCGACGCCCAACGCTTTGCACATCTTCTGGAGGATACCGCATGACACTCGACCGCCGATTGATGGCCGAATGGCTGGGCACGTTTTCTCTGCTGGCGACCGTTGTCGGGTCAGGCATCATGGCCGAACGTCTGGCGGGCGGCAACGTGGCGGTGGCGCTTTTGGGCAACACGATCCCCACCGGCGCGATCCTTGTGGTGTTGATCACCGTCTTTGGCCCGATCTCGGGCGCGCATTTCAACCCCGCCGTGACGCTGTCCTTTGCGATCCGCCGCGACATCCCGCCCAGGGAGGCCGGGCTTTACGTCTTGGCGCAGGTCTTCGGCGGCATCGTTGGCGTGTTGGCGGCGCATGTGATGTTCGAACATCCGCTGATCGACCCGTCGACCACCACCCGCACCGGTGTCGGCCAGTGGGCCGGCGAGTTTGTGGCAACCTTTGGCCTCGTCGGCACCATTCTCGCCTGTCTCAAAGCGCGGCCCCAAGCGGTGCCGATGGCGGTGGGGCTTTATATCACCGCGGCCTACTGGTTCACTTCGTCGACTTCCTTTGCCAACCCGGCGGTGACCATCGCGCGCGGCTTTTCCGACACCTTTGCCGGCATTGCGCCGGCCGATGTGCTGGCCTTCATCATCGTGCAGCTGATCGCCGCTGTGCTGGCGACATGGTTCTTCCGCTGGCTGCTGACGGATACCCCCGATGCCTGAGTTCGACTTTGACGAAGAGATTGACCGCCGCGCCGTACCCGCGCTGAAAATGCACAAGCTGGTGCTGGGCGCGGATGGGATGGACCTGTTCCCCGGCGGCGTTGCCGACATGGATTTCCGGGTTGCACCTGCGATCACCGACGCAATTGCCAAGCGGGCCGCGCATGGCATCTTTGGCTATGAGGCCGTGCCCGACGGTCTGATCCCGGCGATGACCGGCTGGTACGCCACGCGGCATGGCTGGCAGATCGACCCCGCGCAGATCCTGCGGTCGCCCAATGTGCTCAACAGCCTCGCCATGGCTGTGAACCTATTCAGCGACCCCGGCGACGGGATCATCGTGCAGCCGCCGGTGTTTTTCGACTTTGCCGATATCATCGCCGAAAACGGCCGCCGCATGGTCGAAAACCCGCTGATCCTGCGCGACGGGCATTACAAGATGGATTTCGACGGGTTGGAAACGCTCGCCGCCGACCCGGACACTCGTATGATCTTTCTCTGCAACCCGCACAACCCGGTGGGTCGCGTCTGGAGCCGGGAGGAACTGACTCGCCTCGGCGCCATCTGCCGCGCGCATGGCGTGCTGGTGGTGTCCGATGAAATCCACGCCGACATCACCTTGCCCGGGCACCGCTACACGCCGTTTGCCACCCTGTCCGAAGAAGACGCCCAGAACAGCGTGATCTGCCTGTCGCCTGCCAAGAGTTTCAACATTGCTGCCTGCTGCAGCGCGTTCACCATTGTCCCCGATCCCGAGCGCCGCGCGACCTTTCAGGCGGAAAACAGCCGGCTGACCGTGAACAAGAACAACGCCTTTGCCAGCGTCGCGATGGAGGCCGCCTGGCGCGAGGGCGGGCCGTGGTTGGATGCAGTGCTGGACTATATCGCCGGCAACCTGGCGCTGGTGCGGCAACGGTTGGCGGAGATCCCGCAGGTGCATCTGATCGCACCCGAAGGCACGTTCCTGCTCTGGCTCGATTTCCGCAAGCTGGGCCTCGCGCCGGACGACCTGACCGCGTTTCTGCGCCAAAAAGCCGGCTGGGCGATCACACGTGGCATTGCCTTTGGCCCCGCAGGCGCAGGGTTTGGACGTCTCAACATCGCCTGCCCCCGCCGCCGTCTGGACGCGGCATTAGACAGCCTCGCACAGGCCGTGAAAGCCCTGTGATGAAACCCTGGAGATACCTATGAACATCGTCATCCACCACAACCCCGATTGCGGCACGTCGCGCAACGTGCTGGCGATCATCCAAGCCTCAGGCACAGAACCGGTGGTCATCGAGTACCTGCAGACCGGCTGGACCCGCCCGCAACTGTTGGCGCTGTTTGCTGCCGCCGATCTGACCCCGCGCACTGCGCTTCGCACGTCCAAATCCCCGGCGGAAGAGCTGGGTCTGCTCGACCCCTCCGTGCCCGATGACGTGCTGCTGGAGGCGATGCTGGAGCATCCGGTGCTGGTCAACCGGCCCATTGTATGCTCGCCCAAAGGGGTGCGCCTCTGCCGCCCGTCTCATACGGTTCTGGACCTGCTCGACCAAATGCCGCCGGGACCGCTCTACAAGGAAGACGGCGAAATGATCCTCGACGAAAAGGGGCAGCGCGTTGACTGACACTCCGCAATTGGACGACGCGCATTTCCGCGCGATCGACGACACACGGCTCTTTCCAACCCAACGCACCATCCACGCCCCGCGCATCCTGTTGCTCTACGGCTCGCTCCGTGCGCGGTCGTTCAGCCGGTTGATGACCGAAGAGGCGGCGCGTGTGCTGACGCGGCTGGGGGCAGAGACGCGCAGCTTTGACCCCTCCGGTCTGCCGCTGCCTGACGATGCCGAGGCCGATCACCCCAAGGTGCAGGAGCTGCGCGATCTGGTGACTTGGAGCGAAGGCATGGTCTGGTGTTCCCCCGAACGCCACGGTACGATCACCGGGATCATGAAGGCGCAGATCGACTGGATCCCGCTGTCGCTGGGCGCCGTGCGCCCGACCCAGGGCAAGACGCTGGCCGTCATGCAGGTCTGCGGTGGCTCGCAAAGTTTCAACACCGTCAATCAGCTGCGCCAGCTGGGCCGCTGGATGCGCTGCCTGACGATCCTCAATCAATCCTCGGTGCCCAAGGCCTTTCAGCAATTCGACGGCGACGGCCGGATGAAACCGTCAGCCTATTACAACCGCATGGTCGATGTGATGGAAGAGCTGGTGAAATTCACCCTGCTGACCCGCGACAACGCGGATTACCTCGTCGATCGCTACAGCGAGCGGGTGGAGAGCGGCGAGGCGCTGATTGCGCGGGTGAACACGACCGCTGGCTAGCCGCGTCTGTGATAGCCGCTGGCCGACGGCGCAGGCGATTCGCCGCGCCTACGCGCCGCCGAGCGCCGTTGACGCGCGCGAAACAATCTTTGGTTTAGCGGCGGATCGCCATTTTCCTTGGCAATGATCGGCGCCGAAAACCAAGAGAATTTGTCAAAAAACTGGCTTTTCTACGCCGAATTGCGACGCTCACCGTCTGACAGACCTACGCGTCTTGGCGCCCTTGGGGGGTGTTCGAGCGGTTCAATCGGAACGGTGGAAGGATCGTTATGGCCTATAGAAAGTTTTTCAATTGGCGCGACTATGATTGGCGCAATCATTACAAGCATGCCGATGGCACAGGCTCTGACGGTTCGGATGGGTCGGGGTCGGGCGGCTCCGGTTCGGGTGGCTCTGGCTCTGGTGGCTCACACGGCTCGGGGTCTGGCGGCTCTGGCTCCGGTGGCTCCAAAGGCTCCGGTTCGGGCGGTTCAAACGGCTCTGGTTCCGGGGGCACGAAAGGGTCTGGCTCGGGTGGTTCCGGGTCGGGCGGGTCCAAAGGCTCAGGCTCCGGTGGCTCGAAAGGCTCTGGATCGGGAGGCTCGAAAGGCTCCGGCTCGGGTGGCTCCAAGGGGTCCGGTTCGGGTGGTTCGAAGGGCTCGGGCTCGGGCGGTTGCAAAGGCTCTGGCTCGGGCGGTTCCAAAGTCTCTGGCTCGGGCGGTTCGAAAGGATCCGGCTCCGGCGGGTCAAAGGGCTCGGGATCCGGCGGGTCAAAGGGCTCGGGGTCCGGCGGGTCCAAAGGTTCCGGGTCCGGCGGTTCCGGCGGGTCCGGGCACGACAAGGCGAGTTCGACCAAGGCCTATCACAATGGTGGTGTCGAAGGGGATTCCTTCGCCGAATGGTATGACGCCAACCTCGCCGACAAGATGGACGCCGTGGCAGGCACCGACCCCGGTGAAAACCCGGTGCTCGACCTCTCGGATGCCGGTGCGGCCTTCACCATCAATGTCACAACCGATCCGGAAACCGGCAATCTGTTGGGGACGGTGGAGTTCCGAGCGGAAGACGGCTCGCCTGTGGCGTGGGGCCATTTCGAGAACGTCTCGGAAATCATCCTGCCCGACGATCCGACCAGCTACTACTACGAGGAAAGCGACTTTGTGATCACAGGGCAGCACGGCCCCGGCCAACCGCCCGAAGTGTCCCTCGACGCCTTCCTTGTTGCCGGTGAGCCGGGTGGCGAAGAGCCCGGTGACGGCGCTGACAATGGCTCCGGCTCAGGTGGCTCCAAGGGCTCCGGCTCTGGTGGCTCGAAGGGTTCTGGCTCCGGTGGCTCGAAAGGCCCCGGCTCTGGCGGCTCGAAGGGCTCCGGTTCCGGCGGGTCTAAAGGCTCCGGCTCTGGCGGCTCGAAGGGCTCCGGTTCCGGCGGGTCTAAAGGCTCCGGCTCCGGTGGCTCGAACGGCTCCGGCTCCGGTGGCTCGAACGGCTCCGGGTCTGGCGGCTCGAACGGCTCCGGTTCTGGTGGATCGAAAGGGTCCGGCTCGGGCGGCTCGAATGGCTCGGGTTCAGGTGGGTCCAAGGGCTCTGGCTCGGGTGGCTCCAAAGGTTCTGGCTCCGGCGGATCCAAAGGCTCTGGCTCGGGCGGGTCGAACGGCCCTGGTTCTGGAGGTTCCAAAGGCTCTGGCTCGGGCGGGTCGAACGGCTCAGGTTCCGGCGGGTCCAAGGGTTCTGGTTCTGGCGGGTCGAATGGTTCTGGGTCCGGTGGCTCAAAAGGTTCCGGCTCCGGTGGGTCGAATGGCTCCGGCTCGGGTGGATCCAAGGGTTCCGGCTCTGGTGGCTCCAAGGGATCGGGCTCCGGCGGATCGAACGGGTCTGGCTCGGGTGGATCGGGCAGCGGGGGCTCGGGTGGGCATCACCACAGCCATGCCGGTCTGCCTGACTACACGCCGCATCCTGACGACATCATGGACCTGATGAATCAGGACTATGAGGACGGCTCTGGCGGCACGCGCGGTAGCGGCAGCAGCTCTGGCGGCACCTACGCCGATATGCACTGACCGCCCACGGTCGCAACAAATCAACGGATTGCCCGCCAAAACGGCGGGCAATTCTCTTTTTTTGGCAAAAGGATCGCCCGGCGCGGCAATCCCCAACCATTTCCATAAAATCGCCGAAATCGTCGGGCAAAAGGGCGCTCCGAACCCCCGGCCTTACACAAGGTCGATCATCCGCAGGAGGTCGCCATGGGAAAAAGCAGCCGTAAAAAGCGCCTGGATCGCATTGTCGCGGCGGCTGAGGCGTATTTCGCAAAGCCGGTCATGGACCTGAGCACCCCCGGCGGAGAAGGCCGTTCGAGCTGCCGGTTGCATTTTGCCGATCAGACGGTCATCGCCACCCTGCGTCCGAATTTCCGTCGCGCCCATCTGGAAGCTTATGTGCTGAGCAAGATCAGCGCCTATTGCGACGACACGCCGAAATGCCTCGGCGTTGTGGGAGAGATCATCTTTCAATCCGACGTGGGTGGGCAGCGCCTGAACGTCGTCATCGCCAAGACTGGCGGCGCCAAACGCCGGGCGCTGGCCGAAGAGGCGGTGGACAAGATCTTTCGCGTGCAAAGCGCCGCCCGTCAGGCGGGGCTGAACGCGGACATGCCGCATCTTGGGGTCAATGACGACTGGATCGAGAATTTCACCCATGCGATCGACGCGTTGGAGCCGCTCTCCTCTGGCCGGTCGGCCAAGGTCGACCGGAACGCGCTTGCCGAATTGGTACTGCAACCGGCGCGGCAGTTTGTGAAATGGGATTGCCGGTCGGGCAATGCCGCGATTGGCGACGACAACCGGCTGCGCTGGTTCGATTTTGAGTATGCCGGCGTCCGCCATGGCGCCGAAGACCTGGCCTGGCTGATCGGGGATGAGGCCTGGCCGCTGTCGGGCGCGGTGATGGAAGAGATCGTGCGCGATGCGTTCGACCCATCTGCCGGATACGATCTGGACCCCTACATGGATTTCCTGAGCGTTTACGTCACTTTGCACTGCGTGCAGCGGCTGAAATTGATCCTGAAAGAGGCCAAGAAACGTGGCTGGCTGTCAAAAACCCGCGTGCGAAAATTCGACGATGCCGGCGTGCACCCGGAATTTGCCGCGCATCTCTGCCGGGTCGGCGCGCATTTTGCCGACCGACGTCCGCTGACCGCCCCCATCGGATGCGATTTTGAGGACGCCGCGCGTATGTTTGACCGCATGATTGCGGCCGCAGCCTGAGAGGACCCCCCATGCATTCCGAGTCCAAGAGCTTTGCAACACCCGACCTGACTGTCAGCCTGATCGACACGCTGGCCGATTTCGAGGCGCTGAAACGCGACTGGCAGTTGCTGTGTTCGCGCGATCCCGACGCCAATGCGTTCCTGTCCTGGCCGTGGCTGCAGCAGTGTTTTGCCGACAATCCGCAACGCTGGTCGGTGTTGCTGGTGCGGTCGTGTGGGTCGGATGCGCTGGTGGGGGCGTTGCCGCTGAAATACCGGCTGCATTGGAGCCGGTCGCAAAAGGCGTTTCAGACCGAGCTGGAATGCGGCACGCGGCTGGTGGGCGGGCCGTATGGTGGGCTGCTCTGTGATCCGGCGGTTGAACCGGCCGTGCTGGCGCGGCTGGCGCAGGCTCTGCCGGCCTTTCCCTGGACCAAGCTGTCGCTTGATTACCTGCCACAGCGGGCGCGGGCCGAGGCGTTGGCGGCGGCCTTTGACGCGGCGGGGCTGAGTGCGACGCTATCCGACAGCGCCGCCGCTGCGACGCGCAAACGCCTGACTAGCCGGGTGGTCGCCTTGCCCGACACCGCCGATGCGCTGGTGACAGAGCACCTGTCGCCCGAGCTGGCGCAAAGCTACGCCGCCTGGTGCGCGGCGTTGGAGAGCGAGGGCGGTCTGCAGCTGACGTTCAGCGACGCCGCGCATTTTGATCAGGATCTGGCGGCCTTGAGCGACCTTGCCGCCACAACGGATCAGGCCGACGCGGTCGAGAAACTGCGCTTTAGCGCGCCGGCCTTGCGGGCGGCGGCGGCCTCGGGGCAGTTGGTGATGCCGCTCTTGTCGCAAGACGGCACCCTGCGCGGCGGGATCGGGCATGTCTTTGACACGCTCGACGGCAGCATGCTGCAGCTTTGCGCGGTGTTTGATCCGGCAGAAGACGAAACCGACGCGCGGATGTTCACCACCTTGCAGGCGATGCAATGGGCCATCGACCTGGGCGGGATGTTTTATGATTTCGGACGGATCAGCAGACGTTTCAGCAAGGATTTCAACGTGATGAAAGACCGCTGTGTGTCGCTGGAGGTCACGCGTGATGTGCCGGACGATCTGGCGTTTGATCCGATCTGCACCGGCGCGGCGCTGAAACGGATCGAGAGCTTTCTCGACAAGGGCAAGACCGACCGGGCCAAGGCCGCTTGTGCCCATCTGGCGCAGATGCTGTCCTGAGCCGACTACTCCGCGAAATGGCAGGCGACCCGCGTGGCACCCAACTGACGCAAGGCCGGCCGTTCGTTGCGGCACAGCTCCGTCGCCAAAGGACAGCGCGGGTGAAACGCGCAACCTGAGGGCGGGTCAATCGGGTTGGGGATTTCGCCTTCGGGCGGCGTGACCTCGCGGCCAAAACCGTCCATCCGCGGGGCGGCCTCTAGCAGCATCTGGGTGTAGGGATGCTTTGGCGTCTCAAACAGCGTATCTGGATCGGCCTCTTCGACCAGGCGGCCCAGGTAGAGCACGCCGATCCGGTCGGCCATGTGCTGCACCACCGTCAGATCGTGGCTGATCAGCAGGTAGGTGAGGCCCAGATCGTCCTTGAGGTCGCTCATCAGGTTCAAAACCTGCGCCTGTACCGACACATCGAGCGCCGAGGTCGGTTCATCACAGACAATCAGCTTGGGCTCTGACGCAAGCGCGCGGGCGATGCAGATGCGTTGCCGTTGGCCGCCGGAAAACTCATGTGGAAATTTGCCCGCATCGAGCGCTGACAGGCCGACCTGTTCCAGCAGGCGCTCGGCCAGCCCTGTGGCGTCGCCGCCGCGCGCGGTCACCGGTTCGGCGATGATGTCGCGCACACGCCAGCGCGGGTTGAGCGAGGCGTACGGGTCCTGAAAGATCATCTGGATGTCGGCGCGCACCGCGTCGACCTTGGCGGCATCGCTTTCGCGGGCGAGGTCCACGCCTTCGATCTCGACCGTGCCATCCGTGGGCGACAAGAGCCCCACCAGCATGCGCCCGATGGTCGACTTGCCCGATCCGCTTTCGCCCACCAGCGCATAGGTGCTGCGCTCGGTGATCTGGAAATCCACATCAGACACGGCCTTGAGGAAGGCCTTGGGCCGGCGTTCGATCACCCGGTTCAGCCAGGGTTTCGAGACGTCAAAGACTCGGCTGAGATTCTCGACCTTCACCAGCGCCATCACGACACCTTTTCCTGCACAATCGGGAACCAGCAGGCGGCTTGGCCATCGGTGACCGTTGGGGCAGGGGCGGCGCGACAGCGGTCGGCGGCAAAGGGGCAGCGCGGGTGAAAGGCGCAGCCCTCGGGAATGGCATCGAGCCGCGGCATCGCCCCGGGGATCTGCCGCAAGCGCCGTTGTCCGCGTGAGGCCAGCGGGGTCGAGGCCATCAGCCCGTCGGTATAGGGGTGGCTGGGATGGGTCAGCACAGTTCGCACCGGGCCAAGCTCGGCCAGGCGCCCAGCATACATCACCGCCACCCGGTCGGCGGCCTCGGCGATCACACCCATGTCGTGGGTGATCAGCATCACGGCCGTGCCCCGCTCGCGGCAAAGCCGCTTTAGCAACGCGATGATCTGCGCCTGCACGCTGACATCGAGCGCGGTGGTCGGCTCATCGGCGATCACCAGGCTGGGTTCGGCACAAAGGGCCAGCGCAATCACCACTCGCTGCCGCATGCCGCCGGAAAACTCATGTGGATAGCTGTTGAGCCGCTCTGCCGCGCCGGGAATGCCGACCTCGTCGAGCGCGGCAACCGCGCGGCGTTCAGCCTCGGCCGGGCTGATGCGCAGATGGGTCAGCATCGTCTCGGTCAGCTGATCGCCGATCCGCAAAAGGGGGTTCAACGAGGTCAGCGGATCCTGAAAGATCATGCCGATCTCTTTGCCACGCAGCCGGCGCATGGCGTCGCCTTTCAGCTGATCGATGCGCTGCCCGTTCAGCCAAATCTCGCCCTGCGCAATGTGCGCCGGACGGTTCAAAAGCCCGATCACCGCGTTGCCCGCCATGGATTTCCCGGCGCCGGATTCGCCCACCACGCCGAGGATTTCGCCGGGGTGAATGTCATAACTGACATCTTCCACCGGTTTGACCGTGCCGCGGCGGGTCGGGATATCGACCGACAAGTTGCGGATGGAGAGGACCGGATCAGCCATGTGCTCCCCTCGAAAATGCTGAAAAATTTGGCAATTTCGCATCGCGCGCTGGTGAGATGCTGCGGTGCAGCATTATCTGCTCTGCCGCCGACGCCAGATCGGTTACAGTCGCGACACAGGTTGAGGGAGGGCCTTTGAACCGCGCAACAGCCAGAAAAGGATGCGCCCCATGTGCCTGCCCCTGCAAACCCTGATCGTCTTTCTCAACCTCATCGGCCCGGATATGGTCACTTCGGAGCCCGGCCGCTTTATCGTGCATGCGCAGACCGGTGACACCCATTGGGTCGAGACCCAGGACAACTGGTGCACGATGGGCCCGCAGCTGGATCGCATGGCACGATAAAGCGGCCGGGCTCCGAAGTGACCATATCCGGGCCGATGAGGTTGAGAAAGAC
>JASJCC010000145.1 GCA_030066175.1 Paracoccaceae bacterium | reverse complement strand
CACTTTAAACGGTACTTATGCCGATCAGTCAGGTTTCGGCGAAAGCGTATTGAATGGTTGTGTTGAAAGGCCAACGAAGTCCTGGGGCTGCGCCAAAGTCAGCACCCAATTTGCGCATGCCGGAAAACACAGACCCCGGGATAGCCCCGACGAAACATCGAAATACGGCAGCTTCCGCTGGTTAAGTGGCCCGAGGAGGAGCCTAACTGTGCAGACAATGCACTGATTTATATCAATATTATTGCCTTAACCAAAACTTATACCACACTTCATACCCCGCAAGATTCTGATTTTGGCGTCTTAGGCTCTGTGCTTCTGCCCGAGCAAGGCCGCGTAGTGCTGCAAAAACCCAAAGCCGCTAGCGGCCTCCAAATGCTCTATCTCCTGCACCATAGCAGCAAATGTGCGCCAGTGCATGTGTTTCGGTTTCCGACCAAAAGCAGCGCCGCCTAGGTCCCAACCAAGTTTCTCCCTTATGGTGTCCGCGCGCCTCGACGCCCGCTGACACGGCAACTCGCGCTGGGACGGATAGACAAGCTGGTTGCAGTGCCGACAAGCAAAGATGCGACCACCGTAAAGGATGGCGACACGCTTGCCGCACCCGAGCGCTGGACACTCAAACCACCTTCGTGAGCCGCCAAGGTTGCATTGCTGAGAAAGAAGGCGCACGTCATAGCTTAGGTCTTCCCAAGCCCCCCCCGCCGTCGCGCGCGCGGTAACGTAACCTCAGATGCGCATGATGGACGTCAATGCTGATACTGCCGACGGTCTCACCGTCTTGGCGCCAGTGCCAACCAAAGGTCCGACCTGGCGTCAACAGCCCTTCCCGATTGAACCGCCGCACGTCCAGTTTTCGGTAAGCATCGGTTGTGTCCCTTTGGTCCCAGCGCCACCAGTTGCCGCTACCCCGCCCGCCCATAGTGAACCTCAGATTTTTCCGAAATCAATTGGCAAGTTGCGACGCGAGTTGGGGTAGGACCATAAACTGGCCCTCTTTGCGTCGCTCATTAAACTTTAGCTTTGACATCGGTCAAATCCAAGGGGAGCCTATTGGGCTATACTCTGCTCTGGTGGTCTAGAGGGGAGGATTTCCATGGACATTTTTTTGACCATACTGACTTTTCTTGTCGCCTTGTTCTTTCTGTTTGCCTCGTTCACTCAATACCGGGAAGACTGGGAGCCTCGCTTCAATGCAAGGACCGAGAGCACGATTGAGGAGGGACTCAAAGGTGCCGGACTGGGTATCAGTTCGGGTGCAGCCGCCGGCCTCTTTTTTGCTGGACCTCCCGGTGTGGCATTGGGAGGCGTGGTAGGTGGCGTTGCCGGGTCCATCCTCGGAGGTATATACGGTTTTGTTAAACTGAGGCGCAAAAAAGCGCCGCCGGACAAACCCAAATGAACCTCTGCGTGAACGAGTGGAGAAGATGCCGACCAATCACATCAAGGCACTGCGTAGGTCGGGCAGGGTCCAATGACAGACGGCGTAAGGTCTATGAACACGGATTGCGTCACTCTTCCCTAGCACTCCTTCCCCTTGCATGGACCGGCCCGACAATCGCCTGGCCGCCCTCGTTGACCGTGGCGCGCTCGACCCTCACCACTTGCTGAGCATCAGCCCGAAAGCGTTTCAGCGTGTCCGTGCCCTGCCTTTCCGCATAGAGAGTGGTATTTATAAGTGTTCCGCATCAGAACCAAACGCGGCGTGGGTTTTCGGCCTGACGGGTTTTGAAACGGAACCAGACTTGGCGCTTGGGTGCTGGGACGGAACCACCGACGGTTGCGACGCTTCCATATTGGAACCGCGTTCTTTTTTTTCAGGCCTCCAGTTGCGCCAGTCATGTGTTGCCGCGACCTTGCCCGGGACAGTTTGCATCGGCTTGGTTGTTAGTCGCCATTCATGCGCGCGCCGGTGATACCAGTTGTCCTCCTTCTCCAGCACCAGAAAGCCATGTTTGACAAGCTCCTGATATGCCCGCTGGACCGTCGCCTTGCCCATGCCCAGCACCTCACCAGCCTCCGCATAGGAAAGCGTCAGCACGCCATTGTTGCCACCTTTGTAGCGGGTGCGGAGTTCCAGCCAAAGGCGCACAGCAGCACCCGACAGCGACCGCCAAGCGGGGCTTCTCAACTGAGCGTATGGGAGGGGCAAAAACTGCCCCTCCTTGCGGTGTTTACTCCTCCCCATCGGATACCCCCAGGAAGGCGGCAAACGCGCCCAGCGCGCCGCTCTGCGCCTGTGTGGACGCTTCCCGCAGTTCGTCGCCTAGCGGCTTAGCCGAACGCGGGAAGTTGAGTGTCCGCCAGTCAGGACGCCCAACCAGCCGGTAGTGCGTGATGTTCTCCGGGCCTCGATAGTCAGCCTCAACCGGCCAACCATACTTGTGACGCAGATTGTGGATGATTGCGCCAAGGCGCCATCCGCGCACCTCACCGATTTCGTCCCAATGGGTGATGGTACGACCTTCCACCAGGGCCTTGCAGGTCCAGTAGATTTGCGTGCGGTTGCTATGCCAGTGCTTAGTCATCGGTCACTACCCCATTTCTGAGTTTCAAGGGCTGAACCGAGTTGCTGAGTTTGCACCAGCGGAACCGCCGTTCGATTTGAGTTGCGAAGGCGCGGCCAAGCGAGGCATCTTCTGTACTTGCTAGGGTGGCAGTTGATGTCACTGGAAAGGCCCCGGCCCCGCTTGCGGAGTTGGGGTTTTTCATTACACCACCTCCGAGTTCGGGTCGGTTCGCTGCGCAGAGAGATAGGCATTCAGGTCAGAGCCATGATAACCAATGCGCCGTCCAATACGTATGAACGCTGGCCCGGTCATGCAGTGCCGCCATTGAGCGAGTTTTTCAGTGCTCCCAAAGACACGCATTTCCGGGTCTTCCGGGAAGAAGATGCGGTCATCATCAAAGATGCAACTGCGGTGCATCTGGCCTTTTGCCATCGGCTTTTCCCTTCTTTAGGTGGTTGCTAATGGCCGCTTATTTTGCTTATTTTTTTGGATGAGCAAAACTCGTTTCTGCGTCTATAGCCATACAAAAAAGCTATACTAGCTAGAGCATTCTCCAAGAAATGAAAAAGGCTTTAGCCTTTTTTGTCACTCGTCAATTCTATAGCTTCTGCAATATCAAGCCGCCGATCTTCAATAACATGCTTCAAAAACCATTCCTTTCTGTATGGCTTGCCGCCTCGCTGAAAGTCATTGGGCCATTTTGTCAGCGCAGCTTTCATCAGCGCTTCTGCTTTAGAGTCGCCAGTAGCGAGCAACAAGCGCGGCCCGTTCTTCCGGTATAATTCTGCAAACAGCTGAAGGCATTTTTTCTTAACTGTTCCGCTTTTTGCCGGGTCGCATCAGTGCCTCTTGCTCGATTTTCTTTGTTTTTTTGTTCAGTGACCATGGCACTTCGGGCATAAGATTCGAGTGTTGTGGCATTCTGTAGGCTGGAAAAGTTTCGCCCTGCCGTGAACCCGACCGCAAAGATAAACTTAATGAAGTCTTCGGACTCCGAATAGTCTTGAACGAATTTCTCCATTATTTGTATCATTTGAAGACATGCAACCGCATCAATTTCGTCACGCTCGTATTTCCTATCTTCATCCACAGAATCCGGCTTTAGATTCTGGGCAATAGCAAAGTCTCGGACGTGCGCTAATTCCACCTCTGGCCCAATAGCGTTATTACTCAATAAGTGGTCCACACATCCAGCGACATCCCCATACGTTAGATCAAAGGTCTCAGGGTCAATATATATGCGCCGCACGTTCAGCCCGGACTGCCTAGGAACCACAATCCCATTCTCGAACTTCCCAGATGCCCGTACGAAGTATTGGTTTGCCCGGTCTGTTTCGATTTCGTATGGTCCACGTTCATCAATAGCCGACGCAAGCTGCTCAAAGGTGCTGTATTGTTCGCGCACCTTGTCGCGCTCTCGATTGTTCCACTCTTCAATGCTGAGCCACTTGACGAGTTCAACATTGGGTTTTTCATCAGACTCCATACAGCGTTCTCTCCGAGGTCTTTGGTCCTCAAATTCACGAAGAAAGGAAACTTGTCCATTTCTCCATCAAGGCTTGCCGCCGCTCCAACAAATCCGAACGTGCATACGCCCGCTCGACCTCCGAACCCACTTGATGCGCCAGCGCCGCTTCAGCTACCTCACGCGGCGCACCAGCGGCCTCTGAGGCCCAATCGCGGAAAGTGCTGTGGAACCCATGTACCGTGAACTCCTCATGCCCCATGCGGCGCAGGAGCATAAGCATGGACATGTTGCTGAGCGGCTTGTGGCGTTTCTGTCCTTCAAAGACATACTGTGACGCTATGGCCCGCATCGGTCCCAAAATGCGCAGCATTTCATCAGTCAACGGCACCCGATGGACCACACCGCCCTTCATTCGGTCCGCCGGGATGTTCCAAACCCGCGCATCAAAATCAAACTTATCCCATTTCGCCATTAGCACCTCTGAGGTACGGCAGGCCGTTAATATCGCGAATTGCAGCGCCTTAGCGGCAGTAGCTGAACGCGCGGCCAATTCGGCATAGAATTCTCGCACATCCTTCCAAGGCATCGAGTCATGGTGCTTTGCCTTGGCGTTTACCTGCGGTAGCACCTTTGCGTCGCGGATAGCGGTTACCGGGTTCTCGCCAGACCGGAACCCCTTGGATTTCGCCACATCCAGAACCGTCTTGATGCGCTGGGCGAGGCGCTTTGCGGTTTCGTGCTTCTCGGTCCAAATGGGCGACAGGCACATCAGCACCTCATGCTGACCCACGGCATCGACAGACATCCGTCCGATTTTTGGAAAGGCATAGTCTCGCAACGTGTTCAGCCATTGCTGACCATGCTTTGCGTTTTTCCAGGTCGGCAGGCGGTCAATGTGGACCTGACGGCTCAACTCCTCGAAGGTCGGGATTTCGCGGGCCGCGTTGAATCGCGGGTTCAGACCGGATTTCGCCATCCGGCGATATTCCAACGCCCGCTCACGCGCTTGGTTCAGCGTGACCACATCGGCCCCTCCCAACCCGAAATCGGTTCTCAGAGGCGCACCGCGCTTGTTGCGCTGACCCTTGACCGTGACGCGCACAATCCAGCGCCGCGCTCTTGATGGGTCTACAACGAGGTAAAGGCCAGCACCATCACCATGTCGCCCCGGCCCCAGATTCTCCACCAGTCGCTTTGTGAGTTTGCCGCCCAGCGCCGCCATCTGAAAATACCACGAAATCTACCACTTTCTGGAAGAATATGGGTGCAACCGAATAAAATGCAACAGATTGCCAGACGAAGCGAAATACCACAAAACCAACAGGTTGTGCCACTAAGGGTAACTTCATCAATGTCACGAAAAGGGGAAAGTGGCGGACCGAGGAGGATTCGAACCCCCGACCCCTTGATTCGTAGTCAAGTACTCTATCCAGCTGAGCTATCGGTCCACAGAGCGTGGACTTAGACCCTGCGCCGGAGCATTGCAAGAGCAGATTGCCGGTTTTTGCCGGTGGGTGGGTGCGGGTTCGGTGATGTGCACCGAAACAGTGACCACCCGTTTGGGCACTTTGGATGTGGTTAGCTGGCTTGGCCAACGCATGAGGCGCCGTACGGTGCGAGGGCCTGACCTTATTGTACCGGCAACGCGCGCCATATCCGGCGGCTCTCAGCCGACATCTCCCATCGGCAGGCGGATTTCGAAGCAGGTTCCGCTGTCGTCGCTGCGGGCGAGGTCGAGCTTACCGCCGTGCCCGCGGATCAGTTCGGCGACGATGGCGAGGCCGAGGCCCGACCCACCTTTGCGGACCCCGCCCTGGAACGGCTGGAACAGGTGTTCGCGCGCCTTGGGCGGCAGGCCGGGGCCGGTATCGGTTATGGTGATCACCCAGTCGGTATCTTGCGTTGTGGCGGCGACGTTGATCTCACCAGGTTTGCCAGAGCCGACGATGGCCTGGCGGGCGTTGCGCACGAGGTTCGAAATGGCGCGGTAGAGCTGTTCGGGGTCGCCGCGCACCATCATTCCCGCGGGGATGTCTTCGGACAGGCTCAGGTCATAGTCCCCGATCGCCAGCCGCTCGGCATCCAGCACATCCGAAACCAACCCCGCAAGGTTGAAGAGCGTCAGCGTCGGCGCAGGTTCCTCGGCCCGGCCAAAAGCCAGGGTGTTTTCACACAGCGACACCGCCCGGGTGATCGAGTTCACCAGCTTGGGCGCCATGCGTTTTACGGTGGGATCCTCGGACATCTCGATCCGGTCGGTAAAGAGCTGCGCCGAGGTCAGGATGTTGCGCAGATCGTGGCTGACCCGGGCGACGGCGCCACCCAGCTGCGCCAGCCTGTCTTTCTGCTTCAAAGCCTGGGTCAGCTGTGTTTGCAGCGACTGCAACGCTTCTTCAGCCTCGCGCAGTTCGGTCACGCCGGCGGAGGGTTCGATGATCTGGCGGGCGTCCTCGGGCGCGCCGGCATAGCGTTGCATATGTCCGACCACGCCCTTGATCGGTTTGACCAGCAGCACGCGGACGGCGAGGAACAACAGCACCGCGGTGATGATCGAGATCACCGCCGACAGGACAAGGATGCGCAAGCCGTAATCCACCATCGCCATGCGCAGTTCGCGTGTGTCCATGGTGACCTCGATCAGCAGGCCTGCGTCGCGCAAAGGGCTGCCGATCACGCGGATCGTCTCTGGTTCGGGTGTGGCCAGACGGCCCATGGCGTCGGCGATCAGCTCCAGCGCGGGCGGATCGCGCAGGTCAAAGCTTTGCGACACTTCCCCGGGCATCGGAGAGGAGAGCACAAGCTGACGGGCCTCATCGCGACGCAGGGCGACGTTGAAGACACCGGCATTGTCCAACAGCTCAGCCTCAAGCTCGGCATTGATCATGTCATCGGCCAAAAGCGCCAGCGACGCAATCTGCGCCCGTTCCAGGCGCGCCAAAAGGTAATCCTCGCGATAGCGCGCGACCGAAGGCACAAAAATCAGCACCTCGGCCAGCATGACGAAGATGGTCGTCAGGATCAGAAAGCGGCCTGAAAGCGAATTCAGCATGTCACCCTTGTCTCATGGCAGCCAGCGTTGCACCAGCCTGACCACTTTCTTGACGGTATCATTTTCGAAGAGCCGTGGGGTGAAATAGGCCCCGGCGGCGCGTTTGTTGATCTCCCCCACCGTGGGATAGGGCGAGACCATGTTCGACACATGGCTCATCTTGAGCCCGTTGGCGATTACCAGCGACCAGAGGTTGATCAGCTCACCAGCCTGGTGCCCCGCGATAGAGACACCGACGGGTTTACCTTTGACCACCATCACCTTGATCTGCCCGCGGGTCTTGCGCTCGGCGATCAGCCGATCGTTGTGGTGAAAATGAAAGCGGTGCACTTCGAGGTTGATCCCGTGCTCTTTCCTGGCCTGCGCCTCGGTTAGGCCAACCTGGGCTAGTTCCGGCTGGGTGTAGGTGGCCCAGGGGATGTGGTTGGTCTTGGCCTTGGCGGGAAAACCAAAGAGCGCGGAGCGGATGACGATGCCGGCGTGATAGCCTGCCACATGGGTGAATTGCAGCCCACCCGCCACGTCACCAATGGCGTAGACACGTTTGTTGGCGGTCTTGAGGCTGGCGTCGACTTCGATTCCAGTGCGCGTGGTCTTGATCCCTGCCTTGTCGAGGTCGAGCCCATCGATATTGGCCTTGCGCCCGACAGCGACAAGGATGTGAGAGCCCTGAAAGACACGTCCGTCTTGCGTGACCACCTCGACCCCATCGCCCATCGCGCCCCGGACTTGATCCGGGGCCTCAGCCTCGGCGGGGGAGGTCCCGGCGCGGGGGCCGGGACGGGGGGATTCCTGTGTCGCGTGGCGCACTTCTGTGACCAGCGCGTCCTCGACGATCTCGATACCTTCCTCGCGCAGCGTCTCCAGCACCACGTTGGCCATTTCCGGGTCATCCTTGCCCAGCGCCTTCATACCTTCGATCACGGTCACCTGGCTGCCGAGGCGCCGATGCGCCTGCGCCATTTCCATCCCAATCGGGCCGCCACCGATGACCAGCAGATGCTCGGGGCGTTCACGCAGCTCCCACAGCGACTCGTTGGTCAGGTAAGGCACCGTGTCGAGCCCGGGGATGGGCGGGACAAACGGTGATGAACCAGTGGCGATGACGATGCGGCGGGCCTTGATGCGGTAGTCGCCGGCCTCGACCGTTTCGGCATCGATGAACTTGCCGAACTCGCGGATCACCCGGACACCGAGCCCCTCGAACCGTTCCTGGCTGTCGACCGGAGCGATGGTGTCGATGACACCGGCAACGTGATCTTTGGCGGCGGCGTAATCGACCTGCGGCGTGGCATTGGCGATGCCATAGTCGCTCGCGTGGGTCATTCCGTAAGCGACCTTGCCGCTGGCGATCAGCGCTTTGGACGGCACACAGCCGTAGTTCAGGCAGTCACCGCCCATCTTGTGACCTTCAAGCAGAGTCACATCGGCCCCCATCTGCACCGCCCCCGCGGCAACCGAAAGCCCACTAGAACCTGCGCCGATGACCAGGATATCCGTCTTGATCGTTTCCATGGTCACAGCCCTTTCTTGCCGCGGACGGCCTTGAGCACGATGGGCAGAGCGGCCAGCACACATAGGCCGAGGATTGGCAGCAGGATGTGCGGCTCAAAGATGATGCCGAGATTGGGCGTCTCACCACGCTCAAACACTTCGCCCAGGCCAGCGCCGACCGAGGTGTAGACCACACCACCCGGGATGATCCCGAGGAAAGTGGTGACGACAAAGCGCCAGAGCGGCACACCGACAAAGGCTGGCACAAGGTTGGCGACAAAGAACGGTACCGCCGGTACCAGACGGATCAGGAACAGCATCGACCACTGGTTTTCGTCGATCCCATCTTTGATCTTTTTCACAGCCCCGTCGCTGGATTCCATCTTGGCGGCAAGCCGTTCGCCCAGCCCCCAGCGGGCGGCGAGAAAGATGATTGTCGCCCCGATGGTGGCCGCGGTGATGTTGAAGAGCGCCCCGGGGAAGGTCGCAAAGAGAAACCCGCCGGTCAGCGTCGCGATGGTTGCACCGGGCAACGAGAAGGCGACGATGACCACATAGGCCAGCATGAAGGCACCCACCATCCACAGGTAGTGCGAATCGCGGTAGGCCAGCAGCGCTTCGCGGTTGTCGCGCAGCGTGTCGAACGTCAGGTAATCGCGCAGGGTGAAAAAGCCGATCACCCCGACCACAAGGATGGTCAGCAAAGGCAGGTGGCGTTTCAGGCCTTGCGGCGGGGCGGTTGTCATATCGGTCATCTCTGGGCGTCTCCGGGTGATGCAGTGTTGAGCAGAACATGCGCTTTGGTCTGCCCCGGAAACACCATCTTCACGCCCGCTTGATCAACGGTGTGGCCAAGCGTGAGGATTTCGGGGGCAAACAGCCAGACTGAAACATTTGGCAGCGCAAATCGGCGCGGAAATGTTGCATTCCGGGGCTTAGGGCGTTTGACAAGCGCAAGGCTGCTGCCTATAGAGCGAGCTTCGAATACCCCTGAGGCCCCGCTGACTCGCGCGTTTGGGCCCAATGACCGGAGCAAGCCCGTGAAACGTACATTTCAGCCGTCGAACCTGGTTCGCAAGCGCCGCCATGGTTTCCGTGCGCGCATGGCCACCAAGGCCGGCCGCAAGATCCTGAACGCCCGCCGCGCGCGTGGCCGCAAGTCGCTGAGCGCGTAAGCCGCGCCTTGGGTCTGCCGATGCGCGGGCCTGATCTTGCCATGATGACACCGATGACAGCCGCCCCGGATGCCCCCGAGGCGGCTTTGTCGCGTGTTGGCAGGCTGACCAAGCGCGCCGATTTCCTGAAAGCGGCGCGCGGGGCACGGATGCATTGCGACGCCTTTGTGCTGCAGGCCCGCAAACGCGCGGATGGTGAGGCGGAGGGTGTGCGCGTCGGCTTTACCTGTTCAAAGAAGGTCGGCAACGCCATTGCCCGCAACCGCGCCAAGCGGCGCCTGCGCGAGAT
>JASJCC010000148.1 GCA_030066175.1 Paracoccaceae bacterium | reverse complement strand
CCACCAGGTTGCCCAGCAGCTCGAGCTTGGTCGACACCTTCGCGCCGCCCACCACGGCCATCACCGGGCGCTCCGGCGACCCCAGCGCGGCTTCCAGGGCCGAGAGCTCCGCCTGCATCAGCCGGCCGGCGCAGGACGGCAACAGTTTTGCCAGTCCCTCGGTCGAGGCATGCGCCCGGTGCGCGGCGGAAAACGCATCGTTGCAGAAGATGTCCCCCAGCTTGGCCATCTCACCCGCGAGATCAGGGTCGTTCTTTTCCTCACCGGGATGGAACCGCGTATTCTCCAGCAAAGCCACCTGACCCGGCTGCAGCGCAGCAACCACGGTTTGCGCGGCGGGACCAATGCAATCGGCGGCAAAGACCACATCGGCGCCCAAAACCGCCTCCAACGCGGGGATCAGCGGCTGCAACGACATCTCGGGCCGGCGCTCCCCTTTAGGCCGGCCGAAATGCGCCAACAGCACCGGCTGCCCGCCGCGCGACAGGATATCCTGCACGGTGGCGGCAATCCGTTCGATCCGCGTGGCGTCGGTGACCTCGCCATTTTCGACCGGCACATTGATATCGACCCGCGTCAGCACGCGCTGGTCCTTGAGATCCATATCGTCGAGCGTTTTCCACGCCATCACTCATCCCCCCGCAAAAATCGCCCCCATTGACTGCCCCGAGAATGCCCGCCCGTCAATCCACCTGCTGTGCGGTGTCTTGGCATTGCGCACGGGGCAGGCTACCTCTGTGCCAAACAGACAAAGGAGAGCGGCATGGCCGAGATCAACGACCCCGAAAACACCATCCTGATGGAGCTGAAAGACGGCACTGTAACCATCGAGCTTTTGCCCGACGTGGCGCCCGAGCATACAGCGCGGATGAAAGAGCTCGCGCGCGCCGGGGCGTATGACAATGTCTGCTTTCACCGGGTGATCGACGGCTTTATGGCGCAGACCGGGGACGTGGCGCATGGCAATATGGAAAAAGACTTCAACCTGCGCCGCGCCGGCACCGGCGGGTCGGACCTCGCGGATTTGCCTGCGGAGTTTTCGCGTGTGCCGCATGCGCGGGGGACACTGGGGGCGGCACGGTCGCAAAACCCCAACTCGGCCAACAGCCAGTTCTTCATCAACTTCAAGGACAATGATTTCCTCAACGGGCAATACACCGTCTATGGCCGCGTGATCAGCGGGATGGAGCATGTGGACGCCATCACCCGCGGTGAACCGCCCGCCAACCCCGACCGGATGATCAGCGTCAAGGTGGCCGCCGATGCGTAAGCTTGCGTTTGCGTTCAGCCTGCTTGCCAGCCCCGCGCTGGCCGCTGGGCTGCAGATCGAGGTCGCGGGTGAGGGCGCCAATGGCACAATCACCATCGACCTGTTGGAGGACGTGGCCCCCGGGCATGTGGAACAGATCACCGGTTTGGCGGCCGAAGGGGCCTATAATGACGTGGTCTTTCACCGGGTGATCGACGGCTTTATGGCGCAGACCGGGGATGTGCAGTTCGGCAAGATGGGCGGCGATATGCGTATGGCGGGGCGCGGCGGGTCGGACCGGCCGGACCTTGCGGCCGAGTTTTCGAACGAACCGTTCGAACGTGGCATCGTCGGCATGGCCCGCGCGCAAGATCCCGACAGCGCCAATTCGCAGTTCTTCATCATGTTCGCACCGGGCTACTTTCTGAACGGGCAATACACGGTGATTGGCCGCGTGACCGAAGGCATGGACGTTGTCGACGCCATCAAGCGCGGCGAGGGCCGCAATGGCGCGGTCGTGGGCGCACCCGACCGCATGGTCAGCGTGACGGTGATCGACTGACCCACAGGCGCAAAGGCGAAAGGCAGGCATGGCAGAGGCGCTGAAACGGCAGATCGGTCTGGGCCTGCTGACCGCCTACGGCGTCGGCGTCATGGTCGGCGCCGGCATCTACGTGCTGATCGGCGCGGTAGCGGCAGAGGCGGGCAGCTGGTCGCCGTTGTCGTTCCTGATCGCCGGGCTGATCGCGGCCCCCTCGGCGCTGAGCTATGCCGAGTTTTCCACCCGTTTTCCCGAAGCGGCCGGTGAGGCCGCTTTCGTCGCCCGCGGTTTTCAGCGCGACTGGTTGGGGGTGATCGTTGGTCTGGCAATTGTACTGGCCGGCATGGTGTCCGCTGCCGCCGTGCTGCGCGGCGGGGCGGGGTACTTGCTTGGGATCATCGACCTGCCCGCGGCCCCGGTGATCGCCGGGCTGGGCCTGACGCTGATCGCGGTGGCAGTGTTCGGCGTGTTGGAGAGCCTCGCTTTGGCCGCCGTCTTCACCGTGATCGAGGTGGTGGGCCTCGCGCTGATCGTCTGGGCCGGTGCGACGTCCGCCCCGGTGACGCCTGCGTTTACCGGCGCCATCCCCTTGGCCGGACTGGGGGCGGGGGCGGTGCTAGCCTTCTTCGCCTTTATCGGGTTCGAAGACATCGTCAACATGGCCGAAGAGGTACGCGACCCCGAACGCACCATGCCCCGCGCGATCCTTATGGCTTTGGTGATCGTGACCCTGCTTTACACGCTGGTCGCCTGGGCCGCCCTCCGCGCCGTATCGGCTTCTGAACTCGCCGGGTCCGAACAGCCTCTCGCGCTGGTCTGGGCGGCGACCCAAGGCGGCGAGGGCCGGTTTCTGGCGGCGATTGCCGTATTTGCGGCGCTCAACGGCGTCTTGGCGCAGATCGTCATGGCGTCACGGGTGCTGTTCGGGTTGGGGCGCCGCAGCACTGCGCTCAAGATCTTTCACCACGCGCATCCGCGCTTTGGCACGCCGCTGCTGGCGACGCTTCTGGTGGGAAGCGCGGCGATCATCGGCGCGCTGACCCTGCCGCTGGCCACACTGGCCGAGGCGACCTCGACCGTGCTGCTCAGCGTCTTTGTGCTGGTCAATGCCGCCCTCATCGCGATGAAACGCCAGGTGCCCGAGGCCGCGTTCCGCGTGCCGATGCTGGTGCCGGTCAGCGGCCTGATCCTCGCGCTTGCGGCCCTCAGCTGGGACATCCTGTTATGAGCTGGGCGCTGATTTGCGGCGCGCTTTGGGTTCTGGCCTCGGCCATCGTCGCGATGCTGCCGATGCGGCGGCAATACGTGCCCGGCGTTGCGCTGCTGCTCAGCGCCCCACCGCTGATCCTCTGGATCGGCCTCCAGCACGGCTGGCTCTGGACAGCCTTTGGCGTCTTTGCCTTTCTGTCGATGTTCCGCAACCCGCTGCGCTATTTCTGGAAACGCGCACGCGGGCAGAACCCTGAGGTGCCGAAATGAACCTGTCGCTGATCCTGGTCTTTGTCTGGCTCTTGCTGGCCAACGTACTGGCGATGATCCCGTCGCGCGACAATCACTGGACGCGGGCGTATATCCTGATCGCGCTGGGCCTGCCGCTGCTGGTTTGGACGTTCTGGGAAAACGGATGGTTTGTCGGCCTTCTGGCGCTGGCCGCCGGGATGAGCGTTTTGCGCTGGCCGGTGCGCTACCTTTTGCGCTGGTTGCGCGGGTTGCTGGGGCGCTAGGCGGCAAACCGCCCTTGCCCTCGGACGCGCGCGGCTCTAGCACACGAGGCATGATGTCCCTTCCCACCCCGCGCGGGCGCTTGACGCCGAACCGGCCGCTGAACGATCTGACCTGGCTGCGCGTGGGTGGCCCGGCGGATTGGCTGTTTCAGCCGGCGGATTTGCAGGACTTGCAAGAGTTTCTGGCCGCGCTCGACCCGTCCGTTCCGGTCTTTCCCATGGGGGTGGGCAGCAATCTGATTGTGCGTGATGGCGGCATCCGCGCCGTGGTGATCCGGCTGGGGCGGGGGTTCAACACCATCACGGTGGACGGCACCCGTGTGACGGCGGGCGCCGCGGCACTTGATGCGCATGTGGCGAAACGTGCGGCGGAAGCGGGCGTTGATCTGACATTCCTGCGGACCATCCCAGGCTCGATCGGCGGGGCGGTGCGGATGAATGCGGGGTGCTATGGCTCTTATGTCGCCGATCACCTGATCCACGCCCGCGCGGTGACGCGGCAGGGTGAGATCTTCACGCTCAGCCCCGAGGATCTGCAATTCGCCTACCGTCAAAGTGATCTGCCCGATGGCTGGGTGCTCTTTGAAGCGGTGTTCGAAGGCCCCGAGGGGGATCCCGAAGACCTCGCCGCCCGGATGCAAACCCAGCTGCAAAAGCGGGATGAGACGCAGCCCACCAAAGACCGCACCGCCGGCAGCACCTTTCGCAACCCCGCAGGCTTCAGCAGCACAGGGCATGCCGACGACACGCATGAGCTCAAAGCCTGGAAGGTGATCGATGACGCCGGCATGCGTGGCGCCAGCATCGGTGGTGCCCAGATGAGCCCCAAACACTCCAATTTCCTCGTCAATACTGGCGAGGCTACGGCGGCGGACCTCGAAGGGCTGGGTGAAGAGGTGCGAAAAAAGGTTTTCCAACACAGCGGAATAGAGTTACACTGGGAAATCATGCGCGTCGGGGAACCGGCGTCGGAATAAGGGCGGCAAACGTCCGCAACTTTGGGTGGTGATCACCCGGGCGACCACAGGCAGGTTGCAAGTATAACAAGGGGTTGAAACCCCGGGACATTGAGGCGGTTTGGGAATGTCGAGCAGGGCACTCCCCAAAGTGGCGGTATTGATGGGCGGCCCCTCGGCCGAGCGTGAGGTGTCGTTGAGTTCAGGGCGCGAATGCGCCGCGGCTTTGCGGGAATACGGTTTTGAGGTGACAGAGGTCGATGCCGGCCCGGACCTTGTGCAGCAATTGCGCGAGGCGGGCGCGGATGTCGCTTTCAACGCTCTGCATGGCCGCTGGGGTGAGGATGGCTGTGTCCAGGGCCTGCTGGAATGGATCGGCCTGCCTTACACGCATTCGGGCGTTTTGTCCTCGGCCCTTGCGATGGACAAGGAACGCGCCAAAGACGCCTATCGTAACCACGGCCTGCCGGTGGTTGACAGTCTTCTGGCCTCCCGCGATGAGGTGCGGGAACGCCACGTGATGGCGCCGCCTTATGTGGTCAAACCGAATAACGAAGGCTCCTCAGTCGGCGTCTACCTGGTGCATGAGGCCAGCAATGGCCCGCCGCAGCTGTCGGAGGACATGCCAGAGACAGTGATGGTCGAGGCCTACGCCCCGGGGCGGGAGCTGACGACGACGGTGATGGGCGACCGGGCGCTGACCGTGACCGATATCCTGACCGATGGCTGGTACGACTACGACGCCAAGTATTCCGAGGGCGGTTCGCGCCATGTCTGCCCGGCCGAATTACCGCAAGAGATCTTTGACGCCTGTATGGACTATGCCCTGCGCGCGCATGAGGCGCTGGGGTGTCGCGGGGTCAGCCGCACCGATTTCCGCTGGGACGAGGCGCGCGGCCTCGACGGGTTGATCCTTCTAGAAACCAACACCCAGCCCGGCATGACGCCAACCTCGCTCAGCCCCGAACAGGGCCAGGCGGTGGGCATCAGCTTTGCCGAGATGTGCGCCTGGATGGTGGAGGACGCGTCATGCAACCGATGACCCGCTTTGACCCCGCGCCGTCACGTCTGAAATACCGGCTGGAGCGGCTGATGCTGACGCCGCTTTTCCGGCTGACCTTGCGGGTGGGCCTGCCTTTTGCGTTGACCTTTGGCGCCGCCACCTGGTGGCTGTCGGTCGATGAAAACCGCGAGGCGTTCACCCTGATGGTCGCCGACATCCGCGCCGAGATCGAAAGCCGGCCGGAATTCCAAGTGTCGATGATGGCGATCGACGGCGCGTCCGACAACGTGGCCGAAGACATCCGCGAAGTGCTGGCGCTGGATTTCCCGCTCAGTTCCTTCGACCTCGATCTTGACCAGCTGCACGAGGTCGTTGTTGGCCTTGATCCGGTGAAAAAGGCGCATCTGCGGGTGCGCCAGGGCGGGGTGCTGCAGGTCGATGTTACCGAACGCCGCCCGGTGGTGCTCTGGCGCCATGACGGTGGGTTGGAATTGCTTGACAAGGGTGGTGTGCTGGTCGGTCCGGCCGCGGGTCGCGGTGCCTTTCCCGCCTTGCCGGTGATTGCCGGGGCAGGGGCCGAGGACGCGGTGGGTGAGGCGCTGGCGCTCTACAAGGTAATGGGCCCCCTGATCCCGCGTCTGCGCGGATTTGAACGTATGGGCGCGCGGCGCTGGGACGTGGTGCTGAACCGCGGCCAACGGCTGCTGCTGCCCGAAGAGGGCGCCGTTCAGGCGCTGGAACGCGCCATCGCGATGGATCAGGCGGTCGATATGCTGGCGCGTGACTTGGTGACAGTGGATCTGCGTCTGCCGCAACGGCCGACACTGCGCATGACCCAACATGCGACCGAAGAAATGTGGCGTATCAGGGCCTTAGAGGTTGGAGACCAGGAACAATGATCGAGCTCTACGAATCCCAGCGGGCAATGCGGAACATGCGCAAGGCCGCGATGCAACGGGGTGTGGTGGCGATCCTGGATGTGGGCAGCTCCAAGATCGCGTGCCTGGTCCTGCGCTTTGACGGCACCGAACGGGACGAGGAGGACGGCGGGCCTTTGGCGGGACAGTCGGGCTTTCGCGTCATCGGTGCCGCCACCACGCGGTCACGCGGGGTGCGCTTTGGCGAGATCGAATCGATGGGTGAGACCGAGCGCGCCATTCGCACCGCGGTGCAGGCCGCGCAGAAGATGGCGGGCATTCGCGTCGACCATGTGATCGCCTGTTTTTCCGGCGCCGAGCCGCGCAGCTATGGCCTCGACGGCCAGGTCGAAGTGGCGGGGATGACGGTGGACGAACAGGACGTTGCGCGGGTGCTGTCGGCCTGCGACGTGCCGGATTTCGGCCATGGGCGCGAGGTGCTGCACGCCCAGCCGGTGAACTTTGCGCTCGATCACCGCAGCGGGCTGATCGACCCTCGCGGCCAGATCGGCAATGAGCTTTCCTCGGACATGCATATGCTGACCGTGGATGCGCAGGCGATCCAGAACCTCGCCCATTGCGTCAAGCGCTGTGACCTGGAACTCGCCGGGCTTGCGTCTTCGGCGTACGTGTCGGGTACAGCGTCTCTGGTGGAGGATGAACAAGAGCTGGGGGCTGCCTGCATCGATATGGGCGGCGGCGCCACCGGCGTGTCGATCTTTATCAAGAAACACATGATTTATGGCGATGCGGTGCGCATGGGCGGGGATCACGTCACCAGCGACATCTCGATGGGCCTGCAAGTGCCCATGGCCACCGCCGAGCGGATCAAGACGTTCTACGGCGGCGTGGTCGCCACCGGCATGGACGATCGCGAGATGATCGAGATTGGCGGTGAGACCGGCGATTGGGAACATGACCGCCGCACCGTCAGCCGGGCCGAGCTGATCGGCATCATGCGCCCCCGGGTCGAAGAAATCCTCGAAGAGGTGCGCGCGCGGCTCGATGCCGCCGGGTTCGACCACCTGCCCAGCCAGCAGATCGTGCTGACCGGCGGGGCGAGCCAGATCCCAGGGCTTGACGGACTGGCGAGCAAGATCCTTGGCCAACAGGTTCGGCTGGGCCGCCCGCTGCGGGTGCACGGCCTGCCTCAGGCCGCCACCGGCCCGGGCTTTGCCAGCGCGGTGGGGCTCTGCCTCTTTGCCGCCTATCCGCAGGATGAATGGTGGGATTTCGAAATTCCGGTCGACCGGTACCCCGCGCGCAGCTTTAAGCGCGCGGTGCAATGGTTCCGCGATAACTGGTGAACGCAATATCTGGCGTTATCGGCGAAATACCGCGTGATAATGCCAGAATTCGGCCACATTTGGTGGCAAAATGGCGTTTTTTGCGTGACGCTGAGGCTGCTGAACGGTAATACTTGGGGGATAAGGTGCGAAAAAGGGCCGGAATCGTGGCCCAAAATGACAGGCGGACAGATCGATGACACTGAACCTTGGAATGCCCGGACAAGACGACCTCAAACCCCGGATCACCGTCTTTGGTGTCGGCGGCGCAGGCGGCAACGCGGTCAACAACATGATCGAAAAGGCGCTGGATGGCGTCGATTTCGTGGTGGCCAACACCGATGCGCAGGCGCTGCAACAAAGCGCGGCCAACAGCCGGGTACAGCTGGGCGTCAAGGTGACCGAGGGGCTGGGGGCAGGCGCCCGCGCCAGCGTCGGCGCGGCGGCGGCCGAGGAAAGCATCGAGCAGATCGTCGATCACCTTGCAGGCGCGCATATGTGTTTCATCACCGCCGGCATGGGCGGGGGCACCGGCACCGGGGCCGCTCCGATCATCGCACAGGCCGCGCGTGAGCTGGGGGTTCTGACCGTCGGCGTGGTGACCAAGCCCTTTCAGTTCGAAGGTGGCAAGCGGATGCGCCAGGCCGAAGATGGCGTTGAAAGCCTGCAGCGGGTCGTCGACACGCTGATCATCATCCCCAACCAGAACCTGTTCCGCCTGGCCAACGAAAAAACCACCTTTACCGAAGCCTTCAGCATGGCCGATGACGTGCTTTACCAAGGCGTCAAAGGCGTGACCGACCTGATGGTGCGCCCGGGCCTGATCAACCTCGACTTTGCCGATGTTCGCGCGGTGATGGACGAAATGGGCAAGGCGATGATGGGCACCGGCGAAAGCGAGGGCGAAGATCGCGCCATCCAGGCCGCCGAAAAGGCCATCGCCAACCCACTGCTGGATGAGATTTCGCTGCGCGGGGCCAAGGGCGTACTGATCAACATCACCGGCGGGCATGACCTGACGCTGTTCGAACTTGACGAGGCCGCCAACCGGATCCGCGAAGAGGTGGATGCCGATGCCAACATCATCGTCGGTTCGACCCTGGATGACGGCATGGACGGCACCATGCGCGTGTCGGTCGTCGCAACCGGTATCGACGTGACCGAAGCGGCAGAAACCCCGCTGCCGCGCCGCAGCCTGGCCCAGCCGCTGACCCAGCATGTCAGCGCCGAACCGGCCACGCCCGAAACGGTGCCCGCGCCCGAGCCCGCGCCGGTTGTCGCCACCGCAGAGGCACCGCTGCAGGAAGACGAGCCATCGCTCTTCGAAGAGCTGAACGCCGAGCGCGCGGCCGCAGAAGAGCAGATGGAAACCATCTTTGAAGATGAGGCCCCGCAGGTCGAAGACGATCTGCCGCCGCCGGCGTACCAGCCGCGGGTCGCAGAATTCCAGCCGCGCGAAGACAGCCTGGATGCCGAACCCGACAGCTTTGTCGCCCCGCGTGCGCAGACCCCGGGCACACCCTCGCCGGAAACGCTGGCCCGGTTGCAGGCCGCCGCGGCCCGCAGCACCGGCGTGGTCGAACGCCCCGCCGCGCCCGAGCCGCAGCCCGCCGCGCCGAAAGAGGCGGAAAAATCGCGCTTTGGCATCAATTCGCTCATCGGTCGCATGACCGGCCATGGCGATCAGCCGCCTGTGGCCCAACGCCGCCAGCAGCCGCCAGTGCAGACGCATCAGCCGGCGCCGATCCCGCAGGACGAGGTCGATCCCGATCAGGAAAAGATCGAAATTCCGGCCTTCCTGCGCCGCCAGGCCAACTGACAATCGTCGCAATCAGCGCCAAAACGCCCCTCGATCAGAGGGGCGTTTTTCTATTCTTTTCATAGCCTTATAGGCTTGGAATTCAACATGCGCGGGGTTTTGCCGATCGATCACGAAGCATGTTTCATACAGTTACAATCTTTGATTTGAGCCACCCGCCCGCCTTCAGTAGTTAACCTGCCAAAGAGCGTCCGCCACAAAGGGGCGCCGGGACAGCGAAGGTAAGTACGTGCAAACCACGATCCGATCAGCGATCAGTTTCCAAGGCAAGGGCCTGCATTCGGGCCTGCCGGCAAAGCTGACCATTCGCCCGGCTTCGGCCGAGCACGGGATCTGGTTCAAACGTACCGATATCAGCCTGGGCGACCGTCTGGTGCCCGCGCGCAGGGACACCGTCTCCTTCGAGTCGGTCACTATGCCAGGG